>JAUWRD010000067.1 GCA_030610765.1 Actinomycetes bacterium
AACAGCGGACCCAGCGGTCTATCGCAAAACTACGATTATATGTCAGGCACATCTATGGCGTCACCGGTAGCCGCCGGTGGTGCAGCGCTGCTCAGGTGGCGAAATCCTGGGCTGTCACCACTCCAGGTCGAGCTGATAATAGAGACTAGCTCGGTTGATTTAGGGGCCGTAGGTTTCGACACCACTTTTGGGGTTGGTCGCGTTAACTTGGCTGCGGCATTGAATAATACTCCTCTTTTAAAAACCGGGGCGGATACTTTGGCAAGAACAAGTATTGGTTTTCTGCTGCTAATGGTTGGCGTGGTTGTGGTTATAAGAAAAAGCCGGGATAAGGCCACGAGCTAACAAACTTCTTCGTACCAAATGTTTCTTTACTTTCGTATTGTGCGAAAATAGAGAAAGTAATGGCAGAGCCGATAATTCAAGTTCACGACCTAAAAAAAACATATTATGCTCGGGGCGGCCACTATATAGAGGCCGTCGCCGGCATCAGCTTCGATGTCGGCCGTCGAGAAATCTTTGGCCTTCTCGGTCCAAACGGAGCCGGAAAATCAACGACTATTGGAATGTTGACGACAACCGTCAGAATCACTGATGGCCGAGCGAGCATTGCCGGCATCGATTTGGGTCTCGATCCTATAAGCGTGAAAAAGAAAATAGCGGTTGTGCCCCAAGGCATTAATTTGGACCGGTCGCTGACGGCCAGGGAAAACCTTATCTATCACGCCAAGTACTTCGGTATGCCCAAAGAAGAACGTGAAGCCAGAGCCCAGGAATTGCTCGAGCTAATGGCGCTCTCTAAACGGGCCTCGGACTATCCCTCTGATTTTTCCGGAGGTATGGCCAGGAGGCTTCAGATAGCCCGGGCTCTGATGCATAATCCTGAAGTATTATTTCTTGACGAAGCCACAACCGGCCTTGACCCTCAGTCGCGGTTGATGATCTGGCATAAGATTCGCGATCTAAATGACTCCGGCCAGACTATTTTCTTAACGACCCACCATATGGAAGAAGCGGATCAGCTTTGCGATAGGGTGGCAATTATGGACAAGGGTAAGATTCTAACAATGGACACCCCGGCGAGATTAAAAAAGGCCACGCCAGGCGGAAATGTGGTTGACCTCAAAACCCTTGACCATTCTGAGGATTTGCCTAATTGGTTGAAGGCTGAGGTCCCGGGGCTGGACAGGGTAGAGAGCGAAAATAACACGCACAGGTTGTTTCTTGATAGGCCCGAAGAAGCGCTGGCCAACATAGTTGAGGTAACCAGAAAGCATAATGTCAAACTGCAATCGGTTCAACTGCACCCGGTGACATTAGAGGATGTCTTTGTTCACATGACAGGGAGGGCGCTCAGAGAGTGAGCACCTATAAAACATTTCTAGCGATCATGGAGCGGGACCTAAAAGTTATGTCTCGCAATCTGGGGGATTTTTTTCTGAGGATCGGCGTACAACCGCTCTTGTTCGCCTTTATCTTCGGTTATGTGCTTCCGACTATCGGCTCAATTCCCCGATCATTTTCAACATTGGTCCTTCCAGGCATTTTAGCTGTTAGCACCATGGCGGCTGGAGTTCAAGGAACAGCCATGCCGCTGGCGTGGGATTTTGGCGCCACGAAAGAGATTCAGGATCGTTTAATGGCTCCGATTAGCATCCGCTTGGTCATGATAGAAAAAATAATCATGGGGATGTTCGAAGCTTGGCTGGCAGCGGCTTTTGTTTTCCCCGTGGCTTATCTGATAATGTGGGAAAACCTGAACCTGCACCTTGAAAGCTTGCCATTGCTGATACTCCTCTTGGTTCTAGGAGGTTTGGTCTCAGCGACTTTAGGCATGGTCTTGGGAACCATAGTTGAGCCTATGCGTTTCTCTATGATGTTCGCGACGGTCATTGTGCCGATGATATTTTTGGGGGCCACATATTATCCCTGGGCCGGGTTATCAAAAATACCGTGGCTACAGTATCTTGTTCTTCTCAATCCGCTTGTTTATTTGAGCGAGGGCTATCGCGGCCAGTTAACGCCGCAGATACCTCATATGGCCCCGGAATACGCAATTTTGGGGATAGTTGTTAGCATCGTCATTCTTATGGCGGTGGCGACTCGAGAGTTTGAAAAACGCGCAATATCTTAAAGATTACAAATCTAAATGGGGCGCCATCTCTTTAAGAGTCTTTCGACGATCTTTATAATCCGGCAAGAAGGTTGAGAGATGGTCGTAAAAAGCCGGAGAGTGGTTTCTGTGCTTCAGATGGCAGAGCTCATGGACGACCACATATTCGACAAGCGGAGCCGGCGCCATGATCAAGCGCCAATTAAAGCTAAGGGCTTTATCTGAGCAGATGCCCCAACTTCTTCTTAAGTCTTTCACTCGAATCGCAACTGGCTGAAGTCGCATATGTCTGGATGCTTTGGCAACAGCACGGTTGATGTAACTTCTGGCTCGAGGCTTGAAGAAGAGCTGTAGTGACTGCTTGATCCAGTCGACGTGATTGTCTTTGTCTTGTCCCATAGGGATGGCGACAACCAAACAACCATCAGCTAGCCGGGCTGGTCGGACTCTTTTTATTTGTCGCTCATTGATCAATAACGGAAAATCATGACCAAGCAATTTGAAGAGCTCACCATTGGCATACTTTTTTGAAAAGAGCTCTTTACGGTTTCTTGTTTCTTCAACCGTCTTTTGAATCCATCGAGCTTTGGTTGCGACTATTTCGTTTATCTCTTTTTGAGAAGCTCTAAGCGGCGCTCGCACAATAACGCCTTTTTCATGGCTTACGGATATAGAGATAGTTTTCTTTCTCCGCGTGCTGCGGGCAAGAGAATAGCATATTTCAGCTCCCGGTATATTAAGCGAAAGAGTTTTAGAAACCATTCTTACATTTGGTTCAGGGAAAGAATGTTTCCTTCTGAATCTTTGAACCAGGCTGATTTGGCGCCCTCAAAAGACGCGACTCCATCAACAGTTTCCATTCCGGGCATATCATATTCCTCAAATACCACGCCCCGGCTCTTAAGATCAGCGACCTCTTTTTCAATATTCTCAACATTGAAGCCGGCGACTGTATGTGTTGCGCTTACCATGTCTTCTTTTTGGTAGATAAACAGAGCCGAGCCCAGCCCAGCGCTTAAGATCATGCCGCCGCCTACTTCTCCTTGAACTTCGAGCCCTAGTTTATTCTCGTAAAAATCTCTAGCCCGCTCAATGTCTTTTGCCGGCAATATAGCTGCTACCTGTTTGTCTGTTAGCATGTCTCCTCCACTTCATAAGTCAATTTGCCTTATAAAAGATCATACCCTAGCAATCATTTTGAATCGACAAATATTTGGAAAATATATCTGATTAGAAGCTCGCTTGCGTGGCCAATATGTCTATACCTCGCCTGGAGGTTGATGAATTTAATCCCTGCAAAAGTTCGAATTTCTCAAAAGCCAAAGAAAAACAATAACCCCGATTTCACCGGAGTTATTGTTTTTCGTGAGCCGTGAAGGATTCGAACCTTCGACACCCGGATTAAAAGTCCAGTCCGGGTGTCTTTTCTTTATTGCTATTAGTTGACAGACCTGCGTATATGGAATTGTTTGGTTTGTTGTCCCTTGCTTGATTTTGTCGCTGTTTGCGCTCTTTCCCTTAGCAGAATATTAGCAGGGTGGGCATTCTCAAAAGGAACTACCACAAGGGAATCATGAATGAGATCAAGGCACTTTAATCGACAAGACTGAGACCGAACGGATCAATTTTAGACATAGAGGCAGACAAAGCTAAAAGCGTGATCGATTTTTTGTTCAGCAGCGAAAGCTCGCAACTAGCTCTCGGCACCTTCCATTAAGATAGAATAATATTCAGTGTATAAGAATGTCCTGTTCCGTTTTGTGCCTGGCATGGGGTGAACTATATTGAGATCAGTCAATCTTTTTACTGCTGCCCTGACAGTCGGGTGAGACAAGTTTAGGTTTTTCGTTCCAAATGAAACAGAAAGCGCTCCTCTTTTCACAAAGAGTTCATAGACAGCAAGTGCTGATGAAGCAGCTTTGCCCAATTTCTGAATTCTCTTTCTATCTCGTTCAAACAATTGATTAATTTGACGAGCTATCTCTATTGCTTGCAGGGAAACATCTCGGATTCCTTCAAAATAGAATTTTAGCCATCCTTCCCAATCACCATCTACTCGTACACGCTGCAATCTTTCGTAGTATTCGTCTCGGTTGCGCTTAAAATAAAGACTCAGGTAGAGTAGTGGCTCTGAAAGTACTTGTTCAGCACAGAGTAAAAATGTGATCAAAAGACGGCCTATACGTCCATTTCCATCGAGAAACGGATGTATCGTTTCAAACTGAGCATGAACAAGCCCTGCTTTTAGCAGTAACGGCGTTCGTACCGGATCATCATGCAAGAAAGCTTCAAGTTCACTCATGCTTGGCACTACTTTGCTTTCCGGGGGTGGAACGAAGCGGGCATTTCCTGGGCGAGTGCCTCCTACCCAGTTTTGACTTCGGCGAAATTGCCCAGGGTCTTTATCGCTCCCTCGAGTGTTGGTTAGCAAGATTTCATGAATCTCACGAAACAGACGCTGACTTAGAGGGAATCCCTCTTGAATTCTTTTAAGTCCATGTTGCATTGCTCGCACATAATTTGATACTTCTGTAAGGTCCTCTATTGGCATGCCTCTCGCCCCAGCAGTTTCATATGCTAGCAGGTCTGACATTGATGACTGGGTGCCTTCAATTTGTGAAGATAGAACTGCCTCTTTTCGAACATACATATAAAGGAAGAGCGTTGGATCAGGCAGCAGGATCGTGATACTGTTCAATCCACCAAGCGCGCGATTTGCTTGCCCCATTAGTTCCTCTAGCTCAGCGTCAATGATCAGCGGTGGATCTGGTGGTAATGGTTTGGGGATGAATGCATAAAACCCTTCTTTGAGTGTGTCTTGATGCTCGAGATGACCAGCTCGTTCTGATGTTAATTTCATTTTAGGAGTCTCTTTATCTGACATTTAGGTGTCTCCGTAATTGAAGGCTTGCTTAGAAAGAATAACGTGTTTAGCTTTCAGAGTCTAGCTGATATTAAAAGATACTGGCTTTTCTTTTCATTTCAACAACAGAAATGAAAGCATGGTTACATAAATGAGCCACTTTTAAAAGATACTGGCTTTTCTTTTCATTTCAATATTTCCTTGGCTCCGTTAAGGTTTTTTAGTTTTTCACGTTTAGTGCTTGAACTTTCTTCTTTTCAGAAGCTCCATCAAAGAATTCAGAAGCAGGCAATGCTCTAGAAAGTGCTGTTTTTGGAGAGCAAGAACTGCCGCGTGCTTCAGCCCTTCTTAGCAGAACGTTAGCAGAAGGCATAAAAAAAGGGCGCCGATTTAATCGACACCCTCTTTAGCCTTGTGAGCCGTGGGGGATTCGAACCCACGACACCCGGATTAAAAGTCCGGTGCTCTACCAACTGAGCTAACGGCCCCTGTTCTTATTACCCAATTGCTCCAAGGTGTGTAATAAGTCGATATCGCTTGGGTCTTATAGGTAAAAACACAAGCGCAATTATGTTATGGTTGCGGCTGTTTGTCAAACGACAGACCGCTATTTTGAGGCGATTCACATGCGTTCTTGTTAGTAATCGACGAGATCTTTGTATTGCACAAGCATAGAGGCTCGCCGATTTAGCTCTTTAAGAGCTTTTGATCGACTCAAATTGTTTGACTGCCAACCCCGCGTTTTAGTTAGCTCCAGTAGTTCTTGACGCCGCCGCCAAAGTTGCCCGGCGAAGCGTTCTTTATTAAAGCTGGCCGGTTTATCTTTTATGTCCAAGACCTTGACAAGCTCACTGACCGCGTCGTCAGACAGGGTGCTCAAATAGTTAGCGTCTAACTTTTTGGTTTCCTGAAATCGGGCGATGTTCTGTCTGGCGATAAAAGCGTCCGGGTTCATAATGTTTAGGGCTGCCAGAAATATAAGGATCGAGACGAAGGTTGAGAAAGCCAGCATTTTTTCTGGCTTATCGAAAACTATCTTGATAAGAAAAAAAAGAAAAACGACTGCTAGCCAAATGACAAAAGAGTGGCTGTAAAATCTTAGCGAAGTGAAACCGAAAGCATTCTCGTAAAGCTGCAAGCGCTTAAAAGCCGAAGCCATAATTACCATGACCTCAAAAATGAGGAAACCGCTTAGAAGTTTAAAGATTAATAAATGACCTTCGTTCTCTTGGAAGATATACTTCTCGGTTAGCCAGATCAGCAAAAAAGAAATGACAGAAACAGCTAAGAGCTGGAAGAAACCCCTTCGCGCATACTCCGCATAGGTAGCTCCTTCTATGGCAATGTTACGTTTACCGCCAAAGAGATATGTTGCCTGTATCAAGATAAAACTGAGGAATAGAAGATCTATTGAGCCCAGAAAAACAGATCCTTCGATAATGCCGAGGCGTCCTCGGGTCGTCTCGCTTCGCCCGACACTGAATTTGTTTTTTGGCAACAGGAGGGCGTAAGTAAAGACACCGGTAAAAATACCAGTGATAGACAATATCAGAATGGTGCGGAAAACTGCTTCCGGGGTTATTTGAATCGAAAAAATCTTGTCCACGTATTGCTTAAAAATGATATCAGCGGAAGATAGAAGGAAAACAAAAAGGATTAAAACAGGGATAGCCATGATTATGCCCCGTAATATTTTACCTCTCGTTTTTTCATTTTTTCGAGAACGTGAGGCCACGATGTTGGCCAGAGCGACAAAAAGCTTATCAAGTGTATTCAGCGGGATCAGTATCAGCGGTTTGAAATAATCAGCGATAGTGTTACTTAGGATCTTGGAGCCAAGCGCGCCATTGGCTATAAGGATTAGCAGGTAATAAGTGATAGCAAGATTTAGAAAAGCTAAGAACTCGCTTGATCTAACGTAGACCATGATTGAGAAAAAGAAGAGCGGGCCGGCAAGGTATATGATCGATTTATCGAGAGTAGTTTGGAATCTCTTTGCCAGAGCCAAGAACACAAAGAACAATAAGGCCACGTAAACGGGGAAAGAAAGCCCGAGCTGTTGTCTAAAGAAAAAGTAGTCAAAGACCCAGCCAAGAGCGAATGCTACCGCAATAATCTGAGTGTATTTGTTGCTTTCATTGTTGTCTTGAGCTTCTATCGTTTGATCGTTGCTCATCTCATTTAGGATGACAGAGGGAATTTGAAAAGTAAACGAACGGTTTTTTGGGTGAAAGCGCGACGTGGACTAGGTCGTGATCGTTTGATAAGATTCTGACGTAATGCGGATGTAGTTCAATGGTAGAATATCAGCTTCCCAAGCTGAGGGTTGCGGGTTCGATCCCCGTCATCCGCTCTAACTCTTATGCTTTCCTCATGTCGTCCAGGGCCAGGACGGTTTTAGTGGCTTTGACGGCCACAGCGAGTTGATCATGATTAGGTTCTTTGGTGGTCACGTATTTTTGCAGAAGCCGACCCGGGGCTAACAGCATGCGGCTAAGAGCGAATTTAGGCGCGCTAACCACTAGACGAAAAAGTTCAATACAAATACCGACATACAAGAATACGTAGCCGACGGTGCCGACCATGGACGCTAGTGGCGGGAGAGCTGGTAGCCGCAGAAAAGAAGCTGCGGCGAAAAACGTTACCAGATTCGTGCCGCAACGGTTATGGATACGAGAACATTCTGCTATAGCATCCAAATCGTCGAGATCGATATTTTGCTCATGCGCGTGAACTACTTTATGTTCAGCTCCATGAAATGACCAAATGTTGCCCGGAAGCATCTTGAAAAACAGATAAAAGGCGACGATAAACGAAAATATTTGAAGGCCCACATGGGTTAACCATGGTATTGGGACGTTGGGTTTTGCGACAATAAGTGAGATCGGTATTATTATGATCAGGTAGTATATTAGCGGTCTCAAAAACGATCGACCGCCGTCAGAGCTTAAATTCCGCTGCATACGGTAAGAAAAGGCAATCGACTCGAAAAACGCAATAACTGAGCGAAAAAAGAAGATATCTAAGCGCGGATGATGATCAAGCCAAGAAGAGGAAGACCCGAATTGGACATCTCCATTTTCGAGAGCCAAGGCCCAATTCTTCTTCGACTTGATCAAAATGCCGTTCGGAAAAGACTGTCCGGCTAACCGACTTTTTTTCACTCATCATCCCCACTAAACTGGTGTTTAATGAGGATATAAGGATTTTAGCTGATCGTCAAGAACCGATCTTGAACATCTTCGTGCCGCAAACTGGACATTTGCCCTGAGTTGCCGGGCGACCATTTTTCATCGTGATTTGTTGCGGTTCTTTCATGTCCCGTTTTTCTCTGCACTTGACGCAATAACCATTTGTTGCCACAAGCATGCACCTCTTTCAATTCGATGATGATATTTACCCAATAAATAAGAAATCTATTACAGTCAAACTTTACCGGTGGTTTTGAAAAATGCAAGCCTAAATATCGAGGGATTGCTAAAAAAACCAATAATCTTGATAATAAGCTTGGGAAAAGGTCAAAAATAAAATATGGCAGAGGAGGCTGAAGCTCGATGAATTATAAAGAATTAGTCTTAAGATCGCTAAAATTAACTTGGGGTCACAAGTGGCTCTGGGTCTTCGGGTTGTTTGTCGGGGGCGGGTTTTCAGGTGGCGGTTCCAATTATCAGGCTGGCGGCGGGTCCTTTAATCCTTTTCCAACTGAGGGGCGAGGGGATATGGAATGGCATATGTTCAGAGAGACTGCCACCAATTGGATCAGTCAGAATGTTATTTTGATACTCTCGCTAGCAGTAGTTCTCTTTTTGCTCTTTATTTTCGTCGCGTTTCTCGGAGTGGTTGCGCAAGGCGCTTTGGTTGGAGCCGCAAATAACCTAGATAAAGATGAGGAAACGACATTCTCGAAATCACTTGGCGTTGGCCTCGCTAACTTCTGGCGGTTGTTCGGTTTTTTCCTTTTGCTGCTTCTACTGATTATGGTGCCGGTGTTTTTGATAGCGGCATTCTCGATTTTTATAGCACTGTTGGGTGGCGCAGCGCTCTTTTTTCTTTTGCTGCTTATACCGATGGGGCTGCTTCTTATCCCCGTATTTATCGCTATTGCGCTCTCAGCCAATTTTGGCATTAGAGCAATTGTAATAGA
>JAUWRD010000230.1 GCA_030610765.1 Actinomycetes bacterium
ATAGGAAGATCGCCATATTTGTTTGATGTGTTCATTTTGGTTGGCATCGGTGCCTTGGCCAGGCTTCCCTGAGAGACAACGTTTATTGAATAGGCTAAACTAAAAATTAGAAGGATAGTTGCCATGAAGATCATGATGTTATTGGTTGTTTTCTCTTTTGCCCAGTGATATGTATCCACTATTTTCTCCTTCTTGATTTATGCGGACGCCGGCCTAATTAATCACGGACCTAAGCATAGCCCGCAGCCTTTAGCGATCGTTTACTTGCGCAAGTTAAGTTAAGGATTGTTAAGTGAGTTGGGCATTATTATACATAGGCCAGTGCACAGTGACAACTCAGAGGGGGCGCTACTCTAAATCTAAGGTATAGGTTAAGGTTTAAATAGACGAAAGAGCCGACAAAGCCAAGCCGTCTAAGATATCTCGCTCGCTGATAATGAAGTGGTCGAGGCCAAAGAAATCCATAACTTCGGCCAAGATTGCGGTGCCGGCAACGATGACATCGGCTCTCTCAGACTCTAGCCCCACAACCTCTTGTCTTTCCGCTATGTGCATTAAGGACAATTTATCGAGAATATCCAAAACATTGTCGAGGGATAGTTTGAAAAGGTGAACTTTTTCAGGGTCATATATTTTTAGCTTAAGAGTCATGGCGGCCAACGCGCTGGCGGTGCCTGCTACGGCTACGGGGACAAATCGATCTCCAATGTTTGTATCAAGTTTCGATTCGAGAACGCGGCGGACATGTAATTGCAGTCTGCCTATACCACTTGGCGATGGGGGATCGGTTTGAAAGAAATCTTCATGCAATCGGACACAGCCAAGGGGCAAGCTCTTCGAGAAGATGGGGGCCTGTAGGTCGCCAAAGACAATCTCGGTGCTTCCGCCGCCAATATCTGTGACAAGAACATTTCTGTTCGTTCCAATTGTTTTTGAATCTGAAAGCACCCCGGCATAAGCTAAGTGAGCCTCCTGGTTGCCGGAGATTACCTGGGGCTCAACTCCTAAAACCTCTAACGCTTTATTCAGGAAGTCTTGCTCGTTGTCAGCGTCACGCACAGCGCTTGTGGCGACAGCAATTATCTTTTCGACGTCATAGTCGTGAGCAAGCAAACCGTACTTAGAGAGGACATCAACAGTTCTGTTAAT
>JAUWRD010000079.1 GCA_030610765.1 Actinomycetes bacterium
AGCTCCCGCGAACTGCGGTAGCTGTCCGCCAACTCCGCGGTCTTCAAAATGTCCGGAATGAAGTCACTGGTTTGCTCGCTGCGGTAAAGCGAGCCCTCGAGCTGCCGGACGCGGATTGTCCACCCGTCATGGAGCTAAGCAAACGCGATGAGCGCACGGCGCTACTCGCCTCACTCCTTACGACAGCGCTTCGTGTTCGCGCGAACAAACTCGATATCGCACATTCGATGATCGCCAACCGCAATCAACTCGAGGACCTTGTCGTCTGGTATTTATCTGGACATCACGAATTCCCACCAGATATCGTGCTTCCGAGCGGATGGAAGTACTCCGTTGCCGGAGAGATGCTTCTTTCTTTTCTAAATGGGCATTACAGCCTATGCGCGAGGCCCGAGGCGCCCTACGGTGTAGCGCTCGTGCCATTATCGTCCGGCGATGAAGCCTGACCAGGATATGGGCTTAAAGTTTTCATAGCTCTCCGTTGGGAATAACTAGACCAGCCAATGAGAGAGGATAACTCATGAAAATTTTAAGACAAAAATTCTCGGGAAATCTGATACCAGTCTTGCTAATTGCGGCATTAGCATCTTTGCTCGCGCTTGCCGGTTGTGACCAATCTGAGACGGCAGACAAAGAAACCAGTGAAGAACCAGGTCTCTCCACAGTCGAGCTCAGCGTTAAGAATCTTGAACCACTCGAGGAGGGCGATTATGAGGGCTGGGTCATAACCGGAAACGAGAAGATAAGTTTTGGCAAATTCAACGTAGATGACGCCGGCGAATTTGTCGACATGAATGGAAGAACTATCGATGAATTTGAGACGGGGGCAGAAGTGGAAACAGCTGATGCTTTCGCGATCTCTATCGAGCCTGACGACGACAGTGACGAGGGTCCCTCTAAGTCGCTCATTCTTTTTGGGAAAGCAAAGGACAATGAAGCAAAACTGGAATTTGATGCCGTAGATTTTGAGAAAGTGGAAGGCCAGTTTATTCTAGGAACACCAACAAATGATCCGGCCGAACAAGAAACAGCCGGGATATGGTTTCTTGATCCCGCCGATAAAAGTGCCTCTCTGAAGTTGCCAAAAGCACCAGCTGGATGGGTGTATGAAGGCTGGGTCGTTTATAAAGGCGAGAGCCCGCTAACAACAGGCAGGTTTACCAGCCCCGAAGGTGCCGACCGATTCGATGGTTATAGCTCCAAGGAATCACCGGCTCCAGATTTCCCTGGTGAGGACTTTATTCAAAATCTGCCAAACGGCCTCGCTGAACCACTGCTGATCGATGATGGTGACAGTGTCGCGGTCATCTCTATTGAGCCCGATATCGACGGTCTTGATCCAACTGGGGACAAACCGTTTCAACTTAAACCCTTAACGGGCAAGATCACAAAGGATGCCGAGGACCATACGCTCTTTGATCTCACTCTCGATAAGGAGACTTTGCCAACCGGCACGGCAAAACTCAAATAGAGTAGCGATGCCTAAGGAATTAGGCTGCCCGATTCATTTATCGGCTCAATCCAATAAGTCGCTCTGCGCCGCCTGATACCGCTTTTGCCTGCTTACCAACAAATAGAGCATAGCACCGAGTGCCCCGCCGCTTAGGTCTACGAAAAAATCAAAAAACTCGTCGGTTCCGAGGGCGACACCTTCGCTAAGCATCTGAAACGCCTCTTGAAATATCGCTATTAGGGCTGTTCCGGCCAGCGCAAAAAGGAGAATTTGAAAGGTAGACAATCTTTCGCTAAAGAGCAATGACATTATGAGCGCTGTCAGCACAGCGTAGAGAAACATGTGCATAATGACGTGCGACGTTTGTGTTTGAAAGACTCGATCAACAGCTGCGCGAAACGGCGCGTATGCGCCGCTTACTGAATAAAAGGGAACGAGTATTCCCAAAATCCAGACCAACAATACTAGGATTCGATACGGCCTGTTTTTTTTCAATTTCATTTGCATATTTCTTTAACTCGGCCTACTTCTCCACTAACTAGCCTTACTTTTATTCCGTGAGGATGCGAAGAAGACTTTGTTAAAATATCTTTGACAACGCCTTCTGTCAGCTTGCCGCTTCTTTGATCTTGTTTTAATACTATCTTGACCTTGATGCCTTGCTTTATATTCAATTCTAATCCATCCTGGCGCACCGCGTAGCTTGTTGGTGCTAATTATTTATTTGTCGGCTGTATAGACAAAAGTCCAGATATAATTAATGACATCCCATCGCTGGTCTGCCGTCAATTTCTTGAAGAAGGCCGGCATCGCCTTCTTACCTTGTGTCACCATTGAGAAAAACTGATCGCTGTCTTCATTCATCATGAAGCGCGGATCGGTAAAATCCTGTAGCTTCTTTGCCAGAGATCGTTTCGCCGTGCCTTCCCCATCTCCTTTTTCGCCATGACAACCTTTGCAATACTCGAAATAGGTATTCTTGCCCTCGTCAATTTGCGTTTTGGTTGTCGCGAAAGACCAGACATAGAATAATACGTCCCAGCGCTGCTTTTCGTTGAGCTTCTTTTCGTACCCGGGCATCCCCTCTTTACCTTCGAGGATCGCTTCATAGAATTTTTCGGGCGTTTCACGGCGCATAAAAGCTAGATCTGTAAATGCCTTTGGTTTTTCTGGCAAATCAGCCGCTTTCTCACCATCTCCTGCCCCACTGGCGCCATGACATTTCTCGCATTCTGAAACGTAAATTGACTCGCCCGCCACGGCAGATGGTTTTTTTGTTGGATAGAACTTGGCGTCATTGTCCCCCTCTGGCTCTTTGCTGCAGCCGCTAGCCAAAATCATCAAAGACATCGCTATCAAGACAAAACATCCAACAAACGATTTCTTTCTTAAGCTCACTCTCAACGTCCCTCCCTTGGGCTTCAATCCTTACCCGGTTGGTCAACCATTTTATACCCTTTCAACCAAAAATAATTAGTCCAAGACATAATATGCTTATTCAGCGATCAGTTTGCAATGGTTTAATGTAAACTAAAGAAAATGCTCAATACTAACAGGAGGATCAATGGCAGATAAGAAGAAGGGCTCTGAAAAAGAGCAAGGGCTGCCGGTTAATATTCCGGAGGAAATCAAGGGCGGGGTCTATACAAATTTCGCCAGTTTTAATCACACTCCTAATGAATTTGTTTTTGATTTTGTCTTTGTTCACCAGCAAGAGGGCGAGTTGGTTTCAAGGATTATCACCAGCCCGGCCCATGCCAAAGCTATAGTTTTCGCTCTGCAGGAAAATGTTGAAAAATATGAAGAGAAATTCGGGGAAATTGAGGAAGCAGACTCTGATATCGACACCCCGGGCTTGATGCACTAAATTAAATTCTCTTCAAAACAAAATCTTTCACTTTGTCCGGAAGAACCCTTGCTAAAAGCATGACAGCGGCCATTGACCGAGGTCTAACATACCTTGATTTCGGTCGAGTTGCCTCAACCGCGTGGATAATCGCCTTCACGACCGACTTGGTCGACACCTGTTTCGTAAGTATTAATTTCTCATAGCCCTTCACGCGTGCCACGTCAGAGGCAAAAGCAGAGTCCTCACCAAACCAATCGTACTTAGAAGCAACCATCTTCTGATTGAACTGTGTGTGGATTTTTCCGGGCTCGATAAGCGAAACGAATATATTATGCGGACTCAGCTCAAGGCGCAAGACATCTGCCGCTCCCTCAAGCGCGTACTTTGTCATTGCGTAGGCCCCGACATACGGCAAACCTATGCGCCCAACGGTAGATCCGATTATTATGATTCGACCCGAGCCCCTGGTTATCATTTCCTTCACTGCCTCTTGCGTTAAAGACAAAGTTGCGAAGACGTTAGTAGCAAAATTTGCTTCAACCCTTGCTATTGGTATCTCAGCCAGCGGTCCGGATTGCCCGATAGCGGCATTGTTTATTAAGATGGTCGGCGTCCATTTTTTTATTGCCGCGAGGCGGTCTTCTTTAATAAGGATATCCAACTTTGCGCAGGTAATCTTTAAGTCAGACTCTTTTGCTTCCTCACGCAATTTAACAGCTGATTCTTCTGTGTGAGTTGTCGCTATTACGGTGTGACCACGACGGGCCAGAGCAAAAGCGGTATCATGGCCGATCCCGGATCCTGCTCCCGTTATAAGGATGGTTTGCATGCTCTTATGGTATCGTAAATTTGGCTCGCGAGTAGTATGATTTACGAACCGCAATTGCTGATTAACAAAGGAGAGAAATCGTGAAACGCCTAGGCTGGCAAATAAAAGTTGGAGTATCTCTGGTTTTATTATCCTTGCTGCTCTACTTTGGACATTATTTGCTTTTTCAAGACTCTCACCACATTTTTATATATAGCGTTGGAGACCTGGCGTTTGTTCCAATAGAAGTATTGCTTGTCACTCTAATACTCCATGAGTTGCTAAGCTCAAGAGAAAAACGGGCCCGCCTTGAAAAGATGAATATGGTAGTCGGGGCTTTCTTTAGCCAAATGGGGACCGCTCTTTTGACCTATCTGTCAGATGCCGATCCGCGATTGGAAGAGATCAAAAGCAAGCTGCTTATAGGCGATGCCTGGACAGACAAAGATTTCAAGCTTGCCAGTGCCAGCCTGAAAAAACATAATTTTGCTGTTGATATAGAACAGATTGACTTAGTGAGAATAAACGACCATCTATTGAACGATCGCGACTTTCTCTTACGTCTTTTAGAAAACCCCAACCTCTTGGAACACGAAGTTTTTACAAACCTGCTCTTTGCTATCTTTCATTTAATGGAGGAGTTAACAGCCAGAGACCAACTTGATAATCTGCCGCCGTCAGACTTAAAACATCTGGCTGGCGATATTGATAGAAGCTACAACCTGCTTATTGACCAGTGGCTTGATTATATGAGCCATTTGAAGAAAGATTACGCTTATCTTTTTTCACTGGCTCTCAGAACAAATCCTTTTAATCAGAACGCGTCTCCAATAGTAAAATAAGCGCCTGGTAAACTTAGGGTTGTCTTCCCGGGGGCACTATTCCGGGCGTAGGCGGCCGCCTTATAGCGCTATTCTGAGTCTGCTGCATCAGCTCGCCTAGGCTCTCGCTTAGTTCATATTCCAAAAAAGGAAGTTCTCTTAATACTTTCGCGTAGTTGTTCTGAGCGGCACGTGCAAGTTGAAAGGCCTCTGTGTTCACAGGTTCAGGAGTATTGTTTTTGCCCTTCTTTGAATCAGATTCTTTTGCTGACTGAGACAGTAAATCGACTAATTCCACGAGGTCGGAATGGCCAACAAAAAAATCGTCCGGGGGCGACATATTCTCGAAGCTGCCTTTCGCGGATTCCAGAGCCTGGCTCTGTTTGTCTTTATCTTCCGGTTTCAAATCTCGTTCGAGATCGGCTAAAACAGATGTTACTGATGCCTCGTATTTCGACTTTGACATGACACAACCTGACAAAAGAAAGGAGACCGTCAGCGTCGCAATTACAATCATCAACCATTGCTTATTCCGTCTTTTCATCATATGTTAGCTACTTTCTTTCATGGGCACCTGACTCACAAAACGCTGAAAGTATACATTAAGTAACCGCTGCCTAACAAGCAACAGGCAAATGTTAACAATCTATTTTACCCCGAGCGCTTGCAATGATTTTGGTTTCTGCTAGAATTTTCGAGAATAAAAGGTTTTTAAGTAAACATACGTAAGAAAATAAGGGGGCCGAAAGTGGAACAACACGTAAAGATCATCGGTATCATCGACATCGTCTTCGGAGTGCTAGGAGTAATCGGCGGAGTGTTCTTAATGATTGCCGCTATGATAGGAGCCGCCGCCATTGGAACCGGCGCTGAGCAAGGGGCGGCTGAGGGGGCGGCTATTTTCGCTTCCGTTGGTCTGTTTGGCGGCATAGCTATCATGGCCATGAGCGCTTTTCAAATTGTTGTCGGGGTTAAGCTTAAAGCATACAAGTCCTGGGCTAGAATCGTTCAGATTATCTTTGGTATCTTCGCTCTACCGGGTTTTCCGCTAGGCACGGCTTTTGGTGTCTATACGCTATGGGCCATGTTTAATCAGGATACAGCGGTACTTTTCAGTGAGGACGGCTAAAGCGGCCCGATTACCTAAACCAGCACATCAGCCAAAGCGGCGTTTAGATTGCTAAAAAGAAAAGTATAGCCGCCTTCCTGAGCTTTTTCGGGGAGTGCGCGTTGGCTCCCAAGCGGTAAGTCGGCGCCCTCTCCAAACTTGATCTTTAAGACGAAGCTAGGAACCGGCAGCCAACTGGGTCTGCCCATAACCGTACCAATTGCCGCCGCAAAATCTCTACTCCTTACCGGATTCGGCGTGGTCATGTTTATCGGACCAGTTAAAAATTTATTTGCTAAAGCCAGCATAGTAATGCCCACATGGTCTTTGAGGTGAATCCAAGAAATATATTGACGCCCGCTGCCAATGGGTCCACCAGCGAAATATTTGAACGGCATGGTCATTTGGGCCAATGACCCACCACCGCGGCCAAGCACCATGCCGGTTCTCAGCGTCACAACCCTGACTCCAAGCGCACTCGCCTTTTCGGCCTCAGCTTCCCATTCGGAACAAAGTTTAGCCCCAAAATCACTTCCCGCCGGTGACGCTTCACTTATCGTTTCGTCGCCTCGATCACCATAGTAGCCAATAGCTGAACCGCTTATGAGAACCTTTGGGCGGTCTGTCGTGCTCTTGATAGCCTCAACAATTAATCTGGTCGGCAAGATTCGAGAGTCAAGCAAATCCTGCTTTCTTGACGGTGTCCATTTCCTCTTCATAATCGGCGCGCCGCACAAATTGATTACCCCCGCACTCGTTTTGACCTCTTCCAGCCAATCTCCGGCTATCGCGGGATTGCCTTCCACAATCTTAACTTTTTCGCCGAGAATCTCTTTGGCCCGTTTAGCGCCGCGCGATATAGCGACGACATCATGGCCGGCGGCAAGCAAAGATGACGTTAGCGAACGGCCAATAAAACCTGTTGCGCCTGTCATAAATATCTTCAACTAATCGGCTCCTTTAATTGGGTCACTTTGGGGTCAGGTCTTTAATCTTGACATTTTTAAGCTGTGAGGCAAGGATCAATCTTTCT
>JAUWRD010000220.1 GCA_030610765.1 Actinomycetes bacterium
GTAGTCTTAAAAAAAAACGTACTTCAAAAAATAAAATACTACCAATAAGTTTGAACATACAAACAGAATCCACGTCAAAAGTAAAAATATCTTGCATTGTGACGATCTCATTTTCCATACCCTGAACTTCCGATATTTGAGTTACCCGGCGGGTGCCGTCACTCAACCGCGTTAGATGAATAATCACATCGAGAGCTGAGGCCACTTGCTCCCGAATAGCCCTGACCGGTAAATCCAACCCGGACATCAAAACCATTGTCTCCATACGGGCCAGCGCGTCACGGGGAGAATTGCAGTGAACAGTTGACATTGAGCCATCGTGGCCCGTATTCATGGCTTGAAGCATATCAAGGGCCTCGCCGCCTCGGGCTTCGCCCACCACTATTCGATCAGGACGCATGCGCAAAGAGTTTCTGACCAAATCCCGAATACTGACTTGACCGCTGCCTTCAATATTGGCCGGGCGCGATTCAAGGCGCAGCACATGCTTTTGTTTTAATTGTAATTCAGCGGCGTCTTCAACTGTAACAATCCGCTCGTTTTCAGGAATGAATGAAGACAAAACATTAAGCGTTGTCGTCTTGCCGGTGCCCGTTCCGCCGGAAATAAGAATATTCAAACGACCTTTGACACAAGCCTTTAAGAACTGCGCCGTCTTATCGGTAAACGTATCAAACCGCACCAGGTCATCCACGGTCAAAGGATCGGCGGCAAACTTCCGCACTGTGACCAGGCATCCGTCAAGCGCCAAAGGTGGAATAATCACATTTACCCGCGAACCATCAGGCAAACGAGCGTCAACCAGTGGATTCGATTCATCTACCCGACGACCGACAAACCTGACAATCTTATCGATAACGTGCTTCAGCTGATCGTTATTGACAAAACGGGTATCTGTTTCCACAATCTGCCCTAAGCGTTCAACATAAATTAAATCAGGGCCATTTACCATTATCTCGGTCACTTCCGGATCTTTAAGAAACTTTTCAATTGGCCCGTAGCCCAAGACATCATCTAAAATGTCATTTTGCAGCTGTCGCTTGTCTGCTGCCGACAGCGGTGTCGCCTCACTATTGATAAGTTTAACCAGAATCGAGCGCGCCTGATCACCATCCACGGGCTTATTGGGGTCAAGAACCTCGGTGTCAAGCCCCTCAATTAGGCGGTCGCGAAGAGACAGCATTAGTTTGTCCAGGTCAGAACTCATTTAGGCAATACCTCGCTTTTGCGCCGAACGTCGTCCGCCTGTGACGCTATTCTTTTTGTTAACGCAACAATTTCCTTTAGCGCGTTTGAAATTGGCGAGCTCTGGCTCTCCATTAAAAGCGGAGCG
>JAUWRD010000080.1 GCA_030610765.1 Actinomycetes bacterium
CGAAAAAGCGCGCCGGGTTGTTGTGTACGCTCAAGAAGAAGCGCGTATGCTCAACCAGAATTATATCGGCACAGAACATCTACTATTGGGTCTGATACGCGAGGAAGAAGGCGTTGCCTACAAGGCCTTAACAAATCTTGGAATTAATCTTATCGATGTACGTCTGCAAGTCGAGGATCTCATCGGCAAAGGAGTGTCGACTCAGGTCGGCCATATCCCATTTACTCCCCGCGCTAAAAAAGTGCTTGAGTTATCTCTGCGGGAAGCCCTGCAGCTAGGTCATAATTACATCGGAACCGAACACATTCTGCTTGGCTTAATACGTGAAGGCGAGGGAGTAGCGGCGCGAGTTCTACTCAGCCTTGGCGCCGATCTTGAGAAAGTCAGAAATCAGGTTATCCAGCTTCTCAGCGGTCAGCATGGCCCCCGGACTTCCGAGAGGGAATACGGCAAGCCCTATAGCGGATCTTTACTTGATGAGTTCGGCCGCAATCTCACTGTGTTAGCCAGAGAGAAAAAACTCGATCCAGTAGTGGGCAGAGACAAAGAAATTGAGCGCGTCATGCAAATATTGTCGCGCCGCACGAAGAACAACCCGGTTTTGATCGGGGAGCCCGGGGTTGGAAAAACCGCTGTTGTTGAAGGACTAGCTCAAAAAATAGCAGCTAATGACGTGCCCGAGATTTTGCGCGGGCAAGAAATATATACACTTGACCTAGGCGCCCTAGTAGCCGGGTCTAAGTATCGTGGCGAGTTTGAAGAACGTTTAAAGAAAGTTATGAAAGAGATATCAGAGCGTCAAGATATTATTCTGTTTGTAGATGAAATGCATAATCTTGTCGGGGCCGGGGCCGCTGAGGGCGCAATTGACGCCGCCAGTATTTTGAAACCGGCCTTAGCTCGGGGAGAGTTGCAGACAATCGGGGCGACGACCCTCGATGAGTACCGGAAGCATGTTGAGAAAGACGCCGCGCTTGAGCGACGTTTTCAGCAGATAAACGTAGGCGAGCCCTCGATAGATGAGACAATCGCTATCCTGCATGGCTTGCGGGCGCGATATGAAGAGCATCATCAAGTGAGCATTAGCGACGAAGCTCTGGTAGCTGCCGCAAACCTTGCGGATAGGTACATCTCGGATCGTTTCTTACCTGACAAAGCAATTGATCTTGTGGATGAGGCATCGTCCCGGGTTCGAATACAGACGTCTTCTACTCCTCCGTATTCTGGAGAAATAGAGGACAAAATGACAACCTTGCGTAAACAAAAGGAAGGCGCTATTAAGGGCCAGGAATTTGAGAAGGCGGCTGAATATCGAGATCGTGAGAGAGAGTTTTTAGAAGAGATTCGAGAGCTTGAAGAGACCTGGAAGATAGCTCCAAAGGCTGATTTAAAAGTCACAGAGGAAGAGATAGCTCAGATCGTTTCTACCTGGACAGGAATTCCGGTCACGCGTTTGACAGAGGAAGAAACCGAGCGGCTACTGAAGATGGAAGTCAAGCTTCACGAACGAGTAGTTGGCCAGCACGAAGCGGTCAAGGCTGTTTCGAAAGCAATTAGACGCGCTCGGGCCGGGTTGAAAGATCCTAAAAGACCGGCTGGTTCATTTATTTTTCTAGGGCCATCCGGCGTTGGCAAGACCGAGACGGCCAAGGCTCTGGCAGAATATCTTTTTGGAGAGGACGGCGCTTTAATCCAGATCGACATGTCGGAGTATATGGAAAAGCACACTGTATCCAGACTTATCGGGTCACCACCCGGATACGTTGGCTATGAGGAAGGCGGCCAGCTCACTGAGGCTGTTCGGCGTCGCTCATATTGCGTGGTCTTGCTTGACGAGATCGAAAAGGCGCATCACGATGTTTTCAATATTCTTTTACAAATACTAGAAGACGGCAGATTGACGGACGCGCAAGGTCGATCGGTGGATTTCAAGAACGTGATCATGATTATGACTTCAAACTTGGGGGCCAGGTATATTCAGAAAGCGACGCCTCTCGGATTCAGTAAAGGCGGCGACGCGGCTCTAAGTTACAAGGATATGAAAGGAAAAGTAACCAGTGAGCTAAAGCGGACTTTCAGGCCGGAGTTCTTAAATAGAATAGACGATGTTATCGTCTTTCACGAACTCGCCAGAAACGAGATAAAAGAGATCATAGGCATGATGATAAAGAGGCTTGGCGTTCAGCTCGACGAGCAGAAGTTATCAATTGAATTAAGTGAAGCCGCTGAGGATGTCCTAGTTGACGAGGGCTATGAACCGTCAGCCGGAGCACGCCCACTAAGGCGCGCCATACAGCGATTGATAGAGGATCCATTGTCTGAGGCCCTTTTGCGAAAGCAGTTTAAGGTGGGCGACGTGATCACGGTTGATGGTAAAGATGGAAGCTTGGTAATACAGGTGAAGAAGCGGAAGGAAGTTAAAGTACCAGCTCCCGTTGGCCAAAGTGAAGGATGAGCAAGGCCAGAGTAGTTTGGAGTTGCCAAGAGTGTGGATCAACGGCTCCACAATGGTTGGGCAGATGTCCGGATTGTCAGAAATTTAATACTTTTGTTGAAGAGAAGGTTCGTCGAGATGAAGATACAACGTCTCGATGGATCTTCTCTTCCAATGAACCCCAGTCATTAGAAGAGGTTGAGGCGCTGGTTGATGAGCGTTGGCCGACAAATATTGTCGAGTTCGATCGGGTTCTTGGCGGCGGCATCGTCCGGGGCTCACTTGTTTTAATCGGTGGTGAGCCTGGCGTTGGAAAGTCCACGTTATTAATGCAGGCCGCTGGTAGCTTAGTCGCCCAGGGGCGAAAAGTACTCATTGTTACCGGAGAAGAATCGGTCCAGCAGGTTAAGTTGAGGGCTGATAGGCTAAAGGTAAAATCCAAGAACCTTCTGGTCTTAGCTGAAATCGCTACCGACAAAATACAGTTGGCGGTCGAAAAAACTAAACCGGATATTCTAATTGTCGATTCTATTCAAACACTTTACCATCCTGAGGTTGCTTCGGCTCCGGGGAGCGTATCGCAGGTCAGAGAATGCGCCGGACACTTAATGAGACTGGGTAAAGGTTCCAATTTGCCGATATTCATTGTCGGCCACGTGACAAAAGATGGCGCCATTGCCGGGCCGAGACTTTTAGAGCACATGGTTGATACGGTCCTTTACTTCGATACCGAGGGTCAAGGTTCGTACAGGATCGTTCGGGCCGTGAAAAACAGATTTGGCGCCTGCAATGAAATCGCGGTTTTCACTATGAAGACCGAGGGTCTTGTCGGCGTTGAAAATCCATCCTCGCTATTTTTGTCGGAGCGCTCAGAGGGGGTGTCGGGGTCGATTGTGGCGGCAACGATTGAGGGTACGAGGCCTTTCCTGGCGGAAGTGCAAGCCCTGGTGACTCCTAGTTACTTGGCTATGCCGCGGCGCCTAACGAGTGGCATTGAGCATAACCGGGCCATGATAACTTTGGCGGTTTTAGAGAGACGAGCAGGCTTGCGCTTAAATAAAGCAGATGTTTATATTAACGTAGCGGGCGGCGTTAAGACCAAAGAGCCGGCTTTAGACCTTCCCATTGCTTTGGCGCTGGCTTCAGCCGCGAAAGATAAGGTGATAGATTCAGACGTTTGCGCTTTTGGTGAGATAGGTTTAGCTGGTGAGGTAAGATTTGTCTCAAATATTGATCATCGGGTTGAGGAAGCGGCAAAGCTTGGATTTAAGAAGATCATTCTGCCTGACCAAAAAATATCTCGATCACCAAAAGATGTGTGTATAGTGCCTGTAAAGACAGCGCAGTCAGCGCTAGCTGAAATAGGTCTAGGAGATCCGGCTTTGTAGCAGTAGCTTTACAAGGGGCCTGATAGTTAATAAGCTGTTGATAGCTAGTCAGATCAAATTACTCCACTTGGTATTGTTATGAAGAAAAAAGCAAGCAAATTCATAAATGTTTTGGAAAAAGTCGCTCCGGGGACAGCCCTGCGCTCAGGTATTGAGCAGATTCTGCGTGCTCGTACAGGCGCTTTGATTGTTATGGGCGACGCCAAGAAAGTTATGAGTATTGCAAACGGCGGGTTTGACTTAAACTGTGAGACCACACCGCATCGCCTCTATGAATTGGCAAAGATGGACGGCGCGATCATCATAGATGACGATGGTCAACAGATACTTTCGGCAAACGTGCACCTCGTACCCGACTCATCCTTGATAACTTTCGAGACCGGAATAAGGCACCGGACGGCGGAAAGAGTGGCCAGGGAGACAAAAGCGGTCGTGATTTCAATTTCTCAAAGGCGCGAGATCGTTTCCGTATATTTTGAAGGCTCAAAACATATTATTGAAGATATTCCGGTTGTTTTGGCAAAGGCCAATCAAGCTTTGCAGACGCTGGAAAAATATAAGATGCGACTCGACCAAGTTGCCGCTAATTTAAGCGCGCTGGAATTTGAAGACCTCGTGCTATTGATTGACGTTGTAACAACGATACAGCGTGGAGAAATGGTTGAGAGAATAGCGAAAGAAATCACCCGCTATATTTCTGAGCTGGGCGTTGAGGGGCGCTTGCTGCGGATGCAAGCAGATGAGCTCATGGGCTCAGTAAGCGAGGATGGATTATTGGTCATCAGGGACTACTGTACAAATCTGAAAGCCGCCGAAAAAATGAAGAGAAAATTGGCTGAAATCAGCTCCGAAGAGCTTCTGGATCTTATGACAATAGGGCGGCTTTTGGGGTACGATGGCGCCGCCGACATACTAGACAGTACGGTGCACCCTCGCGGCTATCGCTTGTTAAAACAAATACCACGTTTGCCCATAAAAGTTGTGAACAAAATTGTCGATCGTTTTGGCAGTTTGAAAGGTGTCGTGAACGCTTCAATCGATCATCTTGACGATGTTGACGGTGTCGGCGCGGTTCGAGCGCAAGCAATCCAAGACGGGTTGAAAAGGTTGAAAGAATACAATCTCTTAGAGAGATACGCTTAAAGATTACGCGGCTTTGCCAGGTTCGTCGTCTGCGTCAGCAGAGAGCGTGAAGTTTTCTTTTTCCACTAGATACTGAATCATCGCATCGACAATTCTCGGATCGAATTGACTTCCTTTTCCAGAGATAAGTTTCTGAACGGCTTCTTTGGTCGTGAGGGCCCGCCGGTATGGCCTTTCATTGGTCATAGCGTCTATACGCGTCAACTACTGAAAGTATCCCTCGCCACAATTGGAATTGCTGTCCCTGAAAGGCCGCTGGGATAGCCTGAGCCATCAAACCACTCGTGGTGGTGTTCGATAACCTCCGCTGCGTCCTTTAAAAAAGGAACGGATCTGACAATATCCGCCCCAATCTGCGGATGTTCCTTAATCTCATCAAATTCTTCTCTGGTGAGGCGTCCCTTTTTTTGCAGAACCCGATCGGTCACGCCTATTTTACCAATATCGTGAAGTTGACAACCATACTCGATTTCCTGGTGTTGTTCTGCGCCGAGGCCGAGTTGATCACCAAGGCTTCGCGTAATATTTTCAAGCCTGTGTGAATGAGAGCTGGTTTTGTGATCCCGAGCAGAAAGAGTTTTTTCCAATAACAAGAGGGTGCCGACGTACTGAGATTTGAGGTCTTTCATTGAGTCGGTTAAATTGCCGGTCATTTTTCTCAGTCGTTTGTTTTGGCCATCTATAGTGTCGGAAGCTCTTTTGACAAGCCCGAAAAGCAATATATACAATATGCCTAGTCCTACCGTGATAGATCCGGCGATAGCTTGTCTAATCTTGGCTAACTCAATGATTACGGGATCAAGTGAATAATAAACTTCATACGCTCCGACAGTTTTGCCGTTAATCCGTATCGGCGAGTAGATCTCCAGAAGCTGGTTGAATTTCGGTTTTGCTGACACATTTTCTACATCACGAAGGTCCGTGACCTCGTAAACACGGTTTCCCGCTAAAGCGCTCTGCAATTCCCCTTTGGGTTTAAAGGTTTGACCGATGAGTTTTTTTGTATTGCTCCACAGAATAGTCCCATTTCGATTCCAGATCTTCATGAAAACAATATCAGTAGAAAAAACTCGCTTTTTCACAAATTTATTAAACCGAGGACTTTCGAGTGAGTTAGATGAGCGAAAATCGCTTAAATCAAGTTGGGATGTGATTAGTTGATTTTGAGCCGGCACGGCAGCGGCCGCGAAATTTGCTAGAATGCTTTGTTCTACAAAAGATGAGAGAAAATAGTTCAACGTAAAGCCCAAAACAACTAGGATAAAGAAACTGTAGACCCCAAATTTGGCTAAAATGTCGCGATTTTTTTAAGATATTCTTCATTGCTATATTTCTACCCGAACCGGCAGCAAATTGTCGATTTCATTAATATTTTTTGCTGTGTGTGCCGAAAGTAGTAATATTGAATAGAGGAGGAGATAATGAAGTAGTCTCGACTACATCATAACCGTCATGTTGATATTATTGACTCAGTTTATCTTCATCTTGGCGGGAGCGTTAGCGGGTTTTCAAGTGGCCGCGGAGTTTGGCTGGCCGAACCAAATATTTAATAGAAACATCGCAATCATAACTTATATGACAATTGGTTCGGCGGTTGGCTACGTTTTAGGTGGCATATCAGGCAGAAAGTTTTCCCGCTTTCTAACCCGGATTGAAGGTATTTTACAAGAAGTGCCCATAACAGAACTGATTTTAGGTACGGTCGGACTAGCCGTCGGCTTGGTTTTATCGTACTTAATAACACTGCCGTTTGCCCTGATAGAAACGGTTTCGGTACGGCTGGCAGTGACGATTCCAGTTTACGTATTGTTGGCCTGGCTTGGCACAAGGCTCGGGTCTATCCGTCGCGCTGAATTGCGGAACGCTTTGAACTTGAATTTAACGAGCCCTGCTGTAAGTTCTACGTCGACGTCGATCATAGGCGACAAGCTGATCGATACGAATATTATCATCGACGGCCGAATAATGGATATCGTGCGCACGGGTTTTCTTGAGGGCGAAATGATTGTT
>JAUWRD010000149.1 GCA_030610765.1 Actinomycetes bacterium
CGGGGGCGGCTGGCGGGACGGCAGCCGGAATATGCGCTGAGGCCGGTTTAAAAGTGGCGGTTGTCGACTCTAACCCATTTGGCGGGACATGTTCCCTTAGGGGTTGTGTGCCAAAGAAGGTCTTAGTTGGTGAAGCGGAAACGGTGGATGCCTACAATCGTATGCTGGACGTCGGGGTGGGCACATCCAAGACTTCAATCAATTGGCCGCAAGCCATGGCGTTTAAAAATTCCTTTACCGAGCCGACACCCGCGTTAACTGAAAAATCTTACACTGAACTCGGCATCACAAATGTGCACGGACGGGCCAAATTTATCTCTAGCAACAAAATACAAGTCGGTGAAAATATTCTGGAAGGCGAGCGATTCCTGTTGGCCAACGGCGCAAAACCGATGGATTTGGGAATGCCCGGCAAAGAATATGTCAAGACAAGTGATGAATTTCTGGATATGAAAGACTTACCTGGAAGCGTAATTTTTATTGGAGGCGGCTTTATCTCGTTTGAATTTGCTCATATTACGGCGAGAACGGGTGCAAAAGTAGTGATCCTTGATCGAGGGAGCACTCCTCTTAAAATATTTGATGCTGACCTCGTAGAGCAAATGGTCAAAGCGTCTTTGGACGAAGGAATTGTTGTGGAGAGGGAAAGAGCGGTAGAAAAAGTCGAAATGATTGATGACACTTTCGCGGTAACGGTGAAGAACGCCGAGGGCGCGAGTGAAGTTTTTAAAGCTGATTTAGTTGTTCACGGTGCGGGCAGAGTGCCTGATCTTGATGATATGAATCTCGAAGCGGTGGACGTTCAGCGAAGTCGTCGGGGCGTAGTGGTCGATGATTTTCTCAAAAGTGTTTCAAACACCTCTGTCTACGCGGCAGGGGATGCGGCCGAAATAGGGCCGCCGTTAACGCCAGTAGCTCTATATCAGGGCAATATTGTTGCCCGAAACATCATTGGCGGCGACAAAATAAAAGTAGACCATTCAGTTGTTCCGAGCGTTGTTTATACTGTGCCGCCGATAGCATCTGTCGGCATTATTGAAGACCAAGCTAAAAAGCAAGGTCTGGATTTTCGAGTCAATTATCAGGATACGTCTCAGTGGTATAGTTCGCGGCGCCTGCAGATTAAGGCCTCGTCAAGTAAAGTTCTCGTTGATAACGCGTCTGATAAGATTCTCGGGGCTCATATCTTCGGACCGGGAGCAGAAGAGCTTATCAATGTCTTTACGCAAGCCATGAAGACAAATACCACCGCCAGCGACTTAAAAACTACGATTTTTGCCTATCCGACATTTTGCTCAGACATCAAATATCTTGTCTAAAGTTCTATTCCTGCCTTAGCAATAGAACGCAAAAGTGTCGATTATCGTCAATATATTTCTCTACCACTTTGAGTCCGAAAGTGCGAAGGTAGGGAACCATTTGTTTAAGCCTGAATTTACGGCTTATTTCCGTCAAGATCATTTCTCCGGCCTCGATTTCAAAAGTTGTGGCTAAAGGCGCGATATCAATTGTCTGCGTCTCGAGGAATTGCGCGAAGATTTCAACCCGCTGCCAATCCGGATTATATTTCGCCACATGGGCTATGGAGTCGGTATCAATAGATGCATCAAAATCACGGTTCATGCGGTCAAAAATATTTTTTGTGAACTCGGCGCTCAGGCCCGCGGAGTCATTATAGGCGGCGTGCAAGGCTTCGCGGTCTTCGGTAATGTCTATTCCTAAAAGGGAGAAATCTCCTTCTACTTGATGAGCGCAGACACTTTCCCAAAAGGTCGTTGATTGGACGGTATCGAAATTTCCGATTGAGCTGCCAAGAAAAAGAAAGAGTGACGGGGAAAATTGATGAAATAGATTGAAGGCTTCTTCAAAGGTTCCGTGGAATGGATCGACAGAAACGTTTGGAAATTTCTTCGTTAAGCTGAGTTTGGCCTCTTCAAGAATCGTGTGACTGATATCAACCGGGGTGTAACATGTTTGACCGAACTCTTTAGAGTAGGCTTCAAGTATGGTTTGGGTCTTTATCGAACTACCAGAGCCAAATTCTATCAATGTCAGATTGCCGGTTTTCACGGCGATATCTGAAGCGGCGGCTTTAAGAATCTCACTCTCAGCGTTTGTTAAATAGTATTCAGGTTGTTCACAAATGCGCTCAAAAAGCTGGCTGCCTCGGGCGTCATAAAGAAAACGGCAGTCCAGGTGGCGTGGTGTATCACTCAAGCCTCGAACCACCGAACGGGCGAAGGCCAGTGTTTCTGTATCCGGCGTTCTTCTTATTTGTTCAATTGGACTAGCCATGTCTCACCTGCAAGGCATAAACCTGATTGTGCTTCTTGATTCACTAATTATTTTTTCAAGCGCTCGTAGTACAGTATCTACCTCAGTCGCTGTGTTTTTCAAGTCCAACGAGAAACGGATGGAACAGTGGGCCTCTTCGTCGGTCAGACCCATGGCTAGAAGAGCAGGGGAAGGGTCAGGCGAGCCTGACTTACACGCTGATCCTGACGAGAGAGCGATATTTTCCCGGTCAAGCTTAAGAACTAGAGATTCACCCCTAAAACCGGGGATGGTCATATTCACGGTATTTGGTAGACGTTCTATTTGCTGGCCATTGCAAAAACTGTTCTCAGCCACTGCCGCAATTCCGGCTTGCAGCTTATCTCGCAAATTAGCGACATTCACCATCGCCGGCAGCTGACCAGCAGCAATCTCAGCGGCCTTGGCAAAGCCAACGATAGCCGCGATATTCTCTGTTCCAGCCCTTAGTGAGTTTTCCTGATCGCCACCGTCAATGAGGGCTGAAAGGTTGACGCCTGAGCGGACAAAAAGCGCTCCTGCTCCTTTTGGGCCGTGGATTTTATGAGAAGATAAAGACAGCAGATCGACTCCGAGCGCGTCAACGTCTATGGGTATTTTGCCCAGGGCCTGGACACCATCGGAATGAAAGAGCACACCGTGTTCCTTGGCGATAGCCGCTAGATCAGAAATGGGCTGAATTACGCCAGTTTCGTTGTTTGCCATCATAATTGAGACCAAAATTGTCTCCGGCCCTATGGCTTTCTTTAAATCTTTCGGGTCTACGGTTCCACTTTTATCAACCGGCAGGTAAGTTACTGTATAACCATCTTGCTCGAGGGCTCGGCAAGTTTTGAGAATGGCCGGATGCTCAATGGTAGATGTAATTATGTGGCCTCGCTGCGTTCCGAAAGTCTTCGCCACCCCCTTAATGGCCAGATTATCTGCTTCTGAGCCACCGCTTGTAAAGATAATGCGTTTTGCTGTGGCGTTGATTACCTGGGCAATGCTTCTCCTGGCATTGGATAAAGCTTCTTTTGC
>JAUWRD010000074.1 GCA_030610765.1 Actinomycetes bacterium
ACTTTGGAGGAGGCTGTGGCTCCAGCTGAAGTGATCTGGAAAACGGGATCACAAAAAGAGGAACATGGTGTAGTCATAACGGTCGGCCATGTTGAGTTCGCGGCGATTGAAACCCGTTTTTACCTGTCTATCGATAATCAAAGCTCGGGTCCGATTGTTGTGCACGTTTTCAATAGCACGCTTTCTCAAAACGGGAAGATGGTAGAGCTTAAAATGGAAAAGTCAGCAGATTACCAGGAAATCCCGGTGGATATTGAGCCCGGAACGAAGAGCGACGGGGTCATGGTTTTCCCAACGATGGATAGCAATAAGCCGATCAACTTAATGTTAAAGATTTCCGGCTCTGATTGGGAGAGCGAAGTCGAATTGTCGTTGGATGGATCAGCTGACAGACTTTTGTCGGAATAGAAACTTATTACTGTGTTCACTTTTGTTCAGATAGGCTTTTCCCGATTGACTCGATCTTTGATTAAGATTTATACTGGTTTTGACCGTGCTAGGCGGGGAGGTAGCGGTGCCCTGTACCTGCAATCCGCTATAGCAGGGCTGAATTCCGGCCTGAGGCCGTTGGTTTTTAGTATGAGTTGGGGCAAGCGGTGTTGATTAGCCGGGTCCCACGCAATAGAAATTTGTGAACCCCGTGAGGTCCGGGAGGAAGCAGCGGTAAGCGAACTCTTCTATGTGCCGCGGGATAGCCTGGTTGGAGCTGGCTACCCTGATATCGCTTGATTCCAATTGTCGAAGGTTGGTGCACGGTCATCTTTGTAAACCACTAGTAATTAGGATTGTAAATGGCCTACGTTTCCCTATACCGCAAATGGCGCCCCCAGTCTTTTAGTCAGATTGTTGGCCAAGACCATGTGTCGCGCACTCTTAGCAATGCTATCGAGGCCGACCATGTCGGGCATGCCTATCTATTTGCAGGCCCTC
The DNA here is from genome assembly GCA_030610765.1 of Actinomycetes bacterium. Taxonomy (GTDB): domain Bacteria; phylum Actinomycetota; class Aquicultoria; order CAJVYJ01; family JAUVQD01; genus JAUVQD01. The sequence continues at coordinate 931 of JAUWRD010000074.1, forward strand.
GTGGAACCGGCAAAACCAGTACGGCAAAAATATTAGCTAAAAGTGTTAATTGTCTAAAAGGCTCGACTCCTGAGCCTTGTGGTACTTGTGAATCGTGCAAAACAATCATGAATGGAACCTCGCTGGACGTGATCGAGATGGACGCGGCCTCAAATAGGGGCATTGATGAGATTAGAGAGCTAAGAGACAAAGTGGCTTTCGCGGCCACGATCGGCAGAAAGAAAGTTTACATAGTAGATGAAGTACATATGCTAACCGAGCATGCCTTTAATGCCCTGCTTAAAACGCTAGAGGAGCCGCCTTCACACGTAATTTTTATACTTGCGACAACAGACGCGCACAAAGTGCCCGTGACTATTTCCTCAAGATGCCAACATTTTGTCTTCCGGCCGATATCGATGCAGGATATGGCTGAGCACGTTATAAAGGTTGCTAAGGCTGAGAAAGTTTCAATTGCCAAAGAAGCCGCGCTGGTGATTGCGCGTCAGGCCGAGGGTAGCTTGCGCGACGCGATCGGGATACTTGATCAGCTGGCAACATATACAGATAAATCCATAACGAATGAGAATGTAGTCGACTTTCTTGGATTAGTGGACGCGGGTGTTATTGAAACCAGCATAGATCTCTTAATTTCCGGTCAAACAGAAGGTGTCTTTGAGTATGTTGAGTCACTAGTTCAAGCCGGACTCGATTTGCGCCAGTTTGTTAGCTCGATTTTGAGTTATTCGCGTGATCTTTTTATTGTATCGCAGGTTAAGACGGAGCAACGGTTACATCTTTTGGTCAGTCCGGATAAAGAAGTAATTAAGCGTCTTCAAAAACAAGCCGGTCAGTTGGGCGAAGATAGAATCAGAAGTTTCACGGCCGAGCTAAGTACTTTGTTCGAAGCGATCAAATCATCGGCGCAGCCGAGATTGGCTGTGGAGTTGACACTAATTAGAATGATGCGTGGAGAAGAGCTGACTATCGAGGCGATGGCCGCGCGAATTGAGAGTTTAGAGACACAAACCAACAAGCCGGGGTCAGCGTCAAGCGCCACTATTCCGGCTGCGAGAATTGAACCGCCGCGGTCAGGCCCAAGTGAAAGCGCCCCGACTAAAGCCGTGGATGAGGCGCCTCGACGAACTCCAGCCAAAGACAATACAGCTAGAGACGTGGAAGTAACGTCAAGCGAGGCTGATCTCTCCAGCCCGGAGACTAAAGCGGGCCTTAAAAAGGTGGAAGAGGCGAGCTCCGAAGCTGTAGGCAAAAAGGAAGGTAATGGCGAGGTAACTCTGGATACAGTAAAAAATATGTGGCCGGAGATACTGAGCGAAGCTAAGAAGAAAAAACTCTCGCTAAATGCTTTTTTGATTGAGGGCGACCCATTAGCGATTACCGATGGTTCTTTGACAATAAGTTTTGGATCCAGAGCTGCTTTTGCGGGCAAAGAGCTTGAGAAAAGGAAAAACGCTGAAATCTTGAAAGCAATATTTTCCGAGGTGTTGGGTACAAAATTAGATTTTTCAACGATAGTGGATAAAATTGTTAAAGAACCCGTTGTGGCGAAGAATGAGGCGCCCAAACGGGAAGAAAAGCAAGAAGAAGGCTTAGGCAAAGAGAGCGCTCTTGATATGATCAAAGAGAGCTTCGGGGCTGAAGTTGTAGACAAAAAAACCTGATTTGATAGGGGGAGAATATGAATTACGCGAAGATGATGAAACAAATGCAAAAGATGCAAACAGAGATGGGAAAAGTCCAGGACGAGCTGGCCGGGCAAGAAATTGAAGCGAGCGCCGGCGGCGGTATGGTCACGGCTGTGGTAAACGGGAAACAAGAATTGCTAAAAATAGAGATCAAGCCCGAGGCAGTTGACCCGGAAGACGTAGAGCTGCTGCAAGATATGGTGTTAGCCGCAGTCAATGAGGCGCTCCGTCAAACGCAAGAGTTAGCTAATAAGAAAATGGGCGCGTTAACCGGCGGCTTGGGGTTGCCTGGTCTCTAGGCGGGACGATGACTTTATATCCTAAACCCCTTGAGGAATTAATTAATGAGCTTGTCAAGTTGCCAAGCATTGGGTCAAAGACTGCCCAACGCTTGGCCTTGCATATACTTGCCCATCCTGATGAAGCTAAATCGTTGGCCGAGTCAATAATAACGGCCCAGCGGGATGTTCGCCTTTGCCGGCAGTGTTTTAATTTTAGCGGCGGTGAAATTTGCGATATTTGCGCGGATAAGAGCAGAAAACAAGATATTTACTGTGTCGTTGGTGAGGCAAAAGATATTATCGCAGTCGAGCGAAGCGGCGCCTACAGAGGCCTCTATCACGTTTTGGGCGGGGTCATCTCGCCAATGGAGGGAATGGGGCCCGAAAAACTTAAGATCCCCGAGCTGCTTGAGAGATTAAAGAAAGCCCCTGTGCACGAAGTGGTGTTGGCGTTGAACCCGAACATCGAGGGCGAGGCAACCGCCATGTATCTGGCAAAGCTCATAAAGCCCCTGGGGGTCAAGGTTACCAAGATAGCCAGCGGTTTGCCGGTAGGCGGCGACCTTGAGTACGCCGACGAAATAACTTTGGGCAGAGCGCTTGATGGCCGCCGTGATGTCTAGTTTTAGTTTTCCAAAATATCTAAAAACCTTGAAAATCATTTCTGTTCGTCTAAAATAGAAAGCCCATGCGTGATAAAGCGCTGTGAATTGAAGCGCTAAGATTGCCATTAAAATGCTAAGGGTATTAATGGATTGAAGAAAAGGCGATTTGGATACGATTGCTTTATTGAATTGTTTAAAGAAAGGTAGAATTTGCGATTGTGGAAGATCTGACCGAGATTCGATGGCATGGTCGTGGTGGCCAGGGTGCTGTCACAGCCGCCAAATTGGTCGCGGAAGCGGCGCTAAAACAAGATAAGTATTTTCAAGCCTCACCGGAATACGGTCCGGAAAGAATGGGCGCGCCGATTCAGGCATTTACGAGAATCTGCCCTGAGCCGATTCTAATTCATTGCGCGGTCACCAATCCTGATATTGTCGTGGTTTTAGATCCAACTCTTCTGAGCGTTGTCAACGTTACAGACGGTTTGGTTGAAAACGGGGCTTTGGTCATTAATACAGATATGTCTCCGGCCGAGGTGCGGCAGGCCAATAATATTGAAGGTTACAAAATAGTCACAGTAGACGCTTCTAAAATCGCGGTTGAGAGTATTGGAAGAGCGATACCGAATACCCCGATGTTAGGAGCCGTTCTTAAGGCAACTGGAATTATGGATTTGGAAAAAGTTGCCGAGCATATTCGTTCATCATTCGGAAAAAAATTCAGCCAAGAGATTATTGATGGCAATGTTGAGGCGCTGACCAGGGCGTATCAGGAGGCACGGTCAGAATGAGCTGGGATATCAAAAACTTAAAGAATTGGAAGGTCGGGGATCATCCGCCAGGCGCGTTGATTCCAACAGGCGGTAATGCCGTGGAATATAAGACCGGTGGATGGCGTTCGGAAAAACCCCGCTGGATTGAAGAAAAGTGTACGCATTGCATGATCTGCTGGGTTTTTTGTCCTGATACATCTATTGAGGTAAAAGAGAGCAAGATGTTGGGGATTGATTACGATCACTGCAAAGGGTGCGGTATTTGCGCCGCGGAGTGTCCATCAGACGCTATCGAAATGGAAGAGGAAGAGAAATAAATGTCTAAAACAGTGGCCTTAACCGGGAACCTTGCTTGCGCTCACGCGATGCGGCAGATAAATCCTGACGTAGTGGCGGCCTATCCGATCACACCTCAAACAACGATTGTCGAGGAGTTTTCAACTTTTGTCGCCAACGGGCAAGTCGACACAGAATATGTCACCGTTGAAAGTGAACACAGTGCCATGAGTGCTTGTGTTGGCGCTTCTGCGGCAGGTTCTCGTGTAATAACGGCTACCTCGTCTCAAGGTTTGGCGCTGATGTGGGAGATACTCTATATCGCTTCGGCCTTAAGACTGCCGATTGTTATGCACAATGTAAATCGGACTCTTGCCGGTCCGATCAATATTCACTGTGATCATCAAGATAGTATGGGCGCGCGTGATTCCGGTTGGATACAGATTCACTGCGAAAATGCTCAAGAGGCATATGACACAACAATTCAAGCTATAAGAATAGCTGAAGACAGCCGGGTTAGCCTGCCGGTATTGGTCTGTTTAGACGGTTTTATAATAAGTCACGCTATCGATCGTTTAGATATGCTCGATGATCCAGAGGTTAAGAAGTTCGTTGGTGAGTTTGAGCCTAGAGTCACGATGCTCGACCCTGAAGAGCCGATTACAGTTGGACCATTTGACGGCCTGCATGGCCAGTTTTTTGAGTTTCGGCGGGCGCAAGAACTAGCTACCCTCGGGTCATTGCCGGTCATCGAAGAGGTAGGAAAAGAATACGGGGCCGTTAGCGGGCGACCGTATGGACTGATCGAGGAATATAAACTAGACGATGCTGAAATAGCGATCTTAGTTTTGGGTTCAACCGCCGGGACAACTCGTGTGGTGGTCGATGATTTGCGGGCCGATGGAGTGAAAGCCGGTTTGCTTAAGATTCGAAGCTTTCGTCCGTTCCCCATCAAACAGATTACAGATGCTTTAAGCGGTGTAAAAGCTGTGGCAGTCCTAGACCGTTCCTTATCTCCCGGAGCTATTGGCGCACCGGTTTTTCAAGAAGTTAGATCGGCGCTATACGACTCCGAGAGTCGGGTTCCGATTATCAATTTTATATATGGCTTGGGTGGACGAGATGTTTCAATGGCTCACTTGAAAGAAGCTTTTGATGTTCTATCCGATATCGTTAAAACCGGCCAGGTAAAGCAAACCATTAATTACTTGGGTCTTAGGGAATAGAGGGAAAATTGGCCAGTCTCAGGGAACTTTCAAAGAAAAAAGATTATTTGACCGGTGGCCACCGACTCTGTGCTGGTTGCGGTCATTCAATAGCTGTTCGTCAGGTTCTTTTAGCTTCCGAGGACCCGGTGGTAGTTGGTTGTGCCACTGGATGTCTTGAAGTATCAACAACAATTTATCCTTATACTGCTTGGAAGTGTAGCTATATTCACAATGCTTTTGAAAATGTGGCTGCCACTATCAGTGGTGTGGAATCCGCGTATCAGGCTCTGAAGCGGCGCGGCAAAGTAGATAAAGAATTGAAATTTGTCGCGTTTGGTGGAGACGGCGGCACTTATGATATCGGTCTTCAATCATTAAGCGGCGCCCTAGAGCGTGGTCATAATATGCTCTATGTTTGCCTCGATAATGGTGCCTACATGAATACCGGTATTCAACGTTCAAGCGCTACTCCAAAAGGGGCTTGGACAACTACGACTCCTGTCGGGTCAGTAAGGCCGGGCAAGCCACGCAAGCGAAAAGATTTAACCGCTATCTGCGCGGATCACAATATTCCATATGTCGCTCAAGCTTCAATCAGTCATTGGAAAGATTTGCACGCCAAGGCAGCGAAGGCGTTGCAAGCAGATGGACCAGCTTTTCTAAATATATTATCACCATGTCCGAGAGGCTGGCGCCATCCATCAGATCAGACAGTTAAAATGGCAAAACTTGGAGTGCAGACAGGCTTTTGGCCGCTCTATGAGGTTGAAAACGGTGTCTGGAAAGTCACAGTCAAGGTTCGAGAGCCAAAACCTGTCGCTGAATGGTTCAAACTTCAAGGTCGATTCAAGCATCTTTTTGCTCCCGGAAACGAAGCCCTTCTGGCTGATCTCCAGGGAGATGTCGATAGCCAATTGGAACGCATATTGGCAAGATGCGAATCAACTCAAGAATAAGATTTCTTCTTCCAAAAATAGGCTTGCTCCCCCTAAGAGTTCCTGCTGGTTTACTAGACGCTTTTTAAGGGTACTTTCATATAGCCAGCAACAAGGGAGGTTTCTTTTGGACAAAAGAAAATATAGAGCTCTAAGAGTAATGATGGTCGTCTTCAAATTAGTGGCTTGGTTAAGCTTGATAGTCAGCTTGATTGCCAGTGTCACTTTTCTTATCCAGTTTAGCCTCATGTCACAACAACTTGGGACAAGCGTTCCAGCGTTTGCCGGGTTTACCTTATTTATTGCCTTTGTCGCCAACGGATTTTTTATTTTCGGCAGCCTTCTGGCCATATCTGAATTGATACGTCTGGTTTTCGATATCGAAAAACAAACACGTGCGACAAGAGATAAGGTCACAGAAGTAAGACAAGCAGCTTAAAACACCGCTTTTTTCCCGGTTTGCCAAACCCTTATTTGTTCACCTTGCCTGTCGACAACTTTGCCTGCTAAAATAGGCCCAATTCTGTTAAGCATTGCTGAAGCGCGGAGGCTTTTAAGTGGGAACAGTTGTACAAAAATACGGCGGTACGTCAGTAGCCGATGTCGACAAAATACGAAATGTCGCGGAGAAAATCATCGCTACTCAAGTTTCGGGGACGGACGTAGTAGTGGTTGTATCCGCTCTTGGCGGGACCACTGACGAGCTTCTTGAAATGGCGTACGAACTTAATAAAGACCCGCACGATCGGGAAATGGATATGTTGCTAGCTACAGGGGAGCAAATTTCAATTGCTCTGCTCTGCATGGCTATAGCGGCGCTTGGTCAAGATGCGATATCTCTTACCGGAGCCCAAGTAGGAATTGTGACCGATAGCAGTCACACCAAGGCTAAAATAGTGGATGTGAGTGCCGACCGGATAGTTGATGAGCTTGAAAAAGGAAAGATTGTCATTGTGGCCGGCTTTCAGGGCGTCACGGACGATAACGATATTACCACCCTCGGCCGTGGCGGTTCGGACACGACCGCTATAGCATTGGCCGCTAAACTTCAAGCTGAGCGCTGTGAAATATATACAGATGTCGACGGCGTTTTTACAGCCGATCCGCGCGTTGTGTCTGATGCCCGGCTTCTGAAGGTTGTATCATATGAGGAAATGTTGGAAATGACGGCCACGGGAACCAAGGTTCTCCAGGTACGTTCGGTCGAATACGCCCGTAATCATAAGGTTGTGATCGAGGTAAAGTCTAGTTTTTCTGATGCCGGCGGCACAGTGATAAAGGAGTCGGACGAAATGATGGAAAAAGCGATAGTAAGCGCGATAGCGCACGATCTGGAAGAGGCGAAAATAACAATTTTTGGAGTGCCTGATAGACCTGGAATCGCCGCGGCTGTTTTTAGGGCGTTGGCCGACGCTCAAATAAACGTTGACGTGATTATCCAGAATGTTAGTGAAAAAGGCATCACCGATATCTCGTTTACATTGCCGGCCAGTGACTTTGTTAGGGGCAAGCAGACAATCGAGGAATTGGTAAAAGATCTTGACGCGCGTGGGTCGGCTTTTGATGAGGATATTGCCAAAGTTTCATTAATCGGTGGCGGTATGAGAAGCCATCCCGGAATTGCCGCTCGTATGTTTGAGATATTGGCAGAGAATAAAATCAACATTGATATGATTAGTACCTCAGCAATTAAGATCTCTTGTGTGATAGAAGAAAAAGACGCTGACCGGGCGGTCCGGGCTCTTCACGACGGGTTCAATCTTAAAGATGCCGATGGTCTGTCCTCGGGGGCTTAAGTATGCGCGAGTATAATATTGCCATCGTCGGGGCGACCGGGGTCGTCGGTGAACAAATGCGGAAAATCCTGGAAAGCCGGGACTTTCCTGTTTCTCGACTAAAACTGTTGGCGTCTGAACGTTCTGGAGGAAAACGTCTAACCTGGAAACGGGTGGGCATGGAAGTTGAGGTTTTGGGTGCCGATTCATTTCAGAATA
>JAUWRD010000098.1 GCA_030610765.1 Actinomycetes bacterium
GTTTTTGATGATATTTCTTAGGATTAACCCGGCGCCCGTTTCTGATCCAGACTTCATCGGTCTGCGAAATCAAATATTCAAGGTTGGCATTATGCCAGGAAATTTGTCTACTTAATTTTTCCGGCAGCCACCAATCATCAGAATCCAGAAATGCCAGCCAATTGGTCCGAGCCGCCTCGATACCAACGTTGCGAGCCGCCGCGACCCCGGCATTTTGCTGACGGATAATTTTTATCAGATCGCTGCTCACAATCTCTTGCAAGCTTGCCCGCGGGTCATCGGTCGAACCATCATCAACGATTATTATCTGCTCGGGTCTGTACGTCTGAGCCAGCACTGACTCGACCGCCCGCCGAACTAGATCGGCTCGATTAAATACTGGAATTATGACCGTGACTTTCATCCGCTTAATTTGCTTGTATGAACTCATAGACCACTGCCGCTAGATTTTTCGCCCACTCATGTTTGTGCTTCTTGATAGTATCCCACGATCCGGCGTCGGCGTTATCCGAGACCACCTTAAAAGCGGCAAAAAGAAGACCTGACTCATTGGCTAGACGAAGCAAATGGGCAGCTTCCATATCTACAATGTCCGCGCCACCGCTTCTGAGCAACTGCTTCGCTTTTGGCGTCGTCACAGGATCGCTAGCAGTCGCCAGTGAAGCCGTGCGTATCTTGTGATTGTCAGCAAATCGGCTCACGCTCTCAATGTTTTGTAATTGACCAGGTAGATCATTTATTGAGGGGCTCTTAATCGCGTTCACCAGAACGACTTCACCCAGAGCGAGGTTTTCATTTAGTCTGCCGGCAAATCCCACATTGAGAATCAAATCAAACTTCATATGCAGAGCGATCAAAGGGCGGTCCGTTTCGGAGCGCCACCTCAGCCAAACTATCTCGGATTTTGAGCCTAACTGCTCAATAAGATCTTTAAGCTCTTTTACTTCGGGTGGATGAGCAAAGACTATGCAAATCATTTTAAGGAGCAGTTATTTTCGTGCTTCAATCGCCGACCAGATAGGTTTAATCTGATCCATGAAGGCACTATCCGACCAACTTGGGCGGCCCGCCAGATCAATCTCTATTAGTTCGGGACGGAAGTTGATAATCCCAAGTATTGGCAGATCAGGTAAGCCTTTTTTGAGAAATTCATACTGTTTATCACCGGAAATCTTATTTATGACCAATCCCACAACTGGAATGCCCAAGCCTTTTGCCAAGTCATTTATCTTACGCGCCGTCTGAAGACTGCGCTGACCCGGCTCAAGAACCACAATCAAAATATCAACCGCTTGAGCCGTCGCCCGACCTAAGTGCTCGATTCCCGCCTCCATGTCTAGAATAACGACATCGTTGCGTTCAACTATCAAGTGCTGAGTTAAGCGCCTGAGCAGCGCGCTCTCCGGACAGATACAGCCGGCTCCCGGGTCGTCGATCGTGCCGAGAACCATTAATTTTATGCCCTCAACATCGAGATAATATTTTTCCGGAATATCGTCGACTTTTGGATTAATATTGAAAAAACCTCCGCGGCCACTCGGCTCGGCATCTGTTCGCTCGATGATCTCTTCGCGAAGCTTGGCAATAGGCACAATAGCCTCTGTGTCTTTAACGTTTGCGCCAAGAGCTGACGCTAGGTTAGCGTCAGGGTCGGCGTCCACAGCTATGACCTGGAAACCAGACTCTTGATATAGTTTGGCTAAAGCAGCCGCCAGCGATGTCTTGCCAACGCCGCCTTTGCCGGAAATAGCTATCTTTATGCCTTTTTGTGCCATAAACCCTCCAAATTAATTAGCGAATGGTTTGATGGGGTCAGGTCTTTAATCTTGACATTTTTTGATTCTCGCGGAAAAATGTCAAGATTAAAGACCTGACCCCACTAACTGTCCGAAATACCATTATCAACGAAGACCGGTTCTCTCAACAATAGTCGGGACAGCTGATTCCCACTCTATCGCCATAATATGAACGCCGGCCACGCCTTCTATCCCGCGAACCTGATTGATAATATCAACGGCAATATTAATGCCTTCTTTTTGCTGATCATCGGCACCTTTGAGACGTTCGATATATTCGTCAGGGACATCCAATCCGGGCACATTCTTCTGCATATAACGTGCCATACCCGCTGACTTTAACGGCGTCACGCCGGGCAGAATATATATTTTTTTATCCAAACCAAGCTGGCGCACAGCCTCCATCCATTTTGTAAACCTATCCATGTTATAGACTATCTGCGTTTGAACAAACTGGGCTCCGGCAGCTATTTTTTTTGCTAACCTTGGCGCGCGATATTCAAACGGATCAGCAAATGGATTTTCGGCCGCGCCGATAAAAAACCGCGGTTCCTCCCCTTCGATTTCCTCACCGCACTGAAACTGCTTGGTGTCGCGCAAATTTCGCGCCAGATCGAGGAGCTGCATTGAATCGAGGTCAAAAACATTTTTTGATTGCGGGTGATTACCAAACTTCTGATGATCACCAGTGAGACAAAGAAGATTTCGGGCACCCAGACCCCAAGCGCCCAGAAGATCGCTTTGGATAGCAATACGATTTCTGTCCCGGCATGTCATCTGTATTACGGGTTCAATCCCTTCCTCCATCGCGATCACGCCCGCGGCGATAGAGGACATTCGAACTATGGCTGTTTGACAATCAGTTATGTTGACGGCATCCGCCGCGCCCTTGAGCAGCTTCGCTTTTTCACGCACCACTTTGGCGTCACCATTTTTTGGCGGACCCAACTCAGCCGTTACCGCGAACTTTCCACTTTTTAAGACTTTCTCAAGGTTGCTTTCTTCAGTCATTCGGTATTTTTAAATCCTCCCGTACAATTTTTCGTTGACCACCGTCTCGAGCTGGTGTCCAATCTTTAGGTGGGGCGTAATCAGTCATAAGTTGCAGAAGGCCTTGAGATTTCAGCCGATCATAAATGAGCTGCCACGCGCAATCAATGTCTTTGGATACTTCACACTTGCCATTTTGCGACCCACCGCAGGGACCGTTCAGCATGGTCTTGGCGCATCTCGCTATTGGGCAAATGCCGCCAGTCGAGCCCAAGATGCAATTGCCGCACCCGCCGCAATTTTCCAACCAGACACCCTGTTCCATCGGCCCACCCATGAAACTTGTATTTAAAGCCGGCAAAATGCGCTTCTCGGGGAAACGCTCAGCCAGGAATTGCACGCCGACACCGCACGCAGTGGATAAGACAGCGTCCGCCGCTTCAACTTTATCTGCAACGGCTCGATGAACTCCCACTCGCATTGACGCACATTCATTTCGACTTCAATCTCTGATTTAATTTTCTTTTGCTTCATCGCTAACCTCAAACTCGAGGCCAACGCTTCTGTTTCACGTTCTCCGCCGGCAAAGCAAACTGTGACACAAGCGCCACAACCGATAACCAGTAAGCGCTTATAGTCGCATGTCATCGCGATAATTTCTTCAATTGGTTTTTGCGAACCGACTATCATGTGCTCATCTCTTTCAATATCTCCGCAAGACTTGTGTCTTGGCCGATTTGATAACTAACCAACTTGTCGCCGCCGATACCGATGCCATCGAGAATAGAGCGAATGTAGTCCAGACGCCGCTCTGTTAGACCATTGCCAGTCTTGTAATGACAGTAATTTTCGGCGCAAATTGTTACAAAGACGCGCTCGGCACCGTTTTCAAAAGTATTCAAAATATCCGCCGGCTCCAGCCGTGCCGGACACAGCACCCGAATAAACCTGACATTTTCAGGCATTGACGCCTCCGCGTCAAAAGTGCGATCCGCTCCCCAAGCATGGCCAAACTGACAAACAAACCCTACTCTAGGACCAGCCCCGAGATGCGCGACCTCAGCCTCCAGAGTATCTAAGCCAATCTGTAAAGCCAACAAATGTTCTTCCGTTAAATCAACCGTTATGGCTTTTGCCGGGCACTCGGAAGCACAGAAACCACAACTCTGACAAGCCCGCGGATTCATATAGGCCTTGTCCCCGACCATTTCAGGCACGCCATATGGACAGATCCGGACACACGTTAAACAAGCCGCGCATTTTGATTCGTCCACAAATGCGCCAGCCGTACATCCAAGACACCGCGCAGCTTCACGCAGGGCATCTTCCTCACTATATCCAAGCTCGACTTCCTTAAAATCGGTTGATCTTTCTTCATCCGGCACCTTAGGCATTCTGCGACGCGGAGTTTTATACATATTTGCCGCAATATGCTCAGGCACAGAATCGAGTGCTGCCAGGGGCTCTTGATAAACCGGCGCGCGCTCATCTAGGAATCCTTCAATAGCAGCGGCGGCCCGGTGACCCCCGGCTATAGCTCTAATAGCAGCGCCCGGACCCGATGTGATCTCGCCGGTAGCAAAAACCATTGGGTGGCTTGTCTGCATCGTCTCATGGTTAAATTCGAGACGGCCGCTGTCGGTCACTTTTACCCCCGAGTACTCAAGAAACCCGAGCTCACCGGCTTGACCGATAGCCAAAATAATCGTATCTGCGGGGAGGACGTTCCGTTTCGCTTCATTAAACTGTGGTCTAAACTTCCTGTCTTCGTCAAAGATACATGTACATTCTTTGAATTCCAAACCGGAAACACGGCCGTGTTTCCCGACTATTTTATCTGGTCCCCAGGAGCAATGCATCTCGACTCCCTCAACCAAAGCATCTTCTATCTCCCAGTCGTGAGCGGGCATCTCATCGCGAGCCTCCAGACAGACCATCTTCACTGATTTGTTGCCAAGTCTCCTGATGCTTCTAGCGACATCTACCGCAACATTTCCACCGCCGACCACAATGACATCGCTACCAATCTCAACTGATTGACCCTCGTTTATCGCCTCAAGAACCGGGATCGCAAGGTGAACTCCGTCCAAACCAACACCATCAATAGGCAAGCTTTTGCTGGCAGACAAACCAACAGCGATTAAAACAGCGTCGTTGTCATTTAGAAGATCTTGAAAATCAACGTCTTTGCCGATATTAACACCGGTCTTAAGCTCAATTCCCACCGCCAGAACATTATTTATATCTGCGTCTAAAACTTCCGGCGGCAACCGAAAGTCAAGAATGCCGTAGCGAAGCATGCCGCCCGGCTTATCGTTTTTCTCGTAGATCGTCACCTTGTATCCATGCCTCGCCAGATCATGAGCGGCAGTTAGCCCTGAAGGCCCTGACCCGACAACCGCTATGCTCTTTCCCTTGGTCTGAGGAACAAGCCCGACCTTAACCTGGCCGTCGGAAATCCTGAGCTTATCTGTGACAAATCTTTTTAAATGACAAATAGCAATCGGGTCTTCAACTTGACCCCGGCGGCAAGCCTGCTCACAAGGATGCGCGCAAATTCGCCCAATGACTGAAGGAAGCGGGTTTGCTTCCATGATGACATCGAGTGCTTCATGGTAGCGCTCTCGAGCAATTAGCGACAAATATTGCCTGGCATCAGTCTGTACCGGACATGCCGCCTGGCACGGAGGCGCAGGCCAGAGGTGCCCTTTTTTGGGGCGATCGGCCTGATGCTCTATATGGTTTTCGTCACTCATTCGACTCCGCGTATCCTCTCTTTGCCTTAAGCGACAAGCGAATGCTACTGGCTCAAAATATGATCTTATCAAAAATAGAAGATAAAACTAAATATGGTTCTCGTTTGCTCATTCACGACCATCGCGAAAAACTAAGGCGGGCCGGCCCAACACCCGTTTTTTTCGCCCGACGCGCCTTTTAAATATCCGGGCCATGTTGGGATTGTCCTGCACTCGCATGGTTGTATCATGGGCTGGATTATTGTCGTTCTCCCAAGCCTCGTTCCACCAGGAAAAACCGATGATTCTCGGCCACCGAAATTTAGTTAGATCCCTTAGGGCCTTATTAGCCCAACCGGCTTGATTAAACCGCGGGTTGTTGTCGGCAACGCCAAATTCCAAAACTGCTATCAGCTTATCAGCAGTTAGGCCAGCG
>JAUWRD010000036.1 GCA_030610765.1 Actinomycetes bacterium
TGATAGGCGGAGAAGGCGACCCTGGCAGCGCGCCAGCGCATGCCGCTGGAGGGTCTATGGTGGGCGAAGGGGGATTTGAACCCCCACGTCTTTTCAGACACTAGGTCCTGAACCTAGCGCGTCTGCCATTCCGCCACTCGCCCTCTTTACCAAGACAAATATTAGCATAGCGAAAATGTTTTAGGAGTTTAAAATACTGACCAAAGTGGCCGATTTACAAGTCTTTTGCTTGACATCGTTTGCGACCTCTTCTTACCTTGGGGAAAGCACTGAATAAATAAAAGAACGACCGGAGGCGGGCTTGGAGATAAAGCGGCGAGATAGAGGCTACGAGGTAGTCGATATCCAGCAACGTTTAGCGGCGCTTGATTACGATCTTGGGACCACAGGAGTCGACGGTTTTTTTGGGCCTGATACGGAAGCGGCCGTTAAGCTATTTCAAAAAAACAGAAAACTTGTCGAGTCCGGGGTAGTAGATGAAGAAACTTGGCGGCAGGTGGTCTACGCTACCTATCGTTTTGGCAGTCGAGCCCTCTATATTAGAACCCCGTTTTTTCGCGGCGATGACGTTCGCAAGTTACAACTATGGTTGAATTCAATCGGCTTTCGAACCGACCAAATCGATGGAATCTTTGGCCCATCAACAGAGCGAGCAGTTCGGGAGTTTCAAGAGAATACCGGGGTCACGCCCGATGGTATTGTCGGCCCATCGACTTTAGCTGCCCTCCACAACATAAGGAGCATGCTGGATCTGAATCAAGAATCCGTCTTTTCTGATCCCGAAGTGCCCGACTCAGTCGTTTCTTTACTGCACGACCGGGAGATAGCCATAGGGTGTCCCGCGCCTCAGAAACTTGATTGGCTAGCTAAAGAAGGAAATCAACAAATGATCTGTGCTGATCTGGCTCACAGGTTCAGCAATCTGCTCGAAATATTAGGCGCGCGGATACATTTTTTCACGATTGGTCAGAAAGATGAAGTAAGAGGAGAGATAGCAATTGTTTTTGAGCCAGGCGGAAAAGGGATAAAGCAGGATACCCTTGGCCTCAAATTTGATCATCAGAGCGGCGACAACCGGAAATTAGTGGATTTCATTACCTCGGCTCTGGAAGGTTCTTTAAAAGGCGAAATCCGGGAAATCGTTTTAAGTGACGGTCAAAGTCTCAGAAAGATAGGGGCGACTTTGCTCTTTAGCAATTTTGCCATTCTTTCACATGGCGCGAACCTGAAAAAAGATGTCTTCAAGCAAAAGATCGCAGGAGCTGTTCTCGATGGCGTCAAAAACTTTATTGAGACAACTAAGCCTTTTTAGCTACTTGATCACCTGGTTCTTTGCAATCCAAGCCCATATTAGCTACACTGTTTTCTGTGTGTCTAAGAGAACGTATGGGAGGCTATAATTTTATCGAGAGGTAAGTCTGCATTTATATTTCTATTGATTTTAATCTTCGCACTGCAACCAGTGGCAGTTTGGGCCACTCCAAATCTTCAAGAAAAGCGCAGTAAAGCAAGTCAACTCAAAAAAGAAATCAACGCACTCCGTGGACGTAGTGAGATTGCGGTAGAACAATACAACCAAGCGCAACTAAAGCTCAATAAGCTGCAGCAAAGTCTAGTTGCAAGTCGTGAGAAGCTATCCCAGGCGGAAGCTGCATTGGCGACTAATCAAGAGATACTTAATAGACGGGTAGCGGGGATTTATAAAGCTGGGGAAGCCATTGATATTCTCGAGCTTCTTCTCTCATCGAGAAGTATCGGTGATTTAATCATGGCTGCCGAATCGCTCGAGATGATCTCGGAAAACGATGCCGAAATTGTACGGCGCACGAAGAAGTATCGAAAGATTGTTGAAAAGACCAGCAAAACCTTAGCAACACAGGAAAGTCAGCAGGCGGCTACTACCAATTATGTAAAAGCAAAAAAGACTGAAATTCTGAATCGGGTAAGCCAGCAGAACCGAGTGTTGGACAAAGTAAAAGATGAAATCGCAAAAGCAGAAACCGCTCAGGAAAAAGCTAGATTGGCCGCGATCGGCCGAGCCAGGGCGGCTGCTGTGCCTCGATCGCCATCTCGGACAGTCAGCACACCGCAACAGACATACGCGCCCGTGCCCTCTAGCGGAAAAGGTGGGGCAGCTGTTAATTACGCCATGGCTGAGCTGGGTAAACCCTACGTTTGGGCCGCTGCTGGGCCGAACTCTTTTGATTGCTCCGGACTAACGATGTATGTTTACAGAAAAGTTGGTATCTCGCTGCCGCATTCCGCCGATGCGCAATATCGTATGGGAAGAAAAATTAACCGCGATAGCCTCCAGCCGGGTGACTTAATCTTCGGGGGTTCGCAAGGATATATCACACATGTCGGTATCTATATTGGCGGCGGAAACTACATTAACGCTCCCCAAACTGGGGATGTAGTGAAAATAAGCAGCCTGGCGAGTCGTCGTAATTATGTCGGAGCTACACGACCCTAGCGGTAGCCACTTATTCTCTAATTTTTTAAACTGCACATTTTTTCATTTCGGCGTCCATTTAAAATATTTTATTAGCCCGCTCAAGCATTTTCGCAGAAAGACCGATAAATGCATGAGGAAACTTGAGAGGTGTTATGGACGCCAAGCAACTATTAAAACTTATGGTCGAGTCGGAGGCATCAGACCTGCATATAAAGGTCGGAGAGCCACCATCTGTTCGCGTATCCGGTCAACTACAAAAATTAGATTGCCCGGCGCTTACCGTGGAAGACGCTCAAGGATTGGCGGCTACCTTAGTTCCCGCTCGCTTAAGAAAGAGTTTTGACGCAAAAAATGAAGCTGATTTTGCCTTCAGCGTGACCAATGTTGGCCGGTTTAGGGTCAACGCTTTTCATCAGCGTGGAACTATTTGTATGGCTATCAGGCGCGTCCTTGGCAAAAGAGTGGACATGGGCGAACTTATGCTTCCCGCTGTCGTCAAGAATTTGGCAGAGGAAAACAGGGGGTTGGTTTTGGTAACCGGCACCGCTGGCAGCGGCAAGACTACAACCTTGGCAGCCATGATTGATCATATTAACAAGACCCGTAATAGTCATATAGTCACAATCGAAGACCCGATTGAAGTCTTACACAAAGACAATAAATCCGTTATTAACCAGCGAGAAATTGGGATCGATACTGAGACATACAGCGGCGCTCTCAAACACGTGGTTCGTCAAGACCCCGATGTTGTTTTGATTGGCGAGATGCGTGATTTGGACACGGTTTCCGCGGCATTGACGGCCGCGGAAATGGGCACCTTGGTTCTCTCAACGCTGCATACGATCGACGCTTCGGAAACGATAAATAGGATTATCGACTTTTTCCCTACGCATCAACATCGGCAGATTCAATTGATGCTGGCGTCAACCCTTCGCGGAATTGTCTCCATGCGGTTGCTCCCGAAAATTGGCGGGGGGTTAGTGCCCGCCGTCGAGGTTATGGTGGTGACGCAGACCGTTAGAGAACTAATTAACGAAGGAAAGTATGCGCAGCTCAGGGAGGTGATTGAACAAGGTGAATATTACGGGATGCAGTCTTTTGACCAAAGCCTCATTCTTCTTTATCAGTCAGGTCAGATAGGGCTTGAAGATGCTCTGGCCATGTCAGCCAACGCTCATGATTTTAAACTTAAGATCCGTCAGCTAGGAATCGAATATCCGTCGATTCAGGAGGCTTAGATGTCCGAGAATGATTCACAAGTAATGGCCCAAGACCGGATAGAAACAGTAGTTACAACCGCGAACACGCAAGTTGAGAACCAGAAAGATCAGCTTGATTTAAAAAGCATATTAACGAAATTAGTTGAACAGGGCAGCTCAGACCTGCATCTTAAAGTGGGACAGCCGCCAATATTTCGCGTAAACGGGAAATTAGAAAGGACAGGCTATCCTGCGCTCGGACCAGATCAAATCAACGCTTTGCTCAGCGAAATGGTCGATGAGGAGCAGAAAAAACATCTTTTTGAGGCTCGAGAGCTAGACCTAGCCTATTCTGTTCCCGGTTTAGCCAGGTTTCGGGTAAACATTTTCTTTCAAAATAAAAAACTGGGCGCGGTCATCCGCGTTATTCCATTTGAAATAAGATCGCTGGAAGACCTTCAATTGCCGTCAGTCATAAAGAAATTTGCTAACTTAAGCGGCGGTCTGGTTTTGGTCACGGGACAAACAGGTAGTGGAAAATCAACAACCCTGGCCGCCATAATTGACCATATAAACAGGACGCGCAAAGCGCATATCATTACAATAGAGGACCCGATTGAATTTCTCTATACTGATAAGCAGTCTGCTATTCACCAACGAGAGCTAGGCATAGACACCCACTCTTTCGCGGCGGCGCTCAAACAAGTAATGCGGCAAAACCCCGACGTAATTCTTGTTGGCGAGCTCCGGGATCTCGAGACGATCTCTTTGACCATGACCGCGGCTGAAACAGGCCGCTTGGTCTTCGCGACTCTTCATACATCCGATAGTGTTCAAACGGTGGATAGAATAGTCAATTCATATGCGCCTGAACATCAACCCAGAGTGAGGATGCAGCTGGCAAATAGTTTGCGCGCCGTTGTCTCTCAAGCGCTTATACCGGCCAAGTCAGGAGGTCGAGTTGCCGCTTTTGAAGTGTTGGCCTGCCATTCGGGAGTTAGAAATATTATCAGGGAAGGAAAAGCCCACCAAATATATAACTTAATTCAAACAGGCGCGTCCTATGGAATGGAGCTTCTCGACAAGAATCTAGCCCGGTTGGTCAATGAGGATAAAGTCGCTTTTGATGAGGCAATTGCAAAAGCTAGCAATCCCGGTGAGTTTCATACGCTTTGTCCGGGGGTGGTGAGGTAGCTGTGGAGATTACGAGCTTGCTTGCCAAGGTAAAAGAACACAACGGATCCGGGCTGGTGCTCAAGGCTAAGTCTGCGCCGTTAATACGTGTCCAAGAAGAAATATTTCCTATTGGCGAAGGCCAGTTGGGCGTGGAAGATACGATCGCAGTAGCCAAAAGCGTGACTAGTGAGGAGCAGTGGCAGGATTTTCAGAAAAACTTAGAACTGGATACGACTTATCTTGTCAAAGATATAGGCAGGTTCAGAGTCAATTTGTTTAAGCAAAGAGGGAGCGTGTCTGTGGTTTTTCGAGCAATTGCCGCGGAAATCCCGACGATGGAATCACTGGGGCTGCCCCCAGTCATAGCGGATCTCGCTATGCGCCCGCGCGGTCTTATTCTAGTCACTAGTCCGGCCGGCGGCGGGAAGTCGACTACACAGGCTGCGATTATCGATCATCGAAATACTCACGACGAGTGCCATATCATGACAGTTGAAGAGCCGATAGAGTTCATTCATGCGGACAAAAAAGGAATGGTCAATCAACGCCAGGTTGGCCGAGACACAAAGTCTTTCGCCAACGCTCTAAAATATGTGCTTCGGCAAGATCCGGACGTTATCTTAGTTGGGGATATGAGAGATATTGAAACAATATCGATGGCCATAACTGCGGCCGAAACCGGTCATCTTTCCATTGGCACTCTGCACACAAGCAACGCGGGGCAGAGTATTGACAGAATCATAAATGTTTTTCCGAGCCACCAACAACAACAGATTCGAATGACGATGTCCACAAACTTGCTCGCTGTGATTTCACAGGTATTAGTTCAGAAAAGTGATGGACAGGGCCAAGTCGCTTGTTTTGAAATACTGGTGGCGACACCGGCTGTTCGTAACGTGATAAGGGAAGGCAAAACTCACCAGATTCCACAGCTGCTAGCGATGGGCACAGGTGACAGAATGGTCAGCATGGAAAATTCTTTTGTGGAACTAGTCAAGAATGGCACAATAACGCGTGATGAGGCGCTTTCTAAATCTTCACGCCCGGATGAACTTGCCAATCTACTTGGACCCGATGTGAAATCTCCGGATACCTCTGGTTTTTAACTTCTGCCTAGGCCATCTGCTATAATTGACTGCGACTAGAACGAGTTGGGAAGTGGGTCTTTTAGAAGCGGACGGCGAAAATGAATAGGCGCGTTGCGGTTGAAGTACTGATCGTTCTTCTTCTCGTATTGCTGTTGGTTTTTATGGCGCTTTCCAAGCCTCAAAAACGAACTAGAATCGACGGAGATGCCCCGAAAACTTCGGGAGTGCCGACCGATGATTTATCGGTGCCACTTGACGCTACTATTCGTGAAGAACCTATTGACCCTGCTGATAGCCCACCGGAAGAGAATAAAGCAATAGCGGAAGTCCTTACTCATTCCGGCATGGTCAACGAAGGTACTTATGAGGTTTTTGGAGTAGTTGAAAATGTTGGAGAGATTACTGCTAGACAGGTTACCGCTGTAGTGACATTTAAAAGCATAAAGTGGAAACTTCTTGGCAAAAAACAGACTCTTGTTGACAGGCCGACGCTGGCACCTGGAGAGCAAAGCAGGTTCAGAGTAATTCTTAAGACCGACAACGCTAGAGATGTCGCTAGCTATGTTCTATTATTTACGGTTGTCAGATAAATTTTGCCGACGGTTCTTGAGTAGGTTACAATTCATCTGATTTTGTCTCTATTTTTATAGTTTGCGGGATGTGGCTCAGCTTGGTAGAGCGCAGCGTTCGGGACGCTGAGGCCGCCGGTTCAAATCCGGCCATCCCGACAGAAAAACCGCGCTACTGTAGCGCGGTTTTGATCTAATACAAATGAAAGTACCTGGCAAACTGCTTCTGGGATGAATACGTGCTGAAAACGGAAATTTTTGAGGGCCATAATGTCTTCAGTGAGCTAGAGGGTAATTGGCGTCGACTAGAGGCAGAGTGTGAGGCGACCGTCTTTCAGTCGTGGGACTGGTGTGATACGTGGTTAAGTCACTACGGTCGGGCTCTGGAGCCATTTATTGTTTCTGTCTCAAAGACCCAAGAAATCTGCGGCCTCGCGCCTCTTGTGAAAAGCAGGTCTTGGATGGGCATACCGATTCGCCGCCTGACATCAATTGGGAGCGGGCCAAGCGATTACGGTGGTTTTCTAACTAATCGTGCCGATGAAGGCCTAGTACGCGCTTTGATATTAGCCGCCGCCGATACCGATTTTGACCTTATCGATCTTCATCAAGTAGACGAGTCGACGGCTCTGGTGATTAAAGAATCTTTGAGTAAAACCCTTAACGTCGAGGTGTTGGAACAAGAACCAACTTTCGCGGTGCCTATGCCGGAATCAATTGACGAGTATTTGCCTCAGCTGAGCAAAAAATTTCGCAAAAATGTCATCTACGCTGACAGAAGATTGCGTCGTGATTTCCAGTATGAGGAGAGATTTTGCGAGAGCGAGGCTGAAATTCAGGAGGGCATGGCGGTCTTTTTTGATCTACACCAACAGAGATGGCGCAAGAAGCGCTTGCCAGGACTCTTTTTCGGTCAAAAGAATCGTAAATTTCATCTTAATCTCGCGAACAGACTAGCTTCAAGCGGCACGCTGGTATTGAGTCTCTCGTTTATTGATAATCAGCCGGCCGCCGCTGTCTACGGTTTTAAGTACGGTCAAAGCTACAGCTACTATTTGGGAGGCTTTGATCCCGCTTTGTCAAAATATAGTGTGTCCTCAGTCCTCATTTTTAATCTGATAAAGAAAGCGTTATCCGAAAACGCTGGCGTTTTTGACTTTCTTCGCGGGCGGGAAAAGTACAAGTTGCGCTGGCGCGCTCAAGAAAAGCCCCTCTATCGGGTTGTAGTCAATAAATCAAATTGGCGGGGTTCTATGGGTGCGAAATTAGCGCGAAAACAGAATGACTTTGTGCAGAAGGCACGAGATCGTTTACACAGTTAGTTTTAGTAGAATAGTCGTTATTTAAGAAGCGGCGTCCCAGGCGTCCCCGCCGTCTTCTTCAGCGCAATTTAGAGCCAGCCCGGCCTGCTCAATGAGGCTTGTATTATCACTAGCGTGGTCGGGAAATGACGCCAACCCAAGGCTTATCGTTACTCGATTATCATCACGTCTTACCTTGCGCACAGCACGCCTGATCCGGTCGGCGCTTCGTTTCGCGCCAACGATATTTGTATGCGGCATGATAATCGCGAATTCATCGCCGCCGAGTCGGGCCGAATAATCAGAAGCCCGAACAACGTTTGCAATTTCGCGCGCGACTTCTCTTAATAGCTGATTGCCTTCCAGCCGTCCTTCCTCAATGTTAAAACGCTTGAAGTTATCAATATACGTGTAGACCAGGGTTAGTGGGAGTCGATATCGTTTTGCGCGTATGATTTCTCGATCGAGTGTTCTATGGAAAGCCTTCATATGCAAAAAGCCTGTTAGTTTGTCTCTCTGGGCTAATTCGAGCATTTCTGCGCTTGAGCGGTTGTGATAGGACTCAACCGAGATCACAATAATACGATCAAGAGCAATATTTAGACGTCTTTCCAGTTCAAACAGGCTACGGTCATCAGAAGGAACAAATCTTTCACAAAAGAGCCAGAGTTTTTCTCGAAGCAAGCTGAAGTCGTTCAAGATTTTTTCCATAGAAAAACCAGCTTCATGCTGGTAATCCCCATATTGTTTCGCGGTCTCAAATAAGCGCCCGCCCGCCTCCAAATCCATCAGGAACATGGGATCCTCTATAACTTTAGTTAAACCGCCAATCAATGTGGGCAGGTTATCTAATATCTGATGGCGATAGTCGTCGAGGACTTTTTGTTCTCGTGGCTGTTGGGCTTGGGTCTCCTCGAGCCAGTTTGAAAATATATCCCAAGTACAAGCTCGTAGTTGTTTGGAGACCTCGCTAAAAGTGTCTAGTTGATCTGTAGGGACTTTCATATCTTGTTATTACCCATTCCAGACAATCAAAAAACCAAAAGCTGTGCCTCCCTGTGGCACCGAGGGCTTGATTAGAAACATTTTCTGTTTTTTTGCTAAAGCTTTTCGCTCCGTGGCCCGATATAAATATTGATTAGAAAAAGAAAGGGGATAGTTGCTTAAATGAAATATTTGGTCGTTAATTCAAACAAAAATCAAACGCTTTGTGACACCGAAAAAGAGGCCATCGACTTACTTCAGAGCGAAATTCGTGAAGGAAGCGATGAAGCTGATTTGAGCGTCTACGTTACGGAGCCAATTAATTTTAGCGTTGAGAGAATTCCTGTTGTCTCATTGCAGACACAGGCAGTCTCAGTAGATCAGGTACCTCAAGAATCAGAACAACCAGTACCAGTTGAAGATAGTGTTGAAAAACTGGATCATTCCGCGTCGTTCGCAGATCGCGCAGATGAAAACAGTGTAGGTTCGGATCAATTTTCTAGCGAACAAGTTTTTTCGCTAGATTCCTAAATTGCCCCAAAACCCCTTGGGTTCTTTGCATAGATGCCCCGACTTTTAGTTGGGGCATCTTCAATTTTGTCTATAATAAAAAGATCACACGCAAATCTATAATCTAAGGGGAGTTTTTTACGGAAGCTGACGACATACTTCGTGATCTAAATGATGTTCAAAGGGAAGCGGTTACTCACACTGAGGGCCCTTTATTGGTCTTGGCGGGCGCCGGCAGCGGTAAGACGCGGCTGCTTATCTACAAAATTGGCTACCTGATCAAAATATGTCACATTGATCCGTTGGCGATCATAGCCATTACTTTCACCAATAAGGCAGCCGACGAAATGAGGCTCCGGGTTGAGAAACTACTCGGGATAAGCCTGGCCGCGAATATGTGGGTTGGAACCTTTCATTCTTCTTGTAACCGAATCTTAAGAAAATACGCGCGTCTGGTTGAGTATGATTCTAATTTCGCGATCTACGATGCCCGGGATTCACGTCAGGTTATTAAAGAATGCCTAAAGGAAATGGCTGTTGATCCAAAAGAATATCCGCCTATCGGGATCGCATCAAAAATCAGCGCGGCCAAGAATCAGCTTCAAGACTCCGACGAATATCGCAAAAGCGCCTTTTCTAACCCTGAAAAGGTAGCGGCCGCTGTCTACCTGCGCTATGAACGAAAACTTAAGGCAGCAAACGCTATGGACTTTGACGATCTCATGGTTCAGACGATTCGGCTTCTTGAAGAGAATCCTGAAGTCCTTGAGAGCTTTCGAAAAAAGTTTCATTATATTATGGTCGATGAATATCAAGACACTAATCCTGTCCAATACCGCCTGGTAAAGTTGTTAGCGGGGAAAGACGCGAATCTCACTGTTGTCGGGGACGAAGATCAGTCGATATACGCTTTTCGCCTCGCCGATATTCGCAATATCCTGGAATTCGAGCGAGATTTTCCCGGCGCGGCCGTCATAAAGATGGAACAGAATTATCGCTCAACCGAACGCATCTTAGAGGCCGCCAATCATCTGATTGGCCATAATCTCAGTCGCAAAGGCAAAACTCTATGGACCTCCAAAAAAGGAGGCGACCCGATCAGTTGTTACGCGGCTTCAAATGAAGTCGATGAGGCGTCGTTTCTTGTTCAAGAAATAGACCGTTTGGTCGCCGACGAAGGTTACGATTACTATGATTTTGCCGTCTTTTATCGTACTCATGCTCAATCCCGTGTCGTTGAGGAGGTTTTGATAAGAGAGAATATTCCTTACCGGATTTTTGGCGGTTTGAGATTCTACGAACGAAAAGAGATAAAAGATACTCTGGCCTACTTGCGTGTTTTGGATAATCCGGATGACAGTATTTCTTTGAAACGCATCATAAACGTGCCTAAACGGGGCCTAGGGGACAGAACAGTCGCCAAGATAGAACAATTTGCGGAGGACAATGATCTGACCCTTCTGGAAGCGCTTGGGCGGGTTGACGAAACGAGCTTATCGACACGCTTTAGAACCGGCGTCACAGAATTTTACGGTGTGATGGAGGAGCTTGGAAAGTTAAGCGAAACAGCGACCTTGACACAACTCACGCGGATGATTTGGAAAAAAACGGGTTTTACCGATCAACTTAAGGCAGAAGGAACTCGGCAAGCAGATGTCAGATTAGAAAACTTAAACGAGCTTTTGTCCGTTGCCCAGGATTATGAAACCGGCGCCGCGGCCGCTCAAGATATGACCGTCTTTCTGCAGCGGCTGTCACTTCTTTCGTCCTCTGAGGTTTCAGACGGCGAGAGCGGAGGCGTCAGCTTAATGACACTTCACAGCGCGAAGGGCCTGGAATTTTCGGTCGTTTTCATGATCGGCTTAGAAGAAGGCCTATTTCCACATGTTCGCTCGCTCATGAACTCAGACGAAATTGAGGAGGAGCGGCGGCTTTGTTATGTCGGCATGACGAGGGCACAAGACAAGCTTTACATGGCGTGCGCTTGGTCGCGTACTATTTTTGGCCAGACAGGCACAAGCAGGCCATCCCGTTTTCTAAAAGAGCTGCCCGAACATTCGATTGCCACGGTAGGTAGCGACCCGGAGCCAGATATTTCAAGCTCGGTTGATACGCAAAAGGTTGGACAAGTATCAACTGTTTATCCCGGTGAGTCGGTTTATCACGCCAAATGGGGCGAAGGCCTCGTGGTCGAGGTCGAGGGCTCAGGAGAGAACGCTGTCGCTACAGTCTCTTTTTCCGAGGTAGGGACCAAGAGGCTTCTTCTAAGCTATACACCCCTTGAGCTGCGTGGTGAACGCACCTAATCTGACTGCCTCCCCCTGTGGGGTCAGGTCTTGCAATGACACAATTTACCCATCTGCCAGGTTGTTGTCCCACCTCTGTGTGAGATCAGGAATCTCAGGTTTCAGGCCTGACTTTTGTTGCCGGTTTCCTGTAAACTGTTGAGCTGGAGGGATGGCAGAGCGGCCGAATGCGGCGGTCTTGAAAACCGTTAACCCGCAAGGGTTCGGGGGTTCAAATCCCCCTCCCTCCGCCAAGAGTTCTTTATTCGAACCACCAAAATGAGGCAGGCACGCTATAGCGGTAACCCACCTCATCTTGTTAAATTAAGAATTTTTTTCACTCGTCAGAGTGCGGGCGAGATCTAAAAGCTCCTTAACACTGGTCCCATTGGGACCGTATGTGCCATACACGGAATAAACAACGCCATCATCTTCCTGCCACGAAACAAATCCGGGTCTCTGCTCCTTGTTTTCGTTGACTATGTTGTAGCCAGGCTCTCCAGCATAGCCTTCGTGACCATTGACTTCGATAAGAAAGGGAATGTTATCAGCTTTTAATATACCGTCTTTCTTATCTTTTTCAGCTTGTCTAATCCACTTTCGAAAATCTATTTCTTCCGGGAGTTTATTTGCCGCGATATTGATTCCGTCAGTCGGGTCTCCATAGTAAATGTAAGCTGAACGATCATCATTATCTCCACCCTTGGTTACATACACCCCTGACGGTTGCCCGAGGGCTTTTGATTTAGGAGACTTAAGCTTGAATGAAATGTCACGCGAAGGCATCGGCCGGTCTGGTAAAAGCATTCATGCTGTGCTTGGCCGATTCCTCAAACCTCTTTCGTCTTGCTTCTTTGTCCATTACCAGCTCTTTTAAGCTGGCTACACGAGAGTCTGTGATACTTTCCGAAGTTTCGGTATTGCTTGAGGCCATTTTTGACCCGACACCCGGGTAGTTTGACCAAGCGTAAATTAAGCCAATGGCAGCCATGCTAATTGTCAAGGCCCCGACGTAAGCTACGTGTTTGTTTTTAATCACCACGTGCAGCTCTCTTTCCAGTCCTTAAGGCAACTGCATGTACAATTGGGTGTGGCGAAGAACTCGGCCAATGGATATAGTTCTCTGGTTTTAGTTAGAAAGTCGCTCGCAGAGTGTTGCTTGAAAGCGCGCCCGGCAGGATTTGAACCTGCGACCCCAGGCTTCGGAGGCCTGTACTCTATCCACTGAGCTACGAGCGCTCTTATTAAATGGCTAAAGGGTAAAGCATAAATGCAGCTCAAACACATAATTGTGTCATTGCAAGACCTGACCCCATGATCCAAATGTTCGATGGCGGAGAAGGAGGGATTCGAACCCTCGAAGGAGGCTTAACCCCCTTACTCGCTTAGCAGGCGAGCGCCTTCAACCAACTCGGCCACCTCTCCAATATTAGCGCGTTTTATACTAGAACAATTACGGATGGGCGGCAAGGTAACGCGTTGTGGGTAACGATGATAGAATAGTTTTGGTTTCGTGCTTGGAGTGTTATTGATATGAAAAGGTTGCTTGGTCTCATCGTTCTGTTGGTTGCATTGGCCTTAGTTTTAACTTGGCCATTTATTAGCGCACGCCTAACTGAAGACGATAAAAAGCCGCAAGTACCGAAAGCAAAGCCGATTAACAATTCAGGTATACGCGCGATGGCGGCTGACCCCAAAGGGTTTGTCGGCAAGAAGGTCAACCTGAACGGCCTCGTGGCTCAAGAGCCGGAATTTGATGCTCAGGGAACCCATTTCCATGTCTCGCTTCGCTATGGGCTTAGAGAAGAATATATGGTTGTCGATGATCCAGCCATGGTCGAGTTGAGCGCAGGTGATGCGATCAATGTTAGGGGCAAGATAGACGATACTTTTGTCGGTGTCACAAACGAGGGTCAGGAAAGCACAGTGGTTAGGGTGACTGCTTCTAGTATCAAACCAATTGCTTTGGAGGAGGCCGCTGCTCCAGCTGAGGTAATCTGGAAAACGGGATCACAAAAAGAGGATCACGACGTAGTTATAAGAGTCGGCCACGTTGAATTCGCGGCGATTGAAACGCGCTTTTACCTGTCTATCGATAATCAAAGCCCGGGTCCGATTGTTGTCCACGTTTTTAATAGCACGCTTTCTCAAAACGGGAAGATGGTAGAGCTTAAAATGGAAAAGTCAGCAGATTACCAGGAAATCCCGGTCGATATTGAGCCGGGAACCAAGAGCGATGGGGTCATGGTTTTCCCAACGATGGATAGCAATAAGCCGATCAACTTGATGTTAAAGATTTCCGGCTCTAATTGGGAGAGCGAAGTTGAATTGCCGTTGGATGGATCAGCTGACAGGCTTTTATCGGAGTAGAAGCTTATTAGCTGTGTTCACTTTTGTTCAGATAGGCGTTTCGCGATTGACTCACTCTGAGATTAAGATTTATACTGGTTTTGACCGTGCTAGGCGGGGAGGTAGCGGTGCCCTGTAC
>JAUWRD010000116.1 GCA_030610765.1 Actinomycetes bacterium
AAACCGCCCATGCCTAATACTAGGCACCGATTCTAAAATCACATTTATCCTTATGCTAGAATTTGTTTTCTTTAAGGAATTCTTGTGTCTTTATTAATGTGGATCATAGTATTTGTTATAAGCCTGTTTGCCCTGATCAAAGCAGCAGGGTATTTCACTGACGCTGCTGAAAAGATTGGATTGGCGCTTGGCATCCCGCCTTTTATCGTAGGTGTAACTATAGTAGCCGCCGGCACCTCGCTACCTGAGCTGGCCTCAGCTATCTTTGCCGTAACCAGCGGCGCTTCGGAAATCATGATCGGTGACGTGACCGGCTCCAACATCACAAATATCTTTTTGGTGCTCGGCGTCACCGTCATCCTCGCCAAAAAAATAAGGATTATGCATGAGCTTATTCGAGTCGATCTTCCTATACTTGTCGGATCAGCGTTTTTTATGACCATCATCAGCTACGATGGCACCATTACACGGCCTGAAGCTTTTCTGGCATTGCTAGGCATATTCTTTTACCTGTCATATACCGTGGCGGCAGATAAAGTATTTGAAGATTCAGAAATTGAAAAAGAAATTGAAAAAGAAATGGAGAAAAAGAAGCTAGGGCGCCAGGACATAGTAGTACTAGTAATAAGCGGCATCTTTGTCGCTATCGGAGCCAAATATGCGATCGAATCTGTCATAAATATCGCGGAAATGATCAAAATAGAAACAGATATAATAGCTTTGAGCGCGGTAGCTCTTGGGACCTCCCTCCCTGAACTTGCTGTCAGCATCACCGCCGCCAGAAAGGGTCACGGAGAGATTGCCGTCGGCAACGTCTTGGGTTCAAATATTTTCAATTCTTTTGCCGTCCTGGGGGTGGCAGGGCTGATCGGGCCGGTAACCGTTCCGGAGAATATCATCTCATTCGCGTTCCCTCTTATGATAATAGCGACGCTGCTTTTCTTCTTTATGACCCAGGACAAGGAAGTGACGAAGTGGGAAGGATGGATCCTGATCATTTTTTACGCGTTTTTTGTAGGTAAACTTTTTGGAGTAATGTAATGGTGGTCCATTATCACCACTATGGGTTATAAACAGATATATGGATTACACAATTATGTTGGGCCTAGTTGCTGGAAGCTTAACTACCGCGGCTTTTATCCCGCAGCTACATAGGGCCTGGAAGACAAAATCGCTCGAAGACGTCTCACTGCTCACATACATCGCATTTACAGTTGGAGTGTTTCTTTGGGCAATCTATGGTTTTGTTATTAGTTCACTGCCCGTGATTCTCACCAACTCCGTGACCTTTGTGCTTGCTAGCAGCATCTTAATCTTGAAAATCCAACACAAAAAACGATCTTAGAGACTAGGGAAACTTAGCAAACTGTTTTCTCCGGAAGGACGGGGGTAAGAATTAGCGTTGAAATACGTGAGACTTAGCAATTCTGGAATGAAAAGGTGCTCTAAGTGGCGAAAAATGATCTGAAAATGTTTTGTTACCAATGCTCTCAGGCATCTCATGGCACCGGTTGTACGGTCAAGGGTGTCTGTGGTAAAGATTCTCTCTCAACTCACCTGCAAGACAATCTGACCTTTGCGGCCAGGGGAATTGCCGCGTATTCATATCATGCTCAAGAGCTGGGATATACCGACGAACAAATCGACACTTTCCTAACCAACGCCGGTTACTCGGTAATCACGAATGTAAATTTTGATCCTGAGAATCTCCTTGATCAAGCACTAGAGGCCGGGCGAATCAATCTTGAAACAATGCGTTTGCTAAAAGACGCCCACATCGAAGCCTATGGCGAGCCTGAGCCGACAAATGTCAGAACCACACCAGTCAAGGGACGCGGCATAATTGCGACCGGCCATAGCCTCAAGGCCCTGGAAGAACTTCTAAAACAAACGAGCGGGCTCGGTATTAACGTATATACGCATTCAGAACTCTTGCCAGCCCACGGATACCCGGGCTTAAGAAAATTTCCTCATTTAGCGGGTAACTTGGGAGGCGCGTGGTTTGATCAAAAGCAGCTATTTTCTAATTACGAAATGGCTATTCTGATCACATCAAATTGCGTCATGCCGCCTCTTGAAAACTACCAAGACCGAATGTTTACAACCGGCCTCACCCGAGTGCCGGGCGTCCGACATATAGATGGGTTCGATTTTTCGCCCGTAATTGAGCGAGCCCTATCTCTGCCAAAATACGAGGATACCAATGGTGCTCGCAATCTGACAACCGGCTTCTCAGCAACGACAATTACCTCATTGGCGGACGAGATCAAAGAGATGGTCGGCACAGGCCAAATTCGCCGTTTCTTCCTTGTTGGTGGATGCGACGCTCCGCTTGAGCAAGCTGAATACTACCGTGATTTCGTAAAGAACTTGCCGCAAGATACTGTTGTTATGACTCTGGCGTGTGGAAAATACCGGTTCAACGATCTAGACCTTGGCGATATCCATGGCATTCCCAGACTGATTGATTTGGGTCAATGCAATGACGCAATTGTTGCTGTAGACATCGTGATGGCGCTAGCGGAAGCTTTTGGAGTTAGTATACATGAGCTGCCACTTACCATTGCGTTAACTTGGATGGAACAGAAAGCAGTAGCCATATTTTGGAGCTTGCTGGCTCTGGACATCAAGGGTATCTACTTGGGACCACTGCTCCCAGCATGGATCGATAAAAACATGCTATCGATTCTCAAAAAAAGATACGACGTTAAATTGATCGATGAAGCCGAGTCAGACCTCGTCAAGATATACAGGCAAGCGGCGTGAGGTTGAGGCCAATCTTCTCATGATTGAAGCCAACCATATAGTAGATTGACGCGAGCTAGCACGCCAGTTAGCATAAATGTCGAAATGGCATCAGAAGAAGAACGCTCCGGAAAAGAAAAACCTCCAGCTGAGGAAGGCTTGAAAAAAGGGCTATCCTCCCTTACAAAAGTCCTGATTGCGCTAGGCCTCGGCATAATCACGTTCTCACTAACCCTCATTATCGTGGGCGTAGCGCTATATAACTCGATAAAATAAAAGTTGGCCTATGTGCCCTTAACTACTTGCCTATCGCGATCCAGGAGATGGTGGCGACAGTACCTGCACTTAGTGAAGTGACTTTTATGCTCGTGGAGATCTCTGTATTTGTTGCAGAACCCTGGAGATTGACCACGCTAACGAACTCACTGAGGCTCTTAAAGCTCACCAACACCAGCGGGGGACTCGTAAAATTCTGGTCAAACCCGACGGTCCGGCCGATTACTCCGATTCCAGCCGTGCTTATCGTGGTCTCCCCTGTCTCTATCCTAAGCCCTGACTGGGCCGCGACAATCGCTGTCGGCAGATCGCTTTGGGTCAGGCTGCCATCGGCAATATCGACACCGGTAACACTGCCGTCTTTGAGCTTGTCGCCGCCAACGGATCCATTGCCTAGATCGGCACCGGTTAGATAGCCATCCTTAACGTCTCTGCCTTTAATGGAGTTGTCAATTATCTTGTAAGAGTTCACAGAACTGTTGGCTAGATCAAACCGCTTAATACTTCTATCAGCTATTCTTCTGGAATTAATTGAGTTGGCTGCAATCTTATCTTTGTTGATACTCCTGTTCGCTATATTACGCCGGCGCACCGCGCCCTTGCCAAGTTTCCGGAATGTAACAGCACCATCTGCGATGTTAGCGCTTAATACATTTAAAGCGGCTAGCTTTTCAAGTGAAATAGTGTGGTTGGCAATTCTATCGCCATCAATCGCGCCATAGGCAATCTTATTCCGTGTCACAGCGCCATCGGCAATATCCGCTGACATCACTAAAGGCATGGCAGCTGCCACCGGCATAGCGAGCGCCGGAATTCCTACGGCTACAATCAAAATCCAATACTTGATAAATTTCTTCACAATATCCCCGTTTCTTGTCAGTAGCCTGCAAGCGTTTGTCTTTTACTCAACCTAGCCATAGCTAGTAGAACGTCACTATCATACTAATACCGTCATACTTTTGCAAGCTGTTGGTTTAGAAATCTATAAAAATAGTAGTATTCTGGTTAAAAAAGGTTGTCTATGAGCATAATCCTATGTAAGAGAACCGATGATCGCATTGATGGGGACCTGAATCTTCAATCAGAAAGTGGTATTAGTTATCGGGGCCACGTAAGGATCAGAAACTTCAATGTATTATCGGTTCTCCCCTTGCGTAAAGCCTCTAGCTCTCTAGCAATTTCTTGGCTTCTTCCGCATCTTCCTCGCTCACCAAAATGCGTGCACCGCTTAATTCCGGATACATGCCGCCCGCGTCATCAAGAATGAGTGTCGCTTCTATCCCAGCTGTCTTAAGTAGACCCCGAAAGAATTCCGCCTCAAGCCTATTCGCTGCAACCTTCACACAAACAATATCTGCCATAAAGCTAATTATAATGTAATTGAAATCAGATCACGAACTGGTAAAATAAATTCGTAACTGCTCTCCATTGGGGGATCGTCTAATGGTAGGACGCAAGCCTCTGGCGCTTGTCGTGAGGGTTCGAGTCCTTCTCCCCCAGCAATTTCTCAAAATCGGTCGAAATGGGCTCTTTTGCCAAAAGGTTAAAGGGCTTTTTTAGCTGGTAGCTGGCTATGTGTTTGTCCTTCAAAACGAGGTTC
The DNA here is from genome assembly GCA_030610765.1 of Actinomycetes bacterium. Taxonomy (GTDB): domain Bacteria; phylum Actinomycetota; class Aquicultoria; order CAJVYJ01; family JAUVQD01; genus JAUVQD01. The sequence goes on from JAUWRD010000116.1 coordinate 4,622, forward strand.
GAGGGTATCAAACTGACTAATTTTCTCTTAGTTTCAATATCTCCATTTTTATATAGCTTACCTGCCGATCTAGCTATCTTGAAGAAACATTTCATTTGTTCGAAGATAAAATCATCGTCAGCGTTGACCCCACTTAATTGTTCGTTAAGTGTTGCTCTTTCATTGAGTAATTCAGCTTCTTTTTCTTTATAGATCTCTTCCGCTATTAATCCAGAGATGTATCCTTCAAGGAGTTTTTTTCTTTTCTTCTTGTTGGCGGCTAGTTGATTGCTTGTCCTCTCGATTACATTGTCAGTTTCTTTAAGCTCTTGGTTTTTTAGTTC
>JAUWRD010000082.1 GCA_030610765.1 Actinomycetes bacterium
AAGTTTTTGTAGTTTTTGAGGAACGTCCCTCTTTTATATATTTTCTGATCATACCGACTAAATATAAGGAGCCAGTGACTGCCACCAAGCCTTTTCTTCCAGCAATTGATTTCGCTTTTTCAAGACCCTCTCTCGGATCAGTAACCGAAATAGCGCGCGCGCCGAGAGACTTGGCGATCTTCGCAAGCTCAATTGGATCACTTACGCGCGTATTGTCGCTGGCGGTGAAGATGATCTCCGCATTTATCCGGCAAATACTCTCAACCATGGCACTGGCCTCTTTGTCTTTGAGGATCGAAATCAAAAAAACCAATCGCCGGTCGTCATATTCCGAGTTTAAGAATTGAAGAAACCTCTCAACGCCGGCTGGATTATGGGCACCATCCAAAAGCAGGTCGGGTCGGCCCCGAATTAGCTCCGCCCGCCCGGGCACCGTCGAGTTAAAGAGCACGGCCCGTACTTTGTCGATTTCAAGAGCGCGCTTTAGATAAGCTTCAGCGCTCACCGTGCCCAGCAAAGCATTATCGGCCTGCCAGGGACCGCCGGGCGGTAAATCAATATCATCATATGCGCCGAGCGGAGTTGAAAAGATCAGTTTACCGGTACTGGCAGCGACTTCAAAATCGCTGCCGTATCTTAGCAAGCTCGCGTTGACAACGCGTGCCCTTTTCTCAAAGATCGTCATAACTTCTGTTGATACTGGTCCGATGGCTACGCGATTATTTTCTTTAATTACGTAGGCTTTCTCAGCCGCGATATCCGCTATCTCCGGTCCCAGCCAATCCGCATGGTCAAGACTGACGTTTGTTATGACCCCGACTTTGGGATCACCAACGCTTGTAGCATCCCATCTCGCGCCCATTCCGACTTCCAAAACGGCCACATCGACACTGGCCTTAAAAGCAAAATACGCCAAGGCCGTGGCCGTGAGAACTTCGAATTGGGTAATCTTGCGCCCCTCAAGCGCCGCCTCGGCAGCGTCCACCTTACCTTGAACCAGCCTGCCGATATCGGCAAAATCATCTTCTGCAATCTCCGCGCCATCAACCATAATACGCTCCCGGTAACTAATAAGATGGGGAGACGTATAGACTCCGACTATCTGGCCGTGAGAGGTCAAGAGCGACTGGATGATTCGCGAGGTTGATGTTTTTCCATTGGTCCCGGTGACCTGAATAAGATCGAATTTCGTTTGAGGATCGTCTAATTCGCTGCAAAGGGCAAGAATCCCCGACAGCGACGGTTCTATCCCCAGGTTTTCGAGCTTATCGAGGTATGTAGAGAAAGTGCTTTGCCCGGAGCCATTCATTGGGCCAGGCGGGCCAGTTGCTCTTCTATTTTTTGACGACGAAGATCGAGCTGGCTGTGCTTGTCTTTCTGTTTGTCGACGATCTCAGGAGGAGCTTTAGCAATAAACTTTTCATTGGCCAGCTTGGCATCAACCTTAGCAATCTCTGCTTCTAATTTAGCCAGCTCCTTGACCAGACGCGCCTTTTCTTTATCGATATCGACAAGGCCCGCCAACGGTATACAAACTTCAATTCCACCGACAACCCCTATCGCCGATTGGTGTGGCCGGTCTATATTGACATTAACTTCTAGCTCGCTTATCCCCGCCAACTGACTGATCAGTTGACTCGTGCCCTTAATGGGCTCAAGATCCGATTCCACCTTGGCGCTTGCTAAAACTCGAATTCGCGCGGATGGAGGCACCTTGTGCTCAGCCCGAATTGTACGGACAGAAGTGACAACCCCCCGCAACACTTCGATTTCTTTTTCGGCTTTATCATCAAAAAGAGCTGCATCGACTACCGGCCAGTCAGCTACCATCAGACTCTCGCCCGCAGTCGGCAACTTTTGCCAAATCTCTTCAGTTATAAAAGGCATGAAAGGATGGAGCAGTCGCAATGCTGTGTCCAGAACTTTCACCAGCACAACTTTTGTCATCAATTTATCGTAAACAGCGGCACTAGGCCGTGTATCCAGCTCACCCACCGGCGCTTCACCCTCTATTTTTGCATAGAGCTTGGGCTTTGCGAGCTCCAAATACCAATCGCAGAATTCGTTCCAGAAAAATTCGTAAAGCTGCCTCGCGGCCCCGCCAAAATCATATTCATCGAGAGAGGTTGATACTCCATCGACGAGCCTTTGACTTCTCGACAGAATCCATCGATCCGGCAAACTAATATCTTTCTCGCTTAAACTGTCTAGGGATGCCTTAATCGGCTCCGTGTCGTTTTCATCTATATTCATCAAAACAAATCGAGCCGCGTTCCAGATTTTGTTGGCAAAATTGCGGCTCATCTCCAGTTTTTCCTCAGAAAAACGCATATCTTGCATTGTTGTCGCTTGTACCATCAATCCAAAACGGGTCGCGTCAGTGCCATACTTCTCAATTAACCCAAGCGGATCGATGCCGGTTCCTAAAGATTTGCTCATTCGCCGGCCCTCTGAATTAAGAACCGTTGGATGAATTATGACCGCGTCAAAAGGAATTTCATCGACAAACTTTAGACCGCTCATGATCATGCGAGCGACCCAAAGATATAGAATGTCACGGGCAGTCGATAAAACAGATGTCGGATAAAAGTAAGCCAGATCAGCGGTCTCCTCCGGCCAACCAAGAGTAGCGAAAGGCCAGAGTGCTGAGCTGAACCAGGTATCTAGAACATCGGGATCTCTCTTGAGCTCACTTGCGCCGCACTTTGTGCAAGCACTCGGGGTCGTTGTCGCCACTACTGTCTCTCCGCAAGCCTGACAATACCAAGCGGGTATTTGATGTCCCCACCATATCTGGCGAGAGATACACCAATCGCGAATATTATCCATCCACTCAAAGTAAACCCGCGCCCAACGATCAGGTGAAAACTTGACCTTTCCTTCCCTGACAACATCGATAGCCGGGGCTGCCAGTGGCTTCATGTCAACAAACCATTGCTCTGAGAGGTACGGCTCAATTATGGTATGACAACGATAACAATGGCCGACCGCGTGAAGGTGCGACTCAAACTTTTCGAGCAGATTTTCTTCCTCTAGAGCCTTGACCACCGCTGCGCGGGCGTCAAATCTATCTTGGCCGGCAAATTTCCCGCCATTCTCATTGATGCGGCCATCCGTCTCAAAGATATTTATCTGTTCAAGGTCGTGCCGCATGCCGATCTCAAAATCGTTTGGATCGTGGGCTGGAGTAACCTTAAGGGCGCCCGTCCCGAATGCCGGATCAACATGATCGTCAGCAATAATCGTAATCTCCCTGCCAACCAGCGGCAATATGACTTTCTTGCCCACCAGGTGTTTGTATCGTTTATCGTCAGGATTAACGGCAATCGCGGTATCTCCCAACATCGTCTCCGGTCGAGTTGTGGCAATAATCAGGTGACCAGACTCGCCAACCAGAGGATATTTGATATGCCACAAACCACCCTCAAGATCACGATGTTCGACCTCGATATCAGAGAGAGCCGTATGGCAACGAGGACACCAATTAATTATGCGATGACCGCGATAGATAAGACCATCTTCATAGAGGCGAACGAAGACTTCCTTAACTGCCTTAGAGTAATCTTCATCCATCGTAAATCGCTCACGTGACCAATCACATGAACATCCAAGGCGTTTAAGCTGGTTGATAATTGTAGCCCCGTACTCTTCTTTCCACTGCCAAACGCGCTCAATAAATTTGTCCCGTCCAACGTCTTGTCTCGTCAACCCCTCTATCGCAAGTTGTTGCTCAACCTTGTTCTGGGTGGCAATGCCGGCATGATCAGTTCCCGGGAGCCATAAAGTTGAGTAACCCTGCATACGCTTGGACCTGACGATCACATCTTGAATAGTGTTGTTGAGCGCGTGGCCCATATGAAGCGAGCCGGTTACATTGGGCGGAGGTATGACAATCGTAAACGATTCTTTAGAATCGTTGACTTCGGGCGTGAAATATTTCTTCTTTTCCCAAAATGGATACCAGGTTGATTCGGTCCGAGCCGGATCATAAATCTTTGAGAGTGTCTCATCTGTCATGACGGTGATTTTAGCATAAAAATAAAAAAAGCCGCCTGGATATCAGGCGGCTTTTTGAACTACTTTCCAAACTATCTTCTTTAGGCCGAAACTTCCTCGTCCGACGCCCCTTCTTCTGACTCTTTCGGGGCTTCTTCTACAGCCTCGGATACCAGGGCCGGCTCTACTCCATCGTTTATCACTTCTTCGGTGATTACACATTTCGTAACATTTGGAAGCGAGGGTATGTCATACATAACATTCAATAACGCGTCTTCCATGATCGCCCGTAAACCTCGCGCTCCACTCGACCTGCTGAGCGCTTTGTCAGCAATAGCCACTAGGGACTCATCGTTAAAAACAAGCTCGACATTGTCATAAGCGAAGAACTTATGGTACTGCTTGACCAGAGCGTTTCTCGGCTCCCGCAATATCAGCACCAGGTCCTCTCGGGTTAAATTGTTGACTGTCGCCACCACAGGTAGCCGCCCGACAAACTCAGGTATCAGACCATACTTTAAAAGGTCTTCCGGGAGAAGGTTGTTGAGAATATTTCCGATATCTTTATCCTCACGTTTCTTGATGTCTGCCCCGAAACCTATGCCTTTTTTACCGATACGGTTTTCAATCATTTTTTCCACGCCGTTAAAGGCGCCGCCGCAGATAAACAAGACGTTTGTAGTGTCAATCTGAATAAACTCTTGATGCGGATGTTTGCGCCCGCCTTGCGGTGGTACGCTCGCCTCTGTGCCCTCCAATATCTTAAGCAGAGCTTGCTGAACACCTTCGCCTGAAACATCTCTAGTTATTGATGGATTTTCAGATTTCCGGGCAATCTTATCGATCTCGTCAATATAGATTATTCCTGTTTCGGCTCGTTTGACGTCGTAGTCGGCCGATTGGATCAGCTTCAACAAAATGTTCTCGACGTCTTCACCTACATACCCGGCCTCGGTTAAAGCCGTTGCGTCCGCAATTGTAAATGGGACATTCAAAATCCTAGCCAGCGTTTGTGCCAGTAAGGTTTTGCCGCAACCAGTTGGTCCGAGTAATAGAATATTGCTCTTTGCCAGCTCAACGTCATTTTCGTGCTGTGGCCCAACTTGTATCCGCTTATAGTGATTATAAACAGCTACCGAGAGAATCTTTTTTGCGTTCTCCTGACCAATTATGAAGTCGTTGAGAGCTTCATAAATTTCGCGAGGTTTAGGTAGATCCTCAAGCTTAAGTTGAACCTCCTCGCTCAACTCTTCATCGATTATTTCGTTACATAAATCGATGCACTCATCGCAAACATAGACACCGGGACCCGCGATCAGCTTCCTAACTTGTCTTTGACTTTTTCCGCAGAATGAGCATTTTAGTTGCTCCGTGCTGTCGCTAAACTTTGCCATAGCGACCCCCTTATCTTTTTCTCTCTACTATAACTTCGTCGATTATACCATACTCTTTTGCCTGCTCAGCTGTCATTATAAAATCACGATCAGTATCTTTTTTTACTTTGTCAATGGTCTGGCCCGTATGTTGCGCCAATATCTCATCCAACAACGTGCGAGTTCGTGTGATCTCGCGCGCCTGTATGTCTATGTCCACAGCTTGCCCCTGAGCGCCGCCGTGTGGTTGATGAATTAATACCCGCGAATTCGGCGTGGCAAATCTTTTTTTATTCGCGCCCGCGGTTAATAATAACGCCCCGCCACTGGCCGCTTGCCCGATACATATAGTTGACACATCAGGCTTTATATATTGCATCGTGTCGTAAATAGCCATGGTCGAGGTGATCACCCCTCCGGGACTATTTATATATAAATTGATATCTTTTTCCGGATCGTCCGATTCGAGATGTAGCATTTGCGCGATTACCAAATTCGCAATGTCATCATTAATTTCGCTGCCAAGAAAAATAATTCGCTCGTTTAGTAACCTTGAAAAGATATCGTACGAGCGTTCACCCCGTGCAGTTTGTTCAATTACTATCGGTACCAGACTCATGTGCATCATCCTTTTTCTTAATTTTTACTTTGGAGACGAGAAAGTCTACAGTCTTGTTCATAGACAGCCTGCTTTTCAAAAATTTGCGACCGTCCATCCCATCTATCTCTGCCCTCAGATCATCAAGGTTTCTTTTCGAACTTTCAGCTAATCGCATGATCTCTTCTTCAATATCTTCATCCGTAGCTTCTATATTCTCCTGGTCCATTAATGCTCCGAGAACCAACTCCGACTTAATCGTTCTTTCAGCGTCGGCGTGAAAGTTCTTTCGAAGACCAGCCATTTCCTCACTTCCATCAGGCATAATTGCGGAAAAATCGGCGCCTCCACCACCTTTTGCCATCCTCCCTTTAAAATCTTCAACCATTTGATCAATACGCTGCTCAAGCATGGCTGCAGGTAACTCGGGTCCGCTATCAGCCGCCAATGCGTCGACCGCGCTATTTCTGATAAAGTTTTCTCTTTCCTTTTCAATGCGTTCTGTTGCTTCCCTCTTTAAGTCTTTTTTAAGTTCTTTTAAGCTTTCAAACTTACTGACATTCTTCGCAAACTCATCGTCGACTTTGGGTTTCTTTTTACTCTTAATCTCTTTGACCTTAACCGCGAAAACCGCGTCTTTTCCAGCTAGGAAGTCGCTCTGATAGTCTTTCGGAAAAGTCACTTTTACTTCTTTTTTACCCTTTGCTTTTACACCTTCCAGCTGGTCTTCAAAACCAGGAATAAAATCTCCTGATCCCAGCTCCAACATATAGTCAGTAGCCTGACCGCCCTCGAAAGGTTTGCCGTCAATGAAACCATCGAAATCCATCAAAACAAAATCTTGTTTCTTGGCAGCTCGACCCTTAACTAACT
>JAUWRD010000126.1 GCA_030610765.1 Actinomycetes bacterium
GTGGTCATAAAGCCTTTGACGATGCCAAATTTTTCAAGCAAAACTTTAGCAACAGGCGCTAAACAATTAGTCGTGCAAGAAGCGTTTGAAATAATATTGTCGGTCTCGGCATTATATGCCTGCCCGTTAACGCCTAAAACCAGGGTTACGTCAGCGTCCGGCGCGGGGGCCGAGATAATTACCTTCTTGGCTCCTCCCGCCAGGTGTCTGGATGCGCCCTCTCGTTTAGCAAAAAACCCGGTTGCCTCTATCACAACATCAACACCGAGATCGCCCCAAGGAATTTTCTCCGGGTCTTTTTCTGACAAGACTTTGACCCGGTGGCCGTCTACGACCAGAGCGCCCTCCTCGACTTTTATATCCGCGTCCAACACTCCGTGGACTGAATCGTACTTTAACAAGTGCCGGCAATTCTCAGCAGATGTCAGATCGTTGATAGCTACTACCTCGACATCCGGTTCCTGCAAAGCAGCGCGAAATGTGTTCCGACCAATACGTCCAAATCCATTAATACCGATTTTTTTCAAACCCATCATCCTCCTATTTGCTCTACTTATTTTCCCTTAAAAAATTGATAAAAACCTAGCCAACCAGTTTGTCGGCAAATTCTTTTAGACGTCTGACACGATGATAGGCAGCTGATTTCGTTAATCCGAGCTCACCTGCCTCACCCAGTTCTTTAAGACTCGCTTGCGGATTAGCGATTCTAGCCTCGGCAATTTCTCTCAGCGCTAGAGGCAATTCATGCAATCCAACTGCTTCGTCGATTTTGGCAATATCGCTCAGTTGATCCAGGGCAGCTTCCACAACCTTATTTAGATTAGCCGTGTCACAATTGACGACCCGATTGACGGAGCTCCTCACACTTTTAAGAATCCGGACATCTTCGCATTTAAGTAAGGCGGCATTGGCGCCAATCAAACCCAGGAAGTCGAAGATGGTCTGAGCTTGCTTCATATAAATGATTTGATGCTCTCGCCGTTCGGTGTGTTTTGACCCAAGATCAAATCTTTTCAAAAGGTCAGAAATTGTCTGCGCCAGAAAAAGATTGTCGCTCGTAAACTCCAGGTGATACTGGCTTTTGGGATCGCTAATAAAACCGCCGCCTAAAAAGAGACCCCTGAGGTAGGATAGAGCGCAGCAATCTCTTTTGATTAAACGCCCTGGCACATCTTGGCGCAGATTTAGGGAATCATCTAAAATACCCAATTCATTTAATGCCTGTCCGAGACCGGACTGCCAATTAACGAAGACTAAATAGTTATTAGTTTTACTTAGCTTAGAGCGACGGATGGTTACTTTGCCTGAAAGCTTATAGAGATCGCTGATCAAGCGTAAGCATTTTCGAGCCGCGGCAGCGTTTTCTGTTGTCAGATGAAGGGCAAACCGACTATTGCCGAGAAGATGAAGATTGCCGTCCATTCTAATCACTGCTGACAGCTCTGCTGCCCGGCAACAGCGCCGGCCCGGCCACAAATGAGAGAGCTCATCCTTAACTTGATTTGAGAATGACAACCTAAATTGCACCTCTGAAAAACGCCGCCACCTTATGCGGATCGTGATGGGTTGGAAAGCGCTCATCGGTTAAATCGGCGGTTGTGTGCTTCACACCCAAATCTCTTATATTCTGATTATCGATGATCAGCGGTGAAGTTTTTGCCTCGTCAAGCTCGGCAAGACCTTCAGGAGAAATAATCGTGCTGCTGGTTATAACTTCGTCACAAACACCTGAACCTGCGCTGTCCAGCAGAGCGCGGATATGATCTGCCGCAGTAAACCCGCTGGTTTCGCCAGGCTGGATCGTTATGTTGCTTAAGAATATCTTCCTGGCCGACGATTGCTTTATGGTCTCATTGATATCTTTGATTAGCAGATTAGGCAATATGCTCGTGAAAAGACTGCCCGGGCCTAGGATAATAACCTCCGCTGATCTCAGTGCTCTAAGAGCCTCAGGACACCCCGGGGTATTTTTCGGCTCAATGGCTATCGATTTAAGTGGACGAAGCCGGTTAGCAATGTTGACTTGCCCGGATATTTGTCCGCCTCCATTCGAAGACGACCAGGTCTCCACTTGCGCGAGTAGGGTCAACGGCTCTAGAGATGATGGCATTACACGACCCCGGGCTCCGAGCAAACTACCGGCCAACACCAGCGCTTTGCTGAAATCCCCGGAGATTTCGGTTAGCGCCGCAATTATCAAATTGCCGACAGCGTGGTTTTTCAGGCTCTCGCCGTTCTCAAAACGATATTGAAAAAGTGACGACATGAGCGTATTGCCGTTGGCCATCGCGACGAGACAATTGCGACTATCTCCCGGGGGCATGATACCAAGCTCCTCCCGGAGCACCCCGGAGCTACCGCCGTCATCAGCAACAGTAACTACAGCCTGAATATCGATGTCGATTTCAAGGAGACCCTTGATTAATATCGGCATCCCCGTGCCGCCGCCGACAGCTACAACTCGTGTCATAGGCGCTTAAAATCCTTACCGACATCCCGGTGCCTGATAATGATTGAATAACCCTTTTCACGCAAAAATTCCGCCGTGGATTCTGCTAAGGTAACAGATCTGTGGGTCCCGCCTGTGCATCCTAACGCCAAATTCAGGTAAGTTTTTCCTTCTTTCTTATAATTGCCAAGCAGAAAATCGAGAAGATCAAAGAATTTCGAAATAAATTCTCCGGTTATTTTCTGAGACAGAACAAAGTTCTTCACCGGTTCTTCGCCGCCGTGAAAATATCTGAGTTCTTCAATATAGTGGGGGTTGGGCAAGAACCGTACATCCATTACTATGTCAGCGTCGACAGGCATTCCATACTTGTAACCAAACGACGTGACGGTGACTACCATGTCTCTCTGTTTCTCTACTCCTAGAAACGTCGTCCGTATCTTCTCGCGCAAGTCGTGCGCGGAAAGATTAGACGTATCAATGACCATGTCGGCATCGCCCTTGAGCGTACGTAGCAACCGACGTTCGCTCTTTATTCCCTCGATGACCCGACCCCCTTCAGCTAGGGGATGTGGTCGCCTGGTTTCTTTAAATCTTTTCAAAAGAACTTCATCGGAAGCCTGCAAGAATAAGACCCGGTAATCAATCTTTCTTTCTTTCAGATTTGCCAGAGCAGCTTGAAGATCCTCAAAAAAATGGCCGCCTCTAATATCGCTCACCAAAGCGACTTTTTTAACCGCGCTTCCAGGCATAGCGCATAATTCAGCCATTCTTGATATTAAGCTGGGAGGCAGATTGTCGATGCAGAAATATCCCATGTCCTCGAAGCTACGAGCAGCTTCGGACTTTCCGGCTCCGGATAAGCCGGTGATCACTATAAAAGAAACGTCATAAACTGTCCGTTTTACCATAGAATCACCCTTGCGTCATACGGCAAGTTGACAAAATTCGTACATAAGAAGTATTTCCCCATTTTATAGCCGCAAGATGAATATAATTTAACATATCGGTTGTCGACCTACCATCAGACTTTAGGACGAGATACTATTTGTCCTCGATCAATGCAGATGACAGCCAAGTGCTGACAGCGGAGATAATTATGGCAGCCACGACTGCCTGCCAAAACCCTTGAAGATAAAAACCGGGGCCAATAATTTTTGCCACAAGATATAGCATCAAAGCGTTGATAACAAATAGGAAAAGCCCGAGAGACAGGAAGGTGACAGGGATAGATATGATGACTATGACTGGCCTGACCAGTGCGTTAACTAGAGCTAATATCAACGCCGCCAAAAGTGCTGTTTGAAAATCAGCTACCTTTATCAACGCCGGCAAAAAATAGGAGATTCCAAAAATCACTCCACCGGTAACGAGTACATTAATTATAAATTTTTTCATCTGTCTCCAAGTTCAGCAGCCTTCTCTTCCAACCGGGCGGACCGCTCCAACCTCCCTCCCCGTCTCGACTCAGTACTCGATGACACGGGATAAAAAGCGGGATCGGATTTTTGCCAAGAGCCGACCCAACAGCCCGCGTCGCTTTAGGATGACCGATTTGGCGCGCTATCTCGGAGTAGCTGGCTTTTTCGCCCCACTTTAGGCCCCTAACCGCGTCATACACTTTTCTCGAGAATGCGGACAAGCCGTTTACGTTTATTCCCCAAGAATTGAAGTCAGCGGGAACGCCTCTAAAATAATCACTTAGCGCCTCGGATAAATCGCTAGGCATAGTTTCAAAGATCGCCTGTGGCTCCGCCATTTGAGCTTGCTCAAGTAAATCCGAGCTCAAGTCTCCCCACAGGTGGCGCCTGATCATATTTCGCTCGGTCATGATGATGCCTTGACCAAAAAGAGAGTTATAGGTAAAAGAGCGCATACTAAAACGATAGCAGAGTTTTGATAATTCGGGGACGATAATTCGGGGACACAGATAATTCGGTGACACAATACTTAATTATGGGTAATTCGCAATTATGGGGACACGTACTTAATTCTGAAAACCGGATAAATACGGGGACACCATAGCTATTTTGGGGTAATAAATAGCTATGGTGTCCCCGTATTTAATAATTAAGTATTGTGTCACCGAATTAGAGTTCTTTGATCATCAAAGCGAGGTCTTTAGGAATGCCGGCAGCCTTTAGGTCGTCAA
>JAUWRD010000235.1 GCA_030610765.1 Actinomycetes bacterium
ATGAATAAAAACAAAGTAGTCACGGGCTTAATCGGTGTAGCGCTTGTAATAGGAATTACACTTGGCATAGTTTATCTTGGCTCTAAGTCGGCGGTTAAAACTACCTCAAGCTCTAGCTCCTCTCGAACCACTAAGGCACCGACTATGACGGTTACTTCAGATGCCGGCACGGCGACACTAATAATTCCCAACGGCGCTTTGCCCGAAGCGTCAAAGTTAAAGAAGATCAAGATTACCAGAACTTACAAACAGAAGACCGATACCGGGGAAGAGATATCCGGAGATCAGGCGGACGCTGATTTAATTGGCTATAAGCTTGAGCCGGATGGACTGAAGTTTAAAGAGCCTGTAACTTTTGAAGTTACAATAAATCGGGTCATGGATGGCTTGCCGTTTTTGCTGCATTTTTCAAATAAGAACAAAAAAGTAGAGCTGGTGAAAGATCTAGAAGTTGGTATTGATTTTGCGAAGAAAAAAACTAGCGTATCTGCGCCGATCACGCATTTTAGCAATCTTGTGCTGACCGATAGCCGTGTTGAGGTTAGAAAAACTGAAGCGGGAGAGAAGGTCAAGGTGTCGCTATCTGATTACGGTGATCGGGAGGCTCGGCCGCTAGATATCGAGGTAAGCGCCCCCGATACTTTTGTAGATGAATTCATTCCAACGACAATTATTGTCAGAGAAAATAACAATCCTTTTTTCCTTGAAGAGATAACCTGGCCCGAGGGCGGCATTGTCTACACTGGGATTGAAGAATATCGAATCGAACCCGGGTCCGTTCAGTTTTATGGCTCCGTCCGGCCTTCTGGGGCATCTAGGTCTGTAGCCCCAAGACAGCCCTTAAACAACCAACCCCCGCGCGACAATGCATTGTTCGGCAGTTTTACCATCAGGATTAATGACCATTTCAGATGCGCTAAAGAAGGCAGCAAGAACCATATGGAGTATCGGTTTCGGGCCACAGCGGGAATCGAGCGAACTTCCTGGGTAGTTCAGTCGCCCGAGACGAAGGACAGAGCGCTCGAACGGGTAAGCTGGACAGGTTTTGTTCGCGGCAACTCGTTTAGCTGCTTAGAAGAACCTCCTGAAACCGGCATGTC
>JAUWRD010000138.1 GCA_030610765.1 Actinomycetes bacterium
GAAAGGCAGACGCGCTACGTTCAGGGCGTAGTGCCCTTAAGGGCGTGAGGGTTCAAATCCCTCCTTCGGCACCATTTGTATAGGGTCTGCATGCGCCTGTAGCTCAGCTGGATAGAGCGTCGGACTTCGAATCCGCAGGTCGGGGGTTCGAATCCCTCCGGGCGCGCAAGATAATTAAAGGGACATGTTCTTAATTCTACGGAATTAAGTACGTGTCCCTTTAATTATTCGCGGAACTAAGGATGGTATTACCTTGAAATAAAAAAAAGAGGGCACCGAAGTGCCCTCTTTTAGTTGTCGATCTGTTTATGGTCTAGGCAGAGGCATTGTGCGATCTGCGTCTAGCTTATTAATGTAATCTGAACCACGGTTGGTCACCCAGATATTGGCGCCATCAAAAGCAATGGCTGTGGGATTACCTCTGGCTGGAAACTCAGTGAGGTCATGCCAGTTAAGAGTTGCCAATTGCTCTGGCGTTTTGTTGTGTCTTTGCATAACTGTTCCATCAACACGAAAAGTGTTCCCGGGGTCAGCCAATAGGGGAGCGGGTTAGTCGCCGGCTTTTGCTTAAGAAAAGTCCGAAACCTGCTTGATACATAGTGTCATCGTCGCCATCGGCCAGATCTTGGGGAACATTGGTGATGGGTGACCATGGTGTTGAGTGCCCGAGTACTGAATAGCTCGTATCATGACCATGGGCTAGCACGGAATAGCTCCTGTCGTGATCGTGAATAGCTCTGGCAAACGCGACCGCGTGTACACCGTCAACGGTGTCTGCGTTAAGGCCGGCCGTGTTTATCTTGCAAGCCGCGATATCCCCTCGTGGGGAGATATCGACATTTGCGATGGTCCCGTTCTTAATCTGTCGGCCCACTACCGCGTCGTTTCCAATGTGACCGTTCTTAACGGCTCTTTTGCCAATATCCCTGGCCTCTACTGCTCTTTCGCGAATGTCCTTGGATGTAACTTCTCCGAAGCCAATGTCCCGCGATAAAACTTGCCCGTTAACGATTGCCGGGCTTTTTACCGAATCAGCCAAGAGGGCCAAAGCCGGCATAGCTACCATAAGCATGAGGGCGAAGACAGCAATATACGTCATCATCCCTTTTATGGCGAGTCTTTTTAACATCTTCGAAAAGCGAGATTAACAAGGGAATTATATAGACGTTTAAGCTAGAAGAGTGTATTACGTGATCCGACGGGTGACGCAGCTAATAGCCCTGAGGAGTTCTTCTGGTGGGTCATGCCGGGGTCGAACCGGCTACCTTGGGATTAAGAGTCCCCTGCTCTACCAATTGAGCTAATGACCCATTACCGGCTGAATTATATCACTTTAGCTTCGCTCTTCTAGAAAAACCTCCGGCTCCTTGCCGGGAAAATCTCCATTCGGGAATAAATACAAGGATCATTGGTAGCTTGGAGAAAAATGGGAAAATCTAAACACGCGAAAAATGAGCAACTTGAGCATGATCTAGGCGAACGAATTAACAGCATCACGAAAGATTAAATGGCTCCGGCTATCCTCAAGGTCTTAAGGAGAAAGAAATCTCGGGACCCAAAAGTTGTGGAGGTTTGCCTGCGATTGTTCCGGAAAAAAGGTTTTGATTTCCGCTCTGAATCTCGCGAAAAAGCTGCTTGATGTCTACTTGATCGATCACAGTCAGGGGAAGCCGCCGCTTCCTGCTTTCCTCCACACCGAACGCCTACTTGTGCCAATGGTATTATATTGTGAATATATTTATCGATGAATTCGGGGGCATCTAATGAAAACTTCCAATCTATGGATTGTTAGCTTGTTCATAGTCTTCGCCGGCTTTGTCGGGCTTGAAACACATATTCCAGTTGCTCTTCTCGAAATTCTCATGGGTATCTTTGCCGCGAATCTTTTAGGTGTGGAAAGCACTGTCATAATTGAGGTATTGGCCAACTTCGGCATAATGGCGCTGATGTATTTGGCCGGCCTTGAGATAGATCTGGATCTGCTGCGGAGAAAAGCAAAGGTATGCTCGGTTATTGGACTTGCTTCTTTTTTGGCCCCTTTCTTGACGATTCTAGGTTTTTCTTACTTTTTTCTCGATTTTTCAACTATGCAAAGCTTGCTAGTGGGGATCGCTTTGTCGACAACTTCGATCGCCATTGTCTATCCATTAATGTTGGAAGCCGGCGAGCTTACTGAGAAGAAGAAAACAATTTTGTCCGCGGTCATGGTTACCGATCTCGCGTCCATTATTATGCTCGGTGTCTTCTTTTCCACTTTCTCTTTCTACACAATTATCTTTGTCGCTGTTCTATCGCTGATTCCTTTTCTCGCTCCCAACTTGGGGGAGACGATTTTTGCCCGTTACCAGAAGAATATAGTTTCTTTTGAGCTAAGAATTGTTTTGTTGTCCCTTTTAGGTATCTCGGTTCTTTCTGAGAGCATTGGGGTGGAGCAGGCCATCCTCGCTTTCGGGTTCGGCATAGTCACATCACAACTTGTAGTGAAACATTCCGACTTAGTAAATCAGCTCCGCGGCTTAACATTCGGCTTTCTCACGCCCATCTTTTTCTTTTCCATCGGGCTATCAATCAAGCTGGCTGAGTTAAGGCAAAGTCTTAGCTATATAGTTATATTTGTTATTCTTGCCTTCTCCAGCAAGTTTATTGGAACTTATTTTGCGGCTAAGCCATTCTTTAAGAAAGAGGCCTTTTTCATTGCCGAGCTATTCAACGCCAGGCTCTCGATTGGCATCATTGCCGCGGCTTTGGGCCTGAAAAATCAAATAATCGATGAACGTATTTTCTCCGCCATCATTGGTTCCGTTGTGGTTCTCACGATAATCTCCGCGTTCTCTGTTTTTACCAAGGAATTCCATAATGTGAGCGATTCAGCGTAATCGTTAATAAAACAAATTGTACGGAGAAGAGATGCGCGTTTGTCATATCGCTAAGATTCTTGTATTATTTGCGGTGTTTTCTGTTGGCTGGAAAACAGTTTTATCGCGGGTGTGGCGGAATGGCAGACGCGCATGCCTTAGGAGCATGTGTCCGAGTGACGTGGAGGTTCAAGTCCTCTCACCCGCACAACCGCGTATTAGAAAGTTGGCAGGGCTTTAGAGACATGGCGTCACGAATAGTTTGTGATAGTATTGTCTGGCTAACTCGCGGGCATAATGTGGGTTAGTCGAAACGGCGAGGGAGGATTGTTATCAAGACGGAAATAGAGACAAGTGAGGAACCAAATACGGTTGTTCTAAAAGTGGAGATTCCTTTTGAGGATATTGAAGATTCAATCGATCGCGCATACCGCGATATTGCAACCAAAGTAAAAATCAAGGGTTTTAGAAAAGGCAAAGCACCGAAGGCTGTCATTGACCAGATGATAGGTAAAGAAGCTGTATTTCACGAGGCTTTGCACGAGATTATTCCAGCCTTTTATCCTAGGGCGGTAGAGAATTCTGGCATCGATCCCATAAGTTCTCCAGAGATTGATGTAGTACAGGCCATTGACGGCAAACCTTTAATCTTTAAGGCTAAAGTTGAGGTTAAGCCAGAAGTTAAAATTGCTGATGTTGGCAAGATTGAGATAGAGGATGCACCGGAAAAGTCGGTATCAGACGAGGTGAAAGAGCGGCTTGAAAAGCTCAGGGATAAGTTTTCGACGCTTGAGTTAGTTAAGGGTCGAGCTGCCAAGAAACAAGATTTTGTTTTGATGGATTTCGATGGTTTCATGGACGGCAAACCTTTCGAGGGCGGTCAGGCTACCGACTATATGTTGGAGCTGGGATCAGTAGTTTTTATTCCTGTTTTTGTAGACCAGCTGGAAGGTGTAAATGGAAAGGGTGAAAAAGAAGTAAAAGTGTGTTTTCCGTTTGTCTATCA
>JAUWRD010000207.1 GCA_030610765.1 Actinomycetes bacterium
TCCTTAGGCGCCGCCAGGATCTCGACATGCCAGTCGGCTGTCAGACTTTGGGTTTGGTGCGACTTCAAAGAGGCTTTCTCGAGCCGCGCGTTTGTGATTATCGCGCCGTCGATCGGCGTGTATGGAAGCACGAGGCAGAAGCGTCCGCTTCAATACATCCGACATCGTCAACCAGGCGCACATTAGTCCTAATGACGTTAGCAATGCGAGCTTGCAGCTTTTCCTTGGCCGCCGTTTTGATCGAATCAGGCCAGACGACATCAATGAATAGCACAGAAAAGGGCTTTTTGTCGCGCCGATAGGTTGACCAACACTTGTTTATCACGCGGTCGATATAGGCCGCGCTGAAGATGCCGGTGTCGGGATCTATGAATCCCTCGTCAGCCAGGGAGGCCGTAGCATATTTAATTCGGGCAGCGAGCTCGCCGCCAATGATTCCAGCCACACCGAACGCACTGATCAACACCAGAGCCTCTCGGCCCTCGGGAGTACTCAGGTCTATCGCCCCGTCAGTCAGTGTACGAACAACCAGCAACACGAGCGCTGAGAGAGCAGTGGCTATGTATCCATAGCGCCGGCCGTAGTGGAGCGTAAAAAAGAATGCCGGGACGAACAGCAGTTGTCCAAGGAAGTTAAAAAGGGGTGCGCCATTAATCACGGCTACTACCATCGATACTAGGACGCCAAGCAACCCTACGGACAACAACAACCGCTCAAGCTTTCGATATCTCATGCGACCCCCTGTGTCTATCCACTGTTCACTATATCGTCACAGTAAGCACAGTGTTTTTACAATCCCTCCATTGGTGTACCTGCTGCGCGGACAGTCCTGTAAAAACTAATAAAAGCAAAAGGGGCACGATGACGATTACAGGCCTCACCGAGAAGCAGAGTGTCGTCCTGATTTTGAAAGTCTGAAACAAATTGAAGCTGTGAATGGCACAGAGAGCGGCTTATCTGAAAGTGATGCTACCGAAGATTGAAAACGTAAACAGCGCTAGAGAGATAAGGATGAAGACGGCTCCAAGCTTTGGATACATGGAGTAGACCTGACCTCTTTTTTTCTCATCATATTTGATGTGAAACTTAGCGAGCACAGAGGCTTGAAAATTGTAGATCTTTTCGTGTGGAACGAAAAACACTATGAGACCGGCGACCAAGAAAATAAACGCTCGAATAGTATTTGCATCCATGATTCTGACACCTCTCAATATACTGCTTTAATGGACACGCTTCATTAAATGGGGCGCTTTTTTATGCTATTTAAGTCTGGACTTACTCGAGCTAGATTCAAAATCAGGGTTGATACCAAAGGATGATCAATGATTAGTACGGAAAACGTTACCCTCTCATATGGGAAAAGAAAACTTTTTGAAGATGTATCGTTAAGATTTACGCCCGGAAACTGCTACGGACTGATCGGCGCTAACGGCTCCGGCAAATCCACATTCTTAAAAATACTTTCAGGCGATATAGAGCCCTCTCATGGGACGGTAACAACCAGGCCCGGAGATAGAATAGCCGCTTTGAAGCAAGATCATTTTGAGTTTGACGAATTACCAGTCTTACATACCGTAATGATGGGACACAAAAATCTTTATGACATCATGACGCAAAAAGATGCCATTTACGCCAGGCCGGATTTCACTGATGAGGACGGGATTAAAGCTGCGCATCTTGAAGCCGAGTTTGCTGAATTGGACGGCTGGATGGCCGAATCGCAAGCAGCCATGCTATTGAGCGACCTTGGTGTAAAGGAGCAGCTTCACGCGCTAAAAATGCAAGAGCTTAGCGGAGGCGAAAAGGTGCGAGTGCTTCTCGCCCAAGCGCTATTTGGCAATCCAGACATTCTTTTGATGGACGAACCAAC
>JAUWRD010000231.1 GCA_030610765.1 Actinomycetes bacterium
AACTGGTTGATTACCGGCTACCATCTGTTGGCTGAATATGGTCACAACCCCGGCTTCGCCAAATGGATCTTGGCGGGGACCAAAGACATTAGAATATCTTAAAGCTGTATATTTGAAATCATATTCGGCGTGATAGAAACCGAGATATAGCTCAACCGAAGCCTTGGCAACCCCATAAGGAGAGATAGGCCTTAAAGGGTGGTTTTCATCGGCCGGAAAGTAATCTTGTTCTCCATAGATCGCGCCGCCTGTTGAGGCAAAAAGAAACTTGCTCACTTTAAAGTCTTTGGCCAGCTCAAGTAATTTTAGGCTGCCAATAACATTTATTCCCGCGTCATAGACAGGATCGTCGACGGACACGCGAACCGAGGCCTGGGCGGCGTGGTGGTTGACGATTGTCGGCTGAAATTCCTTAAAAACATCGGCTAGCTCTTTGTCGTTAATGCTTACTTTGCGAAAGGTCGCCTGAGGATTTACGTTCTCTCGTTTTCCTTTTGACAGATCGTCAACGACGACTACCTTATAGTCGGCCTCCAGATAAGCGTCGACCAGATGTGACCCGATAAAACCGGCGCCACCGGTGACTAATACAGTTTCTTTCGACAAATAGTTCTCCCTTTTTTTATAAAACTACTATTTGACGCCGTGCTTGTCTATTAAATAGAGCGAGAGAAACTTACCGGATATATCTACCGCATCCCACTGGATCCGCGCGTAGCGATCGGCTGTTGTGTGAATCAAGGTATCGTTTCGCCATTCCAGCCAGGCGGCCGGGATGCCGGCTAATTCAAAAGCGCGATGATCGCTCCAGCCATAATCTTGCCGATAGCTTAATGTATGCCCATTTGCCGCGGCATATGCCAGGATGTCGTCTACCAAAGTCATAGGCCCTCGACGCATCGATCTTACATGAAAGAAGTGCCCGACTCCGAGCATATCCACAGAAATCATCCCTAAAGTCCGCTGTCTGTCATTGTCGTTCATATTCGCGACAAAGTGACGGGAACCAAAATGCTCCGCGGCTCTATTGGATGTAAGCCTTTCTTCGGCACCGAAGAAAGCAAAAACCATCGTCGAATTCATCTTCTTGCCCTTAAGTAATCTGGCGAGTTCCAACAAAACGCCAGTGCCTGTCCCGTTA
>JAUWRD010000187.1 GCA_030610765.1 Actinomycetes bacterium
GTAGACGGCTATCCAGAAAAATATTTCTTCAAATTGTCCCAATTTAGTGGACCTCCAGTTTGCTCGTCTTCAATAGATTTTGCAAGTTTTGTTAGCTCCCCCTTGAAAATCGCCGGAAAATATTTCGAACGTCCGCTTACCAGAACCTCTGTTCCGGAGTCGCCCGATTTCAGGCGTATCGACACTTGTCGGTCATGAGAGACGAATCTGATAACCACGCCTATGAAGCTGATCATGAATCCCCAGAACAAGACGCCTATTCCTAGGTCGCGGTTGACCTGGAAGTAGGCCCAGTAACGAGTTTCCGGAAAACCCACCGTGTAACCATCGAATTTAACAGACTTTCCTTGTCTTAAGGGCCCCTGAAAGATCTCTTTGTTTCCCTTCTTAACCGTAATTATATAATATGGGGTTTTTGGTACCAAGGACGCTTTATTTTTTCTGTTCGGGTAAAAGACGGTGTCGATTGAAAGTTTTGTTTTCGGTACTTTAAAACTATCGCGGCTACCCGCAATACGACCTCTAAGGTTGATAAAGGCGTCAAGGGGTGTTTGACCTTTGGGGTCTTTTACCACGATATGCGGCGCGAAACCGTAATTCTCCAGCAATATGGCGATATCGTTAATCTTGATAGCTTCATTTATCAATATTTTTTTACTGGTGACAATTCCGCCGGCTTCACGCACCTTGAGATTGGCCCGATATTCTACAGGGAACCTTTCGTCAACGATTTCGGCCTTAAAGCTTTCCAAATAGACTGGATATCCGGGCAGCTCATAGCCGTCGGCTGGTTGTCTGACAACGGTGGTCATGTTTTCTGTTAAAAGAGGCAACTCTTGGCCTTCGGCCACGAGAAATTTGCCGCTGAACCGGGTAGAGCTACTCATAATCACGCCCACTAGGATGATCATGAAGCCAAGGTGGAAGATTATTGAGCCCCAAAAGCCAAAGGCGCCCTTTCGGCCCTCAATAAAAACGCCATTCTCCCTAACCCGTTTTTTGCTTAGTCGCCACCAATATCGGCGTAGGGTCGCGATGGAAGAGGCCATCGAATCCTCGGCACCTGCGTCTAGCGAGAATTCAACTTTATGGCGGAAGAATTTTGGCTCTTTTCCATATGGATCCTGATATTCGCGATTTCTGATTCGCTCGAAACAACAAAGAACAGTGCTTAACATTAAAAGGCCGGTTAAAAACAGAAAGGTCCAGGAAGTCGTTAATGTCGGAGGATTAAAGACTTTACCCAGCTCAAAGAGGATAGGATGCTCTTTTGAGAACGAAACCATCTCGCTCGGCTCATGGTAAGAGAGAGTTGGCAAGAGAATTCCCATGAGCAAGAGAAAGGAAACTGCAATTAAAAGAGAGATCGCAAATCTTCGCGAAATAAATAATCGATAAGTACGGCCTAATATTGACTCGAACATTAGCCCATATCATACAGTAAAATGGAATCATACGGAACAAAACAGGGTTAGCTGGCTTGCCCTGTTTGCTTGTCTGAACCCCACCGAAAATCAGCTAGCTTGAAGATCGGCAGAGTGCCTGTCTCACGCGCTCCGGCTGCCGTTAATCCAAGAATCACATAGAAAAGGGGCGCGTTGTTAATGGTCGAAAAGAGAAAAAAGAGGGCCAAAAGATACGCGCCACTCGCCGCCATGCCAGCTGCTTCAATTTGGTAGTCAGGTTTGGCTTGACGCACCATTTTCCAGCCGGAATAGAAGATAATTGCCAAAGCAGATAAATATGCTAAAAAGGAAAGAACCCCCATTGTCGCCAAAACCTCCAGGAAAAAATTATGCGGCTTGTCAAGAACTCCATCGGTACTTTTTGGTGATAGAGAGGTTACGCCGAATGAAAAACTATCTATTCCTGTGCCCCAAACCGGGAAGGCCGCGATTACCCGGAAAGCTTGACGCCACGCGACCAAACGGGTCTCCACTGTTGGCTCAGAGGGATTAAACGCGCTAAACGCTCTGGCAACTACGTTTTGCGGGGGCCTCGGTCCAAGGGAGATCATTATTGCGATAAAAAGCAATATCACGACAGATAAAGCCATGAATCTTTTTGATATACGCGGTCGCCTTTGCCACGACCACCCAACGACTACGACAGAGACGATGAGTACAGCTAACCAGGATCCGCGTGAAAAGGTGAAGACTAGAGCCAATCCCGCTAGAATTAAAGATCCCAACGCAATAAAAGATGATCGTCGACCATAGACATTTCGAACCAATAGAGTCAGGAATATGAGAATGGGCATGGTCAAATAAGCGCCAAGAATTACGGCGTTCCCCGTTGTCGCTCCGCTTCTTCCAATAAGCCCGACGTTGGTAAAG
>JAUWRD010000109.1 GCA_030610765.1 Actinomycetes bacterium
TCTACACTGACGGATTACCTGACTGCCGGGAAATGGGCCACAAGGACGGCGCTTTTTTTGGAGACGATAATTTGCTAAAATTATTTGGTAGCCTAACAAGTCAAAAAGCTGAAATAATCGCACAGATGATGATATCCAAACTCGATAAATTCTCTGACAGTAAGATGCGCGATGATCTCGCGTTCTTTATCCTTAGATTGAGGCCCGAATGATAAAAATCAAAACGCCCAGCTACATGACAAGAATGATGCTGTCCTACGTGCTACTTGCACTAGTGGCATCGGCTTTAGGCATCGGTAGTGTCTATACCATTCAGAGGTCCATTACTTCCTCTCAAGCAAAAATAGCCAATAGAGCCCTTATGACCAGAAGAGCGACCCACCTTCATGACCCACTTGAGGAAAGAAGAAGGATTGAGCGTCTATTTGCCGACAGCAAAGACAAAGAGCATATCGACGGATGGAACGTAGCAGATAAAGAATTCTCAGAGGCACTGGCTGCCCTGGGCAGAATAGACCATCGTAAATCCATGCAACAGGACTTAAAGAGAGTTGAGGTTGCGAATAATAAAGTGCGCAGAAACTGGCTGCGGTTGATTGAATCGTTTGAAAATAGAAATGATTTTAGCGTCAAGGTTCAAGATATTAATGACGAGGAAGACCTGGAAGCTGAAATATTTTCAATGATAGAAACCGAAAGAACGTTGGTCAAAACAACTGAAGAATCGGCGTTGACCGAGGTAAACAGAACGCTCGAAAGGTCTTTCTTGGTCTCAGGGATAGTCCTGGTGTTTGCAATCGGTATGGCTTTATATATGAGCTCAACACTCAAAAAACCACTCCGGCAATTGTTTGACGCTGCTAAAAGAATCTCAAAAGGTGAGCTTGGTCACAAAATTGATCTGGACAGACCCGACGAAATTGGCGATTTAACCACAGCTTTTGATGAAATGAGCACAGAGTTAAACTTCCGCCAGGAAAAACTTGATAAGAATGTTGCCGATCTTCAGTCGGCCAAAGATCTTCTTGAAACATATAGCCATGATCTAGAGTTTAAGAACAAAGAGCTGGAGAGCTTCATCTATTCGGTTTCACACGACCTAAAGGCTCCACTCATCGCTATCCAGGGTTTTTTGACGATGTTTGCCAATGAATTTGACGAAAAGCTCTCTCATAAAGCTCATTTCTATCTGTCGCGAGTCCGGGCGAATAGTGAACAAATGCATGCACTAATACGACAGCTGCTTGAGCTCTCACGGATTGGTGAAAATAGCGACACTCTTCAAAGTATCAACATGCAAACGCTTGTTGATGAAACACTCGATGATTTAAGTCTGCAATTAGAGAGCAAGAGAGCCAAAGTCAGGCTGGTTGGCGATTGGCCGGAAATAATTGGCTATCCCTTAAGTGTTAAGCAAGCCCTCAGAAACCTGGTTGACAACGCAATACACTACAAATCTAACAGTAGAAGATTAGAGATAGAAATCGGCGTTGAGGAAACGTCAAGCTTTTGGCACCTTTATGTGCGCGATAACGGCATGGGCGTTGATCCTGTTTACCACAAAAATATTTTTGATCTTTTCGAGCGCGCGGGGATCTCTCAAACTATGAATGAGCAGGGTACGGGCATGGGCCTGGCGATAGTTAGAAAAATCGCTGAAAATCACGGTGGAACGGTTGGGGTTAAATCAAAACTGGATAACGGCTCAACCTTCTTTTTCGAAATATCAAAAGATATCGCGAAAAAGGAAGAAGCAAGGCTGGAGGTCTAAAGTGGACGGACAACTCGAAGTTCTTCTGGTTGAAGATAACACAGACCATGTTTTCTTGACGAAAGCCACCCTTGAAAGCTTGAGGGAGAGGTTTCCCGTTACGATTCACGTTGTGACAGACGGACAAGAAGCGATAGATTATGTTGAGAAGAGTCCGCCGTATGGAAATATTAATACTCCCGACTTTATACTTCTCGATATAAAGCTGCCAAAACGAGACGGTTTCGAAGTTCTGGAGTTTTTTAAATCAGACGCGCGATTCAAAACTATCCCGATCGTAATGCTAACTAGCTCTGATGATGAAAAAGATATCGCGCGTAGCTATGAACTTGGTTCAAACAGCTATATTTCGAAACCAACTGGAACTGATGAACTTGCCTCTAAGTTGGAGAGCCTCGGCATCTACTGGTTTACCACAAATGCGCTTCCAACAAAAAGTACTTTGTAGACAAGCTAAGCCCCACGATATGAGCTCCGAACTAGCGGGCCACTGATTATTCGAGAAAACCCGAGCCGTTGACAGTACTTGGCGAGACCCATAAATTCTTCCGGCCTATAGTAGCGTTTCGCTGGCAATTGGTCTTTTGAGGGCTGAAGATATTGCCCGATCGTAATCATTTTGACACCTACAACCTGGATGTCCTCAATTGCTTTTCTGATTTCAGCGCGTGATTCGCCAAAACCGACCATTAGTCCCGTTTTAACACTAATATCCGTACCGGAGAGTTGCTTTAGTATAGCCAATGATCGCGTGTAGTCGGCCTGCGGCCTAAGTTTTGGAAAGAGACGCGAAACTGTTTCTAGGTTGTGAACGATAACATTTGGTCCGGATTCAACAACTTTGGCGATAGCATCAGGTTTTCCGCCAAAGTCCGGAATCAAAACCTCAATTTTGGTCTCCGCCGAGTGGTAGCGAATAGCCCGGATAGTCTCAGCGAAGATCGAAGCCCCGCCGTCCTCAAGATCATCTCTTGTCACCGAGGTTATTACGACATCCCGGAGATCCAATTTGGCCACCGCCTTAGCCAGACGTTCCGGCTCAAACTCGTTTGGCTTCTCCGGGTTTCCAGTGATTATTCGACAATAACGACACGCTCTAGTACAAACTGAACCCATTATTAAGAAGGTCGTGTCGCGTCTGGCAAAACATTCCCAGATATTTGGGCAAGCGGATTTTTCACAAACTGTTGCCAGATTGTTTTTCTTGAATTCGCTAACGAGCTCCTCTTGATTTTCGCTTATTTTTGCAACAACTTTTAGCCATGGAGGGCGGCTAGGCATTCTATTGACTCCTTTTCATAGCCGAAGACGGAAGCGAAATTTTGAATTACTGACTCTCGAGCAAACTCAAATTCCGGTGCAATCCCGGAGGCTGCCTTAATACTTGTCACACCTGCGTCCTTTAAACCGCACTGATCTATAGCTGAATACAGCGCGAGATCGTTCTCGATGTTAAGAGCGAAGCCGTGACTGGTTATCCATTTCTCGACCTTAATGCCAATCGCCGCTATCTTATCATTGCCTAGCCAAACACCTGTTTTTCCGATGCTCCTGGTTCCCTTGAGCCCGAAATCAGCCAGCGTTTTTATCACAACCAACTCAAGTTGCCTAAGATACAAATGAAGATCCCGGCTAGTCTCTAAGCTAACTATCGGATACGCGACTAGCTGACCGGGAGAATGAAGTGTTACTCCTCCACCACGGCCAACCGGGATAATCTCTATACCTCGGCTCTTAAACCATTCGGCGGACGCCTTAATCTGCGAGTGATCACCGCCTGTACCGATAGTGACAGTCAGGTCGTGCTCTACTAAAAGCAAATAATCTGGCCCACCCTGCTCTTGACCTATTTTGACTAGCTTTCTTTGGCGGGCGAGAGTTTTTAGATATTCTTGAAGACCTAGTTTTTCAACACGTAATGCCGGCTTTGAAATTAGGCGCCTAGCCATGTCTCCAACTCTTCTTCGTAATCTCGGGTCTCCAATTGTTCTTTGATATCCTGTAAAAATTGTCCGGCTATCGCGCCATCGTTGACACGATGATCGTATGAGAAACTCAGGTAAACCATGTGTCGAAGAGCAATGGCGGAATCTTTTGCGACTGGCCGCTCGGTAACCGCGTCAAGACTTAAGATCGCTACTTGGGGCTGATTGATGATAGGCGTTTGAAAAAGCGAGCCGAACGATCCCGGGTTAGTGATGGTAAATGTGCCCTCGTGCACATCATCAGGGGAAAGCTGTCCCGATCGAGTCTTTTCGGCTAGCCTGCGAATAGCGCGCGCTAACCCTAAAATGTTTTGTTCATCAGCCTGCTTTATCACCGGCACAATTAACCCGTCGGGTACTGAGACGGCGATACCTAAATTCACGTAGTGTTTTATGATCAGATCATCGCCATCTAAAACACTATTTATCCTCGGCCAGCGCTGGAGTGCCGCGATTGTTGCCTGGCTAACGAATGGCAAATATGTGAGCGAGAAGCCCTCTCGCTGTTTGAAGGCCGCTTTATAGCGCTTGCGAACCTGCTCTATGTTTTCCATATCCACTTCAATAACTGTTGTGACATGAGCGGATGTTTTTACGCTTCGCACCATGTGCTCGGATATGACTTTCCTGATCCGACTTAGCGGCTGCCGCTCTTCCCTTTTGCCTGTCTGCGGCTCGGCCTGAACCAGAGCGGGTTTCGCTGCAATTTTCTTCAAAATATCGTTCTTTGTAATGCGTCCATCCTGGCCGGTTCCGTCGATTGAGTTGAGGTCTACCTGCTTTTCGTTAGCCATCTTGCGCACGATTGGAGACAAAAAGCCATGTTCGCGTCGCGGCCCTTTTCTGCCCGACGTTTCGCTCTCAACTTTATCTAACGACAACTCGAAAACTTTTGGGCCGCTTTCGTGACGCTTTGGCTCCTCTGCAGCCGCCTGGTCTTTTTCGCCTATCAACGCCAACTCCGTTCCGGCCGCCACCGTATCGCCTTCGGCCACCAGGATTTTTCGCACCACACCGGAGTCAGCAGACGAAATCTCGGTATCTACTTTGTCGGTCGAAATCTCAACAATCATTTCATCGCGCCCGACATTTTCACCCTCGCGCTTTAGCCAGCGAATGACCGTGCCCTCAGTGACTGTCTCACCTAATCTCGGCATGACAACGGTGCCCACTTTAGTAGCCCGCCAACTTGGTGATTCCGGTCGCTATTTCATCGACCTGAGGAAGATATGCGTCTTCCAGCGGAGGGCTGTATGGAATCGGAGTATCAGGAGGCGCTATTCTCTCGATAGGCCCGTCTAGATATTCAAACGCGCCCTCATTTATGGTGGCAGACAACTCAGCCGAGACTCCGAATGAATAATGATCTTCCGTAACGATCACTGCCTTGCCGGTCTTCTTAACGCTTGCGATGATCGTCGCTTTATCGAGGGGGTTAATCGTACGGATATCCACGACCTCAACAGAGATCCCATTGGTGGCAAGTTGTTTGGCCGCCTCCAGAGCCTTATACAACATCGCCCCGTAAGTTATCACAGACACAT
>JAUWRD010000229.1 GCA_030610765.1 Actinomycetes bacterium
TTTTTTCCAATGTCGATCCAACTCGCGACCAAGAATTGAGATTACAAAGTTCCGAATATCCTCAGATTGTGAATACAACTTATGCGGGCCGATATCAAGGTCAAACCCGCGCCAAGAAAAAGTGGAGGCCAGCCCTCCGACTGAATCCCTGACCTCAATTACCGTGACGTTTGTCCCTGATTTGGCTAACTTCCAAGCAGCAGCTAACCCAGTCAAGCCGCCGCCAAGAACAATCACTTTTTTGGAATTGTTCATTTATCTTTGGCCAGAAGAGATCGCAGTTTCTTGATTTCAGTTGTAGCTCGTTCGTACCCGGGTTTCTTGGTCGCAGGAGATGTGATCGTGACAAGATCAAAATCTATTCCAGATTTCTTCAGCTGCTCCGCAACCGCCCTAGCGGAGGTATCTTTATCGACAAAATAGTCAGCCGAAAAGTTTAGAATGACCGGCTCATCAATTTTAGGCAGTTTCGCCAGCCTCCCTGAGTGAAGCGGCAGGCCGTCCATCCACGTGGACGCGCCCGCGTCATTGACGGTAAATAAGCTCCGGGCCGCAAGCATATCCTTGATCTTGGGCCACTCGCTATCAGGAACAATACCGAATATTCTCCTGATGTAGTTCGATCTGAGCGCCGCGTATAGATAGTTGTCGTTTGTCAGCACTTTTTTGCCAGGTTTCTTAAGATGGCTATCTTCCTTAAACAACTTCTCTAAGTCACCTTGGCCCATTTCCTTAACCGGCATATGTTTCCCAAAATGAACAACTGTGCGACCCTTTACACCAGAGCGTTGCCAAATTCTATAAGCGTCCCACTCTTGGTTGATAGTATGAAAAGAAGTTTGTTTTTGCGCAAAAACGCGAGCTCCTATGCCTGATTGCCACATCATGACGGCGGAGACTAAGGCAAAAAGAACGACTAGCGCAATCGCTGCCGTCTCGATTTGTGTTGCCTGTCTTTGTGATTCCCCGGATGAAATGATATCTCCACCTTATCTTTGCAATATAGAGTCCAGCCCGCGCACCTCTCGCGCTGCTTCGTCTTGTAGGAAATATTTATTTCGCATCGACGTGAATTCAATCAGCGGCAGATCGTCTGTGTTTAGGGAAATGTCCGCGCTTGCCACCGCCTTAGCCAAAGTACGCGGGCCAACTCTACAATGCC
>JAUWRD010000176.1 GCA_030610765.1 Actinomycetes bacterium
ATCAATCATGTTATTGTGATTAGAAAAGTCGGCTTTTTCATCTTTGTTTGTGGTGGCCGCAATACTTATTACGTTAGCGTAGGAAGCCGGAAACTTCAGAGTGCTCGTATTATCATTGCCGGCAGCAGCAAAAATGATTACACCCTTCCCGTAAGCGTAATCTACAGCATTTTTCTGTAGAGTAGATGATGTATTGAACGTCAGACTCATGTTGATAATTTTTGCGCCGTTATCAGCCGCGTATCGGATAGCATCAATAGTAGCACTTCTGCTTGAAAATCCGGCTGAGCCTGCCGTTTTGAGGGACATGATCTTGGCTCCAAACGAGACTCCAGCCACCCCCAGCGCATTGTTCGCTTTGGCTCCGATAATGCCGCTGACATGAGTTCCGTGCCCATCGTCATCTAGCGGATAAGAGTTCGCATTTGTTATAAAATAAAAATCATCCGGCGGTCTAGCAATCCAGGCAGTGCCATTATGCCAATGCTCCATCCCGCCTCTGTATGGATCCGCTTGATAGTCCCCAACCCCATCGTCGTTGTCACCGATGTAATAATAAGAAGTAGCGCTCGCTTCAGATGCCTGCATAACAATATAATAGGTTTGACCGGAATTCAGAGTAACCGTTGAGTCTAGGGCCTTATATTCCACCTCATCGGAAGTGGACGTTTCCGCAGCCGTGATAGTAGCCGTCGCTATATTCGGCGCCGTTAGGGTCGCTGCTCTGATATAGATATTGAGATTACCCGTCGGAGCGCCAATCTTTCTCATCATTAACCCGACATGTGTCAGACTTTGACCCGTTCCAGTGATTGATTGGGCGCTCTCTGACGTGTTTGTCTGGCCAAAAAACCAGCCTCCGTTGGTTTTTCCTTGTTTAATCCCGGCAAAGTTATAACCGTTGACATCGTCTATATAGTTATTATTGTCATTATCAAAACCGTCAGCAGCGGTCTCATCTGCATTAGTCCATGCCTTGCTGGCAAGCTCCGGGTGAGCAAGATCCATGCCGGAATCTATGACTGCGACCGTTATCGCGCCACCCGTCGATATATCCCAACCAGTAGTAGCACTGATGTCAGCGCCTGGGGTTCCTGCAATCGTTTCGATTGTCTGGCCTGTGTTTTTAAGATACCATTGCTCGTTAAAGCGAGCATCGTTTGGAGTAAGAGCGGGTTTGCCAATAGCGTTTGGCTCAGCATAGAGAATGTTCTTATCGGCTTTAAGTTTTTTTATGGTCTGATCGAGACTGAGTTCTGGCTTTAGTTCGTATAAATATATGTCAGTACCGCTCATTTTAACCCTGGTAACAATTCCAGAAACACCGGCTCTAATCTTTGACTCTCGCTTATTCCGCTTTAGAACCCCGGGCTTGAATTTTACTAGCACTTGCCCGGGCACATAACCTAGAGCTTCATCCGGTTTAGATTTACCTTGCTTTGCTAAAGTAATCGATTTTGTGCCGTTCAGGGTAGCTTTAGCTTGCTTTACCCTAGCTAGATAATCCAAATAGGGATAGGCTCCAAGGTCCGCTCCTTTTGACTTTGCGGGAAGACTTAAGATGAATAGAAATGCGCAAAGAAGCGCCAGTATTGATAGTGAAACTTTTCGCAAACTAAGCGCTTGAACCATTCGGAGTTGCTCCTGGTTTTGCAAAAAAGAGTGCTTGTTTATTGACAGATCGCAGGATCTTAAGAAAACACTGCCCCTAAGTTTTGCACAAAATTTCGTCTTGTGTCAACTCGTTTGCTTAGAAACAGTTCGCTTGGGCGGCTGCCTTTTGCTACCAAGAGACATCTTCCAACTTGGTTTGTGGAAATAGTGAATGATGACCCCTGAATGCCTTATTTTGTTAATGAAAAGGTTAAGATGTTGATATGCCACGACCAATACATTTCCGAGACTAAGAGCCTGGCGACCTTGACGCGGCTCTTGCCATTGCACGAGAAGCGTGGCCCGAGGATACGATTGTCTTGCCTACCTCTTTTATCAGGGCAGAAATAGAGTTGTATCGCGCGTTATCGACATGGGCTAAAGTCTCATCTGCTGCCAGCTTGGCAGTTAATAAAAATGGGTCTGGGTGTTTATGGCTTCATTCCCCGGCATTTCACTTTCTTTTGGAAGTACCTGGTCACAGAAATCAGAGACGGCAAAAGAAGCCCTGACGTAGACGGTGAAATACTTCTTTTGATGGTAGACGCCGACTCTCGTGGTTTAGGGATTGGGAGAAAACTAGTCGATAAATTTCTAGCCGAGGCCAAAAACCTCGGAGGCAAAAGTATCAGAGTGTGTACGGATGAGGCCAGCAACTGGCGTTTCTACAAAAACTATGGTTTCCAACGCTATAGTGATTATTTCGATGAACTTGATTCTTTTATTCACAAGAAAAGTATCCGGGGAATTTACTACTTGATCGACTTAAATAAGGCGAGTTAGATTTCGTCTGTCTTGCGCTGTCTTAGGATGAATATGCCGCCAAAAACCATCAGGGCAGACAGTATGATCAAAATATTGGTGTTGAGCCCTGTTGCCGGATTCAAGTTTACACCCAAGTTGACTGGACTC
>JAUWRD010000029.1 GCA_030610765.1 Actinomycetes bacterium
TGCGCTCGTATGAAGCCGCGAGTTGATAGTGAGCGTCAGCAAGAAAGGGATTAATTTTAACGGTTTTTTCCAAATATTTTGCAGCTTCTTTGTAGTCTTTGTCCTTGAAAGCGATTATGCCAAGTTGAAAGTAGGCAAGCCCGTCGGCGGGTTTTGCTCTAGCGGCTTTCTTGAACTGCTGTACTGCTTGCTTCTTCTTGCCGTCATTAAGATAAACCAGACCCAGCTGAAAAAGCGCGTCCTTATATTTCGGCTTCATATTTAAAGCTCTTTTTAGCTCTGTGGCGGCTTCGTCCGTTTTGCCCATGCGCGAGTAGATTTGGGCGATTCCCACCCTGGCGTCAATATCTCCTGGTTCTTTCTCTAAGCGATTTTGGTATATAACCATCTCTCGCTCGAGCGCGGATCGAACTTGAGGAACCCTTAGATATATTCGGCTGACTATCAGCCCGCCGACAACAAATAGCGTGACCAGGGAAATAATTATTCCAATGGCCACTACTCTGTCAATTTTGGTCTCTGTCTCTTTTTTTTCAGAGCCAAGTCCCAGGGATATTGTTTGCTTAGGGGTTCGCAAAGGCACCGCCTTCACCTCTCGTTTTTTTTACGCGCATCTTCTGTCTAACTGGTCAAACATTCTATCACCGCTGCTTTTTTAGGTAAAGCTTCGCGGCTAGACATCTTACCTAAAAGAGGGAACAAATGAAGCAATGGTAATATTTTCAGGTTCATCCCAGTTCTCAATAAACTTTTCAACAATCACCGGGTCAAATTGTGTTCCCGCGCATCTTTTCAATTCTGCAAACGCAGTTTCGCGACTCAGCGCTTGCCTGTAGGGCCGATTTGAGATCATAGCATCAAACGAATCCGCTACAGCCAAGATCCTTGCCCCAAAGGGTATATTCTCGCCGCTTAAGCCATCAGGATAACCCTTGCCGTCGAATCTTTCGTGATGATGACGCACGATCGGAGTCGCGTCTTTCAAAAAGGGTGCCTTTTTTAATATCTCGGAGCTGATAATCGTATGCTGCTTCACACTTTCGAACTCTTCTGCAGCCAGTTTCGTAGGCTTGTGCAATATATTTTCATCAATCCCGATTTTACCAACATCATGCAAACATGCCGCGATATTAATAGCCTCTTTTGCTTTTCTCTGACAACCCATATGCTCAGCTATCAAAACCGCGTATTTTGCCACCCGATTTGAATGGTTCCTTGTATATGGGTCTTTAGCAACAATGGCGGCCAAGAGGGCTCGCACTGTATCAATATAGGAAAGCTGCAAGTCTTCGAAAAGATTTGCTCTTTTCTTAACACCTGCGGCCTGGTTAGCCAAAGTCAACACCAACTGTAGGTCCTTTTTATTAAAGTCACCTGGTTCTTTGTTCGCCAAACCAATTACGCCAGCAACTTCATTGTCAAATATGATCGGAGCATAAATAGCGTCCTTAAACCCCGGTTCTTCAAGAAGCCCGATGGGTGTCATGTCGCCAACTAAGAGGAGTGGGCCACGGTTTTTGACAACCGACTCGGCAATTGCAGCATTGACCACGTCCGACACCATTGTTTTAGAAAACAACCCGTGCGTAGTCTCCAGCTCCAACTGACCAGAGGCGCCCCTGTCCCCGGTTAACATTATAAATCCAGACGTTGCATGGGTTATCTTCACCGCGCTTTCAAGTATGAGCGTCAAGCCTTCATGCAAGTCACACGTTGAAGTAGCGACTCCACTGATATCATATAAAAGAGTTAGTTCCCCGACACGAGCTTGAAGAGAGCCAGAACGCTTTTGGAGATTGATTGTCATAGTGTCGATCGATCGAGCTAAATCACCTATCTCGTCTTGCCGCCATACAGTGTCAGGTGCGACATATTGCCGGTCACCGCCGAAAGAAGTAGCGGAACGAAGCCTTTCCAATGGATCGAGAAATGTATACTTCAAGCCCGACCAAATGAGTAAAGACAGCGCAAACAGGCTCAAGCCTATTGTCGCCAAAGAGCGTCTTTTTAAGTTCCCGAAAGCGACATCGCGCTCGCGCAGATTGACGTTAACAGCCAGAACCGCCCGCTCTCCTGATATATCAACTGGCATCGCTATTTCCAGCTGATGCCCTCTTTCGCGACTAATCACTTTATTGCTTTTCAGTGGCGCTCTGAAAAAATAGTCTGGTTTAATATGGCCTGGCGATTTCTCGCTCTCAGCCGCTTGCAAAAGCGTGTGGCCAGCGGAAACAAATAAGACCACCCGTTCATACATTTGGTCCGATTGGCGCAAGTTATTAACGAGATGCTGCGACCGCTTTAAGGTAACGCCTTCTTCCTGCAGATCATAACCGGCCAAAAAGGATTTTGTTATTCTTATGGTGTTAAGCGTGTGTGAATTATTGATTTTGGCGATCAGATACTGCTCGTTGATAAACGACAGTATTAAGAAAAGCACTGTTAATGGAACAATCAAGCCGAGCAGTGCTTTCCAGCGAAGACTTATGCGAATCTGGTTTCTTTGCATGCTTGTCTCGTTTGGTTGTTTCAATCTCGTTCGTAGAGCGTCAAACATTATAACTGATTGGCTGGTGAAAAACCATTCACTGACAATATTAAGCCACTCGACGGTGATATATGTCCGGTTAATTGATCGGTGCTTGGGTTCAAGTGCCGCTGTTCTTCCAAAAAACAAAACCCGTAGAGCCCCCGATACCTCTTTTTTTGTCATATTAGCGCTTAGGCTAAAAGCAACGGCCTGGAGGGTGCTCTTTGCTTTTATCATTGAATTCTGTCTCTTTTTCTTAGATAATTTACATATACTGTGCTAAATATAAAATTTCAATCTACCCCATTGCCTATTCATTACGATTATTTATGCGCACACCGGAGACTGTATGGAACGAAACAGGCTAATCAAAAACCACTGCACGCGTGTTAGAGACCTCCTTAAAAATGTGCGCGTGATCTATTCCGACCTGGACAACACTTTGCTCGGGCCGCGAGGATCAATCTTCATGACGTCCGACCACAAATTTAGCATCAAACCAATTTTGTCTTTACTGAAACTTATAGAGGCAGACATTGATGTGGTCCTGGTGTCCGGTCGAAACCTTAACCAGCTAAGAGAAATAGCGCGACTGCTAAGTATAGATAATTTTATATCAGAGCTTGGTTGCCTGATCTTTTACGACCAGGGAAAAGAGGTTTTACAAAACTATGATTTTGCGACGCCCAAGGGAAGAACATTGCATGAGGCCGTAACCGATAGCGGCGCGCCTTCTCTTTTGCTAACGCATTTCAAAGACCATCTTGAATACCATACACCGTGGTCGAACAAACAAACCTGCACCCATCTTTTCCGTGGCTTAATTGACGTCGAAGAAGCAAACGACCTGCTCTCTAGCTCAGGCTTTGGCGGCCTGCGAATTATTGACAACGGATCCAGCCAAGCAAAAACGAAAATTCCCAACGTCTCTGAGGTTCGCATCTACCATCTTCTACCCGCGGGTACGAGCAAGGCTTCGGCTATCCGCAAAGACCAGGCGAAGCGGAAGATAAAGCCAACAGAAACGATTGCGCTTGGAGATTCCCTTGCCGACCTGGAGATGGCCGAGGCAGTGAACGCGTTTTTCATGGTAGCCAACAACATTGCGGAAAAAACACAATTGAGCGCGAAGCTTCTATCTTATGACAATACGTACTTAACGACGAAAAAAATGGGATTAGGCTGGGCAGAAGTGGCTGATCTAATTATCCCCGAGTAGAGCACCAGCGGTCGACGGCGGGCCCAAGGCTTCGACGATCCCATCTTCTTCAATCAAATCAAGCTCTCTGATCATCTTTGAAAGAAGAACGATCTCAAACCCGCTGGCCTTAAGCGCATCTATCACAAGAGGCAGAGCTTCAACAGTATTTTCACGACTTGCGCCTTCCGTTCGCAACAGCGCCCCGCTGTCATGAAACAGGATGACCCCGCCACCATTTGCGTGAAGCATTATTCTTCGGATCATGGCTTTCGGTGATTTTCCGCGCCAATCGAGCGCGCTTACTGTCCACAAGGCGATCGTAAAACCCATAGCAACGATGAGTTTGCGGACGTTGTTTGAAATAATGCCTCTTGGCGGTCGAAACAATGTGGTTTTAATTCCGAGAACGCGCTCTATCGCTTGGTCGCATTTTTGAACCTCTTTTATCACTGTTCTTCTCGTCGCCGGCACAAGATCGCGGTGAGAGTAGGTGTGGTTGCCAATATCGTGGCCTTCGGAATAAACACGCTTGGCCACTTCGGGGTATTTCTCTATGTGTTTACCAACCATAAAAAAGGCTGCTTTTACTTCTTTTTCTTTTAAGATGTCCAGTATCTTATTGGTAAAATCCGGGTTAGGGCCATCGTCGAAAGTCAGTGCTACATGCGGATGATTGCGCCCGCTTCTGACAATGCCTTCTTGCGGACCGAAGCCGTGATATTCATAGTAGCTAATTCCGACATTCATCAGCGTCATGAAGAAAACAAAAATACTGGGCAAATGAAAGTGAAAGACAAACCATTGATCAAGCCAATCTGTGAGAAACGCGAAGTAAAGCACTTCGAAAAAAAGAAGAGCCAAAATTACCAGAAACGCATTTGAAATTTTTCTTTTTTCCCCCACAACCACCCCTAATCTTTTCTTACCCTAGACACAGACGCTTCTCGCCATTAGTTTGCCTTCTGTTTCGAATTGGCAAGGTAGATATTGTATACTGACGCAAGGTTGCCGGCCAAGTGTTTACAAAAAGAGATGGGAATTTGGAAAAACAAGAGCCACTTTGGCATGAAGAAACAGTTGCCGATGTCGACAACGCTCGCGAGCGAATGAGTTCTTTTGGGCCTAATCGCCTAGAAGCAAGCGGCCGACCCTCCAATTTGAAAATCTTTCTATCACAATTTAACGATTTTATGATATGGGTGCTCCTGGTAGCCGCCCTCGTTTCCGGCTTTATTTTAAAAGAACTAACAGACGCAATTGCTATAACTGCAATCCTTATCTTAAACGCTTTGCTCGGGTTTAGGCAAGAGGTAGTGGTAATTGATGGATGACTTGAAAAACAAGCAATGGCACGCGCCCGAAGTTGATCAGGTGCTTAAGGTCCTAAAGACGACAAGAGACGGACTAGCACCCGCGGAAGCAGCACGCAGATTGTCTGGATATGGGCCGAACGCATTGGAAACAGTCCGACCAAAGACCGTGGTTGCTATCTTTTTCGATCAGTTTAAGGACTTTATGATCGTTGTTCTGCTCGCAGCAGCTGTCCTCTCCGGTCTTGTGGGCGAAGCTAAAGACACTATTGCTATCGTAGTTATAATAATTTTGAATGCGGTTATCGGATTTGTGCAGGAATTCCGCTCGGAACGAGCCATGGAAGCCTTGCGGGAGCTAAGTGCTCCCAATGCGACAGTTGTCCGGGTCGGCGACGCACAAATTGTTCCGGCGGTTGACCTGGTACCGGGGGATCTCGTTCTGCTCGAAACCGGGATGGTGGTCCCGGCTGACTTGCGCGTCCTTGAAGTAACCGGCCTTGACATTAACGAGGCGTCACTAACAGGCGAGTCGAGCCCCGTGGAAAAAAACACACATGCGCTCTCCGAGGACCTGACCATCATCGCCGAGCAACAGAACATGGCCTTTTCCAGCACAATAGTCACGTCGGGCCGGGGAGCCGGGGTTGTGGTCGCAACCGGAGGCGACGCTCAGATAGGCCGCATTGCCAATCTAGTCCAAGTCGCCGAACTGAAAACACCTCTGCAGAAACGGCTCGCCCGTTTCGGACAGACTCTAGCGATAGCGATTTTGGCTGTCTCCGCGATTGTTTTTTTGATTGGGGTCTTGCGGGGGGTAGACCCGACCCTTATGCTCCTCACAGCGATTAGTCTGGCCGTCGCCGCGATCCCGGAAGCGTTGCCTGCCGTAGTCACGATTTCTCTGGCCATCGGGGCCCAGCAGATGGTAAAGAATAACGCATTGGTTAGAAGGCTCCCCGCCGTTGAAACATTGGGATCTGTCTCTTTTATCTGTTCCGACAAGACAGGCACTTTGACCCAGAATAAGATGAAAGTTGAAGAAGTTTATACTTCAGGAAAACTACTGGCGGTTGGCGGTACCGGCTACTTCACAAACGGTGATTTTAGCGATCAAAGCGGCAAGCAGATCCTGAACGGCTCAATGCCAACCCTGTCTCTTATGCTCGAAGGAGCTCTGGCTTGTAACAATGCGTCCTTGATGGCGACAGACAGCGGTGAACCCGAGGTCGTCGGCGACCCGACAGAGGGGGCGCTCGTTGTCATGTCGATCAAAGGGGGTATAAACCGGGCCGCAAATGACAAAAAGTTCGCGCGGATCGGGGAAGTTCCGTTTGATTCGGACAGAAAAATGATGACTACTATTCATAGGCGTCCCGATGGCGCCTTTGTCTCATTCACTAAGGGCGCCTTTGAAATGATCTTTCCCCTTCTGGCAAATGTTTGGATGGACGATGGTCCTAGAGATTTCTCAGAAAAAGAGAAGGAAGATCTTTGCCAGATGAGCGAGCGCTTAGCAGGTGATGGCTTGCGAGTTTTAGCCGTAACCACAAAATTTTGGGAGCGTGAACCATCCACTGAAGACAAAGCCTTGGAGAAGGACTTAACGTTCATCGGGCTCGTCGGGATCATGGATCCGCCCAGGCCTGAAGCGATTAAGGCAGTTAGCCAATGTCAGGCAGCGGGAATAACGCCCGTGATGATCACCGGAGACCATCCGGCAACAGCCCGGACCATTGCCGAGCGGTTGTCGATTCTTAAACCGGGTTCCCGGGTGGTCACCGGAGCGGAGCTCGAGGCCATGAGCCTACCCGAGTTTGAAACAGTAGTGGAAGATGTTTCTGTTTACGCCCGAGTATCGCCGGAACACAAAATCAAAATCGTCCAAGCACTCCAGGATCGTGGCGATTTTGTCGCTATGACCGGCGACGGGGTCAATGACGCTCCGGCCTTGAAGTCGGCTGATATCGGAGTGGCCATGGGTATTACCGGCACGGACGTCGCAAAAGAAGCTTCTGATCTTGTGCTTCTCGATGACAATTTCGCCAGCGTCGTGGGGGCGATCGCAAGCGGGAGGCGCATTTATGACAACATCAGACGATTCATTAAATACACAATGACGTCAAACTCGGCAGAAATCTGGGTCATGCTCCTCGCCCCCTTCTTGGGTCTTCCAATCCCTCTCTTGCCGATCCACATTCTCTGGATTAACCTGGTCACCGATGGACTGCCTGGCCTGGCCCTGGCCGCAGAACCACCGGAGGCAGACATAATGGCACGAAACCCCCGCCATCCAAAAGAGAGCGTCTTCGCCCGTGGAATGTGGCAACATATTATCTGGGTCGGTTTGTTGATGAGCGGTGTCTCCCTCGCCTCTCTAGCCTGGGCTCTTAACAACGGCGGCTTGAGTGGCAACTGGCAGACTATGATCTTTACGGTTTTGGCCCTTTCTCAAATGGGCCATGCTTTGTCTGTCAGATCTGACACTGAATCGTTGTTCAAACAGGGAATTCTTTCAAACATGTTCTTGCTCGCCGCTGTACTGCTAACACTGGTCTTGCAATTGCTCATTATCTACGTGCCGACCTTTCAGTCGATTTTTAGAACACAAGCACTGTCGGCAGGGGAGCTCGCTTTGGCATTGACGCTTTCGATCGTTGTTTTCGTTGCTGTCGAGTTTGAGAAGTTCTTCAAAAGGAGGCGACTGCCCGCTCAGCGGGCTACTAAGCACCATTGATGTGCCAGCTTTCTATAGCCTTGTATAGGCCTGCGCTCAACCCTTTGTGACCGTTCCTCTGTTAAATTTTCGATATCTCTGCTTTAATTTCATTGTCGGTTTGTCCATGGATTGCTCTAAGCACAGGGGGTTTTTTGTTATTTCAATGAATGAGCTTTTAGTCTTCTTTGTTTCCGCGCTACCGGTTGGAGAGCTTCGTGCCGGGATTCCAGTTGGTCTTAATTTTGGCCTCAATCCCTGGCTGGTTTTTACCCTAGCGGTGCTGGGCAACTTAGCGCCTGTTCTGCCAATTTTATTGCTTTTAGAACCAATAAGCAGTTGGTTGATGAAGCGCTTCGCTTTTTTTAATCGCGTGCTCGGACGGCTTTTTGAGCAAACCCGGGTCAAACATTCCGCGAAAATTGAACGATACGGCCCCTGGGCCTTGATCGCCTTTGTCGCCATTCCGTCCCCCGGAACAGGCGCTTGGACCGGGAGTCTTGTCGCTTGGCTTTTTGGCATTGAGCTTAAACATGCGATCCCAGCCATAATCATAGGTGTTTTAACCGCCGGCCTTCTTGTTCTAGCTGTTTCGACCGGAGCGATGAGCGTCTTGCGATTTTTGGAAGACCCATTGACCTCTGTCGCCCTGCTAGTCGGCATAGGTGTCCTGATTTTTGCTATTATTAAGTACCGCAGCAAGAACAACGCGCGCTAAACGGGAGGCACTTATTAGGCTACGCACAGTTCCGCTCATCGCTTTAGTCTTATTGCTTTATTTGGTAACCGTATTAATGATGACATATCCACTGGTTGACCAGATAGACACGCGCCTTCCTTTTGATTTGGGAGACCCGTTATACATGGGCTGGGTTATATCATGGAACAATCAGTTTTTAATAAATCAGGATTTTTCTTTGTCCGCGCTCTTTGACACAAATATCTATTTTCCTTACAAAAATACCTTGGCGTATTCTGATCTAATGCT
The DNA here is from genome assembly GCA_030610765.1 of Actinomycetes bacterium. Lineage (GTDB taxonomy): Bacteria > Actinomycetota > Aquicultoria > CAJVYJ01 > JAUVQD01 > JAUVQD01. The sequence goes on from JAUWRD010000029.1 coordinate 8,746, forward strand.
AATTCCGAGCATCATGATTTCTCCCGTTTTTTATCTAACAAGAAATCCCGTTGTCACGGTCAACTCCTTGCTTTTTCTCCTACTGGCACTAGACGCTTTTGCTATGTTCTTACTGGCAAAACAATTAACCAAAAACACTCTCGCCGCAATCATGGCCGGGTTCTTTTATACGTTTTCCGCTTATCATTTGGCGCAAATTGGCCACATCCAGCTCCATGCTGACGCCTTTATGCTTCTCATGCTTATGTATCTGCACAAATGGCTAAGCGATAATAAGCCAAAATATATGTTGCTAGCCGCCTTGATGTTGTTCCTGGAGGCTCTATCAAGCTGGTATTATGCTATTTATGGCGGCATTTTATTTCTCTTGTTTTTCGGGTTCTTTTTTATCTTTAAGCGAATCAAAATTACACGAGGGGGCCTCATCTCCTTTGCTATAGGCGCACTGGTCTTAGCTGCTCTTTTATATCCGTTTATCCACCCGTATCTCACGCTTCATAAGACCATGCCGAATTTCGAGCGCACTGTTGGAGAAGCCTCTGTTTACGCAGCGGCTCCAACGGATTACCTGTATACCGTTGAGCGAAATGTTTTCTGGGGTCAACTGCTTGGTTTTTCCCGGCCCGGTGTTGAGAATATTCTTTTTCCCGGCCTTGCGGTTATCCTTTTAGCTGTGGCTGGCCTCGGCGGCCTTCTGAAAAGCGTCAAAGCCAAAGCAAAGACTGGACAAATTAAGCTTTTTTATTTGATAGTCTCTTTTATTGCTTTCGTCTATAGCCTGGGCCCATATAAGATTATCCTCGGTCGGAAGGTTCCGCTTCCTTTTTTCTTTGCCTTTCATCTTCTCCCGGGGTTCAAGTCGATGAGAGTGCCGGCTCGTTTCGGCCTATTGGTCCTGCTCGGCCTGACTATCCTCGCGGCTTTCGGCATGACCCGTCTTCTGGAGTTTTGGCAGGAAAAGAGAAAGGAGGGAAAACGGGCTGATCTCATTGCAGTCATTGTGCTGGCCTTCGTGATCTTCCAGCAAGTTTCCTGGTCTATCCCACTTTCACAACCGATAGCTTCCGGCGACCAAATTCCGCCAATATATAAATGGTTGGCAAAAGACACCAAATCCGAAGTCATTATTGAGCTGCCACCTTCGGGGAGCGAGCAAGTTAAGTATGTACATTATTCCAGCTATCATTCGAAGCAACTAGTTAATGGCTATAGCGGCTACACGCCGCCTCTTTGGGCTGACCTTGAGAGTCGGGTGTCTGAGTTTCCAGCCATTGAAACCATTGAATTCTTGAGAGAACTGGGAGTTGACGGGGTTTTGGTTCATTCAAAACTTATCCCCGGCTCGGAAAAAAAACTTAAAGGCCCTTGGCCCAAAAATGTAAGGTTAATAAAAAAGGTCTCCGGGGATTACTTTTTTGATATTTCCGGCCCGCCCGCAAAGGATCAAATCATGCCAACAAGCCTTAATGAATAAACATGGTGTGGTGTGCGTGAATAATTCGGGGACACGTACTTAAGTGGAATAATTCGGTGACACGTACTTAATTCTGAAAACCGAATTAAGAACATGTCCCCATCATGTCCCCATCGTGTCCCCATAATTATTCCATGGCAAGATGAACGAGCTGTTCAACTAGATCTTCGAATTCGATTCCAGCTGCTTTCGCGGCCTCAGGAAATAGACTAACTGGCGTCATGCCAGGAATGGTGTTGATCTCCAGCATATATGGTATATCGTCTTCCTTGTCGACCATAAAATCTGCGCGCGACAGCCCCCGACAGCCAAGGCCCGTATGTGCTGCTTTCGCGAACCTCTCTGCTTTGGAAATCGTCTCTTTTGGAACGCCCGGGGGAATTATGTGCTTGCTCATTCCTGGTGTGTACTTCGCTGTATAGTCATAAAACTCTCGCTCGGAGACGATTTCTATCGCCGGCAAAATACGCGGATCCTCGTTTCCAATAAGTCCGATCGTGATTTCTTTGCCAACTACGAACTCCTCGGCAATCACCTCTCGTCCATATTTTATTCCTTCGCGAAGAGCCGGCTCAACTTCTTCTTCTTTTTCTACAATTTCAACACCAATTGCTGATCCTGTGGCAACCGGCTTAATCACCATCGGAAAGGCTATCGATCCCACAACTCGCTGAACCAGCTTGTCTATTTGACCGACTTGCAACTCGCTTTGGCTAACGGCTATGTGAAAAGGGGCTGGAATTCCAAGTGCGCTGAAGAGCATTTTTGACCTGATTTTATCCATCCCGACAGAGCTTGCCAACACGCCGGACCCGACATAAGGTAGGCCCAGAATATCAAGAAAACCTTGTATCGTCCCGTCTTCTCCGGGTACTCCATGAAGCGCAATAAAGACCAGTTCGCACTGGCTTTTTTTGAGGTTCTCAACAATATTCTTATCAAGATCGATTTTGGTGGTTTTATAGCCTTTTGCAGACAAAGCCAGGCTTATTTCGTTGCCGGTTATTAGTGAGATTTCTCTTTCAGCCGACGCGCCTCCCATAAGCACAGCGACTTTGGGCTTCTTATTCAAAGGCCTTTATCCCTCGACTACAATAATCAGGCGCTGCCTAAATTATACTTTTCGAGTTCGTCTTTAAGATCGCCCAAGCGTTTTCTAAGGATTTTCTCACGGGTCCCGAAGGTTCCCTCGAGTCGATTGACAGCCAAATCCAGGTTATTCCTAGCATTGTCGACTAGGTCTTGCGCGGACAATTTAATATCGCCCGCTTTCGTGGCTAATCTTTCGCGAGTGGATTCGCCTGATTCCGGCGCCATCAAGATTCCCGCTATCGCTCCAATAGCCAACCCTGTGATGATGCCAATGCCAAAATCTTGAGCCGAGAAATACTTACGTTCCATAACCTACCTCCTGCCTAACGGCGTCATAATACCATGCTGTGCCGGCTTGCGCCATAGCGAATGATTATCTCAGTGGTGTTCGATGGCTGAGCTCATCTATAGCCTGAACTACTGCTTCTATGTCTTCATCGGTCGAAAAGTAGCCGGGGCTTAGCCTTAATGTTCCTGTGTCATAAGTGCCGAGAGTCTGATGGGCTTCCGGAGCGCAATGGTAGCCCGCCCGGGTAGCGATACCATAATTCTTATCAAGCAAATAAGCCAACTCTCCTGAATCAATCTTTTTCGCTCGCAAGGAAACCAGAGACACTCTCTGCTCGCTTGGATTCGGTCCATATATCTTTATTCCGCTAATGCGCTCGAGCCCTGATAGCAGCTTTTTCATCTTTCTGTTCTCTTCAAGATAGATGTTCTCGACTCCGATTTTTGAAATAAACTTCACCGCTGCCCCAAGACCACCAATTCCCCAGGTGTTTGGGGTGCCGCTTTCATAACGATCGGGTCGTATTTTTGGCTGCCCGTCTTTCGACGCTCCACCGGTGCCCCCCTGCTTCAACTCACGCACAGCTACTCCCGGACCAATATACAGTCCTCCGGTCCCCGGTGGTCCAAGCAAAGCCTTGTGGCCGGCAAAGGCCAGCATATCAACCCCCATTTTCTCGATGGAGATCGGGACAGAGCCCGCAGTTTGGGCCGCGTCTACCAAAAGAGGCACTTTCGCCTTACGGGTTATGGCGGCTATCTCCTCGATGGGCAAAATGTTGCCGATCACATTTGACGCATGGGTGACCACCGCTAGATCAGGGGATTTTTCGATAAGTTCTTTAAAGTGCGCCAGATTCAGGTCGCCGTTCGAAAAATTAGCGGCCCGCATAACCTTAACTTGATGATGCTCCGCCAGATATTCAAGTGGCCGGTAGACAGAATTATGCTCGACTGAGGTCGTGACCACCGTATCGCCATCCCTTACCGAACCCTTAATGGCTAAATTTAGAGCCTCAGTGGCATTTGCGGTAAAAATAATATTTTCCGGGTTTCCGGCTTCGAGAAGTTGAGCCATTGCTTCGCGCGCGCCCAAAACAACGCGCCCGGCTTCAAGCGAGGTTAGGTGTGCGCCGCGACCAGGGCTGCCGCCGATGCTCTTAAAACATTTATCGATTTTAGCCAAAACTTCTTTTGGTTTAGGAAAAGAAGTGGCCGCGTTATCAAGGTAGATCACGCAAAACCAGTTCTTCCATCTCTCTTATCCCGTCAACGCTGCTAAAGACCAGCTCAATCTTAAATTTATCCCTAGTTTTTTTTACTCGCGTTTGGGCTTTTAGCGCCCGGCCAATTTTCTTTGCCATTGCCTGAATCTCTGGCGATATCGGGCTTTTGACAACGACCCTTTTTTCTTTTGAAAGTTGCCGAAGTCGAACTAGCTCTTCTGTCTGGCGGACCGACAATCCCTCCGAAATTATTCTTTCAGCTAGCTTAGTTTGTTCGGCCTGATCGTTTAGTCCCAGCAGAGCACGAGCATGACCTGAAGACAGTCGTCCTTCGCTAATTTTTTTCTGCAAAGACCCGGGGAGCTGCAGAAGCCTCATTGTATTTGAGACAGTGGCTCGATTTTTGCCCACAAGCTCTGCTATTTCAGCCTGCGTACACCCGAAATCATCGGTTAGTTGTTTGTAGGCTGCGCCCTCTTCAATCGCGTTAAGATCTTCTCTTTGAATATTTTCAACCAGCGCTAGCTGGAGCGACTCACCATCGTTTGATTCTTTGATAATCGCGGGAATGACCGACAACCCCAACCGTTGCGCCGCCCTCAGCCTTCTCTCGCCCGCGACCAACTCAAAAGTGTCTTCTTTCGGTCTCACCAAAACTGGCTGCATAACTCCATGCTTCTTGATCGACGCCACTAGTTCGGATAAAGCCTCCGCGTCCATCGCTTGCCTTGGTTGACTCGGATTCGGCACGATTTCATCAATCGGGATTTCTTCAAAGGTCAGCCCGTCTGGAACCAAGCTAGGAATAAGTGATCCCAATCCTCTCCCGAGACCCCTTTTAGCCACGCGCGATCACTTCCTTTGCGAAGCTTTGATATGCTAAAGCACCTTTACTTTTGCTGTCATAGGAAATGATGGGCAAGCCGTAGCTTGGAGCCTCGCTTAAGCGGACCGAACGGGGGATAACGGTCTCAAAAACTTTTTTGGAAAAGTACTTCACGACTTCTGAAGCCACTTGTGAAGACAACTTGGTTCTAACGTCGAACATTGTCATGACGACTCCGGCAATTTCTAATTTTGTATTAAGGTGTCTCTTGATCAATCGCACGCTTTCTACTAATTGACTAAGCCCCTCAAGAGCATAATATTCGCACTGTATGGGGATTATTAACTTATCCACCGCGGTCAGAGCGTTGACTGTTAGAAGCCCTAATGACGGCGGACAATCTATTAAAATGTAGTCGTATTTTGGGACAACTCCAGCGATCGCGTTCCGCAATTGTGACTCCCTGGAAATCCGCGAAACTAATTCAATTTCGGCTCCGGCTAATTGAGTTGTTGCGGGGACAAGTGAAAGATTGTTAACTTGAGTTTGTTCAATTACCGATTCTATTGGCTCATCGTCTACCAAAACATTATATATGCAATTAGTTCGGTCTTCGCGGCGGCACCCAACCCCGCTAGTGGCATTTGCTTGCGGGTCAAGATCTATCAAAAGCACTTTTTGCCCAATTTCAGCCAAGCACGCGCCCAGGTTTAGCTGTTGTGCTTTTTCCGACCCCGCCCTTTTGGTTAACCAGGGCTATGCGAATACCTTTCTTGCTATCGTCCAAAATCAGTCTCCCAGCGGCCGTTTTGTCGGAACACCCGTTCTCCTCGGGTATCTATTTTTAGTCTTTTCAGTCTTTTGAACTTGTATGACAACTCGTCCTTCTTGAGCGTCCGCCCCCCAGGGCTCAAAGACTGAGTCCACTCGAGCTCCTAGCTCTAAACAAGCGCTTTGTGCTTGTTTGAGCTCTTCTTTGAAACGAGAGCCCTTCATAGCCAAAAACCAGCCTCCCGTTCTTAAGAGCGGTAAGGCATATTCTAGCAAAACGGGCAAGCCAGCGACAGCCCTGGCGATGACCACGTCCATTTTCTCTCTTATGTCCGCGTCTCTTCCGACCATCTCCGCCCTGGCTTTAATAACTTTTGCGCCATCTATCCCCAGTTCATCAATGAGTTTCTCCAAAAATATCGACTTCTTGGCGTTAGACTCAATCAAATACAGATCGATTGGTTTTACAATCTTTACTGCCAATCCCGGAAAACCCGCGCCAGCCCCAATATCCGCAACCCTTGCTCTGTCAGTGATTTTTTCAGTTCCAATAAGTGTCAGCGAGTCGACAAAATGCTCGTTAATATAGTCTTCTTTTGAAATCGCTGTCAGATTTGTTGTGTGATTTGCTTCGGCCAGCATTTCCCCATAGCTGAAGAAGATCCTGGCCTGTGCGTTCGTCAGCTCAACGCCAAGATCTCTGCTCCTTTTTTGCAGAGTTTTTACAAACTTTTCCGACATTGCTCTATATAGATCATCAGGATTGAAATATCCGCTGGTGTCACCCCGGCTATTCGCGAAGCCTGACCCAGCGAGCGAGGCTTCACTTGATCAAGCTTTTGTCTTGCTTCGCCCGACATCGCTTCTATTTGTTTGAAGTCAATATCAGGCAACTCCATTTTTTCAAACTGCTTTTGAGCCATGATCTGGCTTTGTTGGCGCTTAATATATCCCTCGTATTTTATCTCGATTTCAGCTTGGCGTCTGATTTCTTTGGAGAAACGACCCAACCGGACAATTGATTTGAGTTGTTCGATGGTGACCTCGGGCCTTTTAAGCAGCACTTTTGCCCGCACTCGGCCTTCCTTGCGCTCTCTTTTTCCCTCTATTGGGTCAAGAAGTCCGGCCACCTCTACTGGTGTCGCCTCGAGCTTGACGATACAAGCCTCAATGCCTTGTCTTTTCTTCTCAACCCTCTTCATTCGCTCGTCCGATATTAGACCAAGGCTATGCCCTATCGGCACCAGCCTCAAATCAGCATTGTCCGACCGAAGAAGCAGCCTATGCTCCGCCCTTGAGGTAAACATCCGGTATGGCTCGGTGGTGCCCAGCGTCACCAGGTCGTCAACCAGCACACCAATATAGGCTTCAT
>JAUWRD010000131.1 GCA_030610765.1 Actinomycetes bacterium
AATAGGTCAAAAGGGAGAGAACAATATTTGATTAATTTCTAGATAAGGGGTAGCGTTTCAAGTGAGCGGTTATATTTCTTGGCCTAATCAAATGTTACGAGTCAAGAAAGCACGTGCCGACCAACGTGAGTTATCATCCAAAAGAGATATGCGCGCCGACTAAAAGGCAGATATTGCTTGTGAATTGATACACATGTTCAATACGAAGACACGCGACTATGCCCGTTTACGGCAACTTTTCGCGAATTGCCGGCAGAAAAATCGGCTCTAAAGGGTAAATAAGATTCGCAAACAAGAAGATCCTGGCGGGAGATTGGTCCAGGGGGAAGACGAAATTAGTAATTAGGAGCTATAGGTAACTATTCACCTATGAGGAGGCGGGGTGTAATGAAAAAAGAGCAAGTACCTATCCTGGATATTATTCAAGAAAAAGAAACTGAACTAAAAGTTAAGGTACTTGAGGCCAAGAAAGAGGCCGAATCCACTATCACAGCAGCCAGGGCAGAAGCTACCAAAACATGTCAGGAGGCCCGTCTTCAAGCAGAAAATGATATAAAACTTTTGGTTTCCGAAGGTATTTCTAGAGCGAAAGCCGAAGGTGAAAAAATCCTCAATTCTACGAAATCCTCTATTTCTTCACTGAACACATCCTCAACAGCACATTTTCAGCAAGCAGTAGACCTAATAATTAAGGCCATCATAGACGAATCTGCTACTGAGTCTCCAAAAAAAGAAGAAGGCATTGTCGTACCAATCCTGGCAAATAAAGTTGACCAGGGACCCGACCAGATAATCGAAGCTGCAGACGGGGGGTGCGAGGATGCTAGTTGAAATGACAAAAATCGAGATCGTCGGATCACGGGAACTTTTACCCGCTGTTTTGCAGAAAATTCATGAGTTCGGGTGCTTGCACATTGAGAATATCTCTCACCAAAAAAAGAGCGGAAACTACGTGATTAGACACGTTGCTTTGGACCAAGCCGGGCAAAATAAAAAATCCGACCTTGAGAGCTCACTAGTGAAAATCAGCTCGATGCTCGATTCTCTGCCGGCAAGGCCCGACAACCCCGAATTAACTTTGAAACAAAAGAATCAAGCTGATCAGGCTTGGAACGACGATAATGATCGTTTTCTTGAAGAAGTGCGAAAAATCGTAATCTCCAGCGAAGAAACGCTCAGGGAGCTGAACAAAGAAAAGAAATCGCTCCTTACCGAACAGAGCAATTTGGCCAGGTACAAGACTGTGATGACGAAGGTAGCTCCTTTGGCCGGACGAATGGTGGCACTTGAAAACTACGATAGCATGGCGCTTCTGGTAGAAAAAAAATTCGCGAACCTGATAGAAATAATAAGAAGAGAAATTGACAGAATTACTGAGAATCAATCCCACATTGTTGCCGACGATGTCGATGAAAATACTATCGCGGTGCTCATGGTCTTCAATAACAAATACGCGCGGCAAGTGAGATCTTTTATCTCTGGTGAAAGCGTCAACGAGGTTGTCGTGCCGGAAAACCTTCGGTCTCTCTCCTATGACAAAGCTTTGGGCCAAATTGAGAAACGGCTGCAACAACTTCCGCCGCGACTTAAGGAGATAAGCAAGCAGCTGAATAAAATGTCCGAGTCTTTATACTATACGCTGCTGACTAAAAAAGAGGTACTCCAGGATAAACTAGACGAATTCGATGTTCTCGATCAATTCGGCACAACTGATTACACGTTCCTCATTATGGGATGGATGCCAAGCAAAGACTTAGGCCCCTGCAAAGAGTCTCTGGATAACACCTTTGGCGAAACTATTTACCTGCAGGAACTGGTCATCGACGAAGCCGAGTCAGAAAATGCTCCTATTCAATTTAACCATTCCGCACTCGTCAAGCCTTTTGAACCGATTGTTCAAATGTTTGGAACGCCGCGCTATGGAACGGTTGATCCAGTTCCATTAGTGGCCATATTTTTTCCTTTGTTTTTTGGCATTATTCTTGGGGATATGGGTTATGCCTTGATACTTCTAGCTATATCTCTTTATCTTCGCTTCAAGAAAAAAGACAACCCTGTGTTACAGGCGGTATCAACGATTCTTCTTCTCTCAGGCATCTCATCTTTTATTTTTGGTTTCTTATACGGAGAGTTTTTCGCGGGATTAGGCCTCAACTTCGCTGTTATACTTGGCGCGCCCAAACACATTGAGATTCTCGGGCTTGGTTTACCTTGGCATCGAAGAGAGCTGCTAATCCCCACGCTGATATTCGCAATTGGTTTGGGCGCGGCGCACGTGGTGCTCGGCTTAATCTTGGGGATGATAAACGCCCGGAGAGCACATTCAACAAAGCATATGCTTGAAAAAGGAGCGACTTTGTTAGCTTTAGGCGCTTTGGCGCCAATCATTTTCGCGATGATCACCGGGTTTCCTAATGACCTTACGACGCCCGGTTGGCTACTGTTAATAGCTGCCATCCCCATACTTGTCTATTCCGCGGGCGTTATGGGGCCGATCGAGGTTCTTGGAGCTCTGGCAAATATAGTCTCGTACGCCCGGATAATGGCGATCGGTCTTGTTTCCGTCATCTTAGCGGAAACTGCCAACGAAATCGGCGGGGAGTTCAGCAATCTCGCTCTCGGCATACTTGTTGCCGTACTTATCCACGCTCTAAATCTAGCAATTCACGTTTTTACCCCCAGCCTACATGTGTTGCGTTTAAATTTTGTCGAGTTTTTCGGCAAATTTTATGAATCTGGTGGAATACCGTACAAACCTTTCAAGAGAAGAGGAGGTGAAACGTAGCATGGAAAAAGCCTTAATTGCTTTTGCGGCGGCTTTCGCTGTTGGAATCGCGGGATTCTGTACAGCGTGGGCACAGAGTAGAATCGGTAGCGCGGGCGCGGGATCAATTGCCGAGAAACCCGAGACCGGAGTTTTGATCATCGTACTTGAAGCACTTCCGGAAACTATTATTTTGTTCGGGTTCGTTATCGCTATTCAAATTATCGGTATGGCTGATTAATTCTTAGAAACCCTTAACAAAGCTAAGGAATATTAGATGTCACTAGAAGATATAGTCAAGTCTTTAGAGACTGAGGCGAAAAAGCAATGCGCCGATATCTTGGCAAGAGCTGAGAGCCAAGCTAAAAGAATCATTGAAGAAGCCGGGGAAGACGTGGCTGCAATTGGTAGAGCGGCTAAAGTAACAGCTCGGGAAAGCTTGCACTCTCAAGAAGGAAAGATCCTGCTGGAAGCACGTTTTAAGGCAAAGAAACATGTGTCTGAAGCTAAAGAAAAAGCGATCGATCAGGTATTCGAAAAAGTTAAAGGCGCTATTACCCTGGTGCCCGGCCTCCCATCGTATGAAAACATTTTCCGACAATTGGCGACAGGAGCATTGCAGGGGGCCGACAATAGCCACTCGGAGATTGTCTTAAAAGTGAACGCCCGCGACGTTAACCTAGCCGAGTCATGGGTCGAAACAAAAATTGTTTCTGAAAAAGGCTATGAAAACATTCAGATCGTCGAGAGCGCCGATATCGATTCCGGGGTCGCCATCGTAGTCGATAACGGCCGGAAGACAGGCACTAACACTTTGGAAGCTCGGTTGGCTAGAGCAAAACAGCTTCTCAGGACAAGAGTAGGAGCGATTCTGTTTAATGACAACCATTGAGTATGGCTACGTTACCGCGCGACTTAGATCAATGAAAGGTCATTTGTTAGACAAATCTTTCTTTGAGCGGCTCATTCTGATGAAAAGCTTGACGGAGATAATTGTCGCGCTGGAACAGACAACTTATAAAAAAGATATTCATGAGGGAGTGCTTTTAACTCCTGGGATCGACGGAGTGGAAAATGGCCTGCGGAACAATATTGTTAGCACTTTTACAATTCTTCGAGGGCTGGTCGACAATCACGTTCATCGACTTGTCGACATCATGTTGGGACGATGGGATGTTCAAAACCTCAAGACAATATTAAGAGGACTTCATCAATTCGCGGGCTATGAACAAATTGTTCCGAGCCTCGTACCCGCCGGTTCAATAAACGAAGCGACTCTTGAAGAGCTTTCACGACAAGAAGATATTCGGGGTTGTCTAAATCTCATGGCTACTTGGTCAATGCCTTACTTCAAACCTCTGACCGAGAATTACTTTCATTACACCGAAGAGATGAACCTCCAAGCACTTGAGTTTGGACTCGACAGTTTTTTCTTTAAAAAATCACTTAAGTATCTTAGGCGTCGATCAACCGACGCTTCCCTGGTAATAGAGGTACTAATGAGGGAAGTCGATGTCATCAATATGATGACTT
>JAUWRD010000051.1 GCA_030610765.1 Actinomycetes bacterium
AAGAAAAAGAACATAGCTTAAGCGTATAACCTCTTCTGGCCGTCTTGCAAGGCGGTTATTTTTTGTGCCGACAATGAAAGACAGGCGATTCGTATGAAAATAGAAATAATGGACGCGGCCGCGGTCAGGCGAGCGCTAACACGAATAGCGCATGAGATTATTGAGCGCAATCGAGGGGGAGAAAACCTCGGTCTTGTCGGAATTCGCACTCGCGGCATACATCTGGCGGATAGGTTGGCCAGGAAAATTAAAGATATTGAGAAAATTGATTGCCCAGTAGGTCGTCTGGACATAGCTTTTTATCGTGACGATATCGCTATCAATCCACACCCTAAAGTTGAAGCCACGGATATTCCCTTCGATGTAAACGGCAAAGACATTGTGCTTTGCGATGATGTATTATTCACCGGGCGCACAATCAGGGCAGCGATGGACGCGGTTATCGACTATGGACGCCCCAAAACCATTCAACTGGCGATAATGATCGATCGCGGTCATCGTGAGCTGCCAATACGTGCTGATTTCGTCGGTAAGAATCTTCCGACATCAATCAAAGAATCAGTGAAAGTACATTTGATTGAAGAAGACGGTTTTGACAACGCTGAAATGACCCCAAAAGGTTGATGAGTAAGGAGAAAAATGGCGCTTTCATGTCATGATCTGCTAGCTATTGAGGACTTGGAGAAGGCAGACATATTGACGTTGATCGATACTGCTGCATCCTTTAAAGATGTCTCTAACCGGCAGATCAAGAAAGTGCCAACGCTTAGGGGTCGAACAATTGTCAATTTTTTTCTTGAGCCCAGCACGCGGACGCGGACCTCGTTTGAAATAGCCGGAAAAAGATTGAGTGCCGATGTTATCAATATTTCCGGCTCGTCAAGCAGCTTAGTCAAGGGCGAGAGCTTAAAGGATATGGCCAAAACAATCGAGGCAATGCAGGTAGACGCTGTTGTCGTTAGGCATTGGTCGAGCGGGTCCGCTTTTAAATTAGCTCATTATATTGAGCCACCTGTGATAAACGCCGGTGACGGAAAGCATGAACATCCAACTCAGGCATTGCTTGATCTGTTAACAATTAAGGAAAGCTTCGGCAAGATAGCGGGTCTTAAGATAACAATTGTTGGCGATATCAGTCATAGCCGTGTGGCTCGGTCGCTAGTTGTGCTCCTTAAAACCATGGGCGCGACAGTTACTGTTGTGGCGCCGCCTATGCTTATACCGGCCAAAATTGAGAAGTTGGGCTGCAATGTTTCATTGTCTTTAGATGATGTCATCGAGAAATCAGACATTCTATATATTTTGAGGATCCAGAAGGAACGACTGACAGCTGATCTTTTCTCCAATTATGCTGAGTACAATCGTCAGTATGGTTTGACGAAAGAGCGCTGGGCCAGAGCTTCAAAAAAATGTAAAGTCATGCACCCGGGCCCTATGAACAGGGGAGTTGAGATTGACGATGAAGTCGCTGACAGTCTTGGTAGCTTGATCAATACACAGGTGGAAAATGGCGTCGCTATGAGAATGGCGGTACTTTATTTATTAGTTGGCGGAGCGGCCCAAGAGTTGGGCGGAGCTCGGGAAGGGGCGCTTTAAAAGGTTGACTGACAAGATACTTATTAAAGGTGGTCGCGTAATTGATCCGGCTAGCGGGGAAGATTCAGTTAGGGATATTTACGTTGAGAAGCACGTTATTGTTGAGAAGTTCAGTAACGATAAAAACATATCAGTTATTGACGCCAAGGGGCTGCTGGTTACACCTGGCTTGATTGACATGCACGTTCATTTGCGTGAACCTGGCCGCGAAGATGAGGAAACGATTGAATCTGGCGCTCAGGCAGCTTGTGCCGGCGGTTTCACAACGATCGTCTGCATGCCGAACACCGACCCGCGTGTCGAAACAAGATCAGTCGTAGAGTACATAACTAAAAGGGCGACTGGTCTTCCCTCAAAGGTGAAGGTGGTCGGAGCGATAAGTGTTGGATCGACAGGCGAGAGTTTAACTGAAATGGGCGCGATGAGGGACGCCGGGGCAGTGGCTTTTTCTGATGACGGGCGCCCGGTAGAAGACAGTGCTTTGATGCGGCGGGCTCTTGAATATAGTACTGTTTTTGACTTGCCGATAATAAGCCACGCTGAGGATATGGCCTTGTCTGACGGAGGAGTAATGCACGAGGGCTTGGTTTCTACATCCCTCGGGTTAAAAGGCATTCCCGCTGCGGCTGAAGATATTATTGTGGCCAGAGACATTATTTTGAGCAAGTTGACCGGAGCCAAGCTTCACGTCACGCATCTTTCTACAGCTGGTAGCGTAGAGCTTGTAAGGGCGGCGAAAAAAGAGGGCTTAAAAGTTACTGCTGATGTTACTCCTCATCATCTTGTTTTGACGGCTGAAAGCTTAAAGGGGTATGACGCTAATTGCAAAGTTAATCCGCCGCTCAGGGAAGAAGCTGACAGAAAAGCGCTTATGGCTGGTCTAATTGACGGGACTATTGACGCGATTGTCAGCGATCACGCGCCTCACGCGGCCAATGAAAAGGAAGAAGAGATAGAGAACGCGCCGTTCGGAACTATTGGATTGCAAACGACCTTGCCAATTACCCTAACGCATTTAATCGGCAGCAAATTCAGCTTGTCGGAATTAATAGGTAAGCTCACAAAAGGCCCGGCCCAAATCCTCGGAATTGACGAAGGAACATTGCAGCCGGGAAGTGAAGCGGATATAACAATAATTGACACTGAAGCTAAGGTACAGATAGAGCCAAGCTTATTTTTGTCCAAAAGCAAAAATAGCGCGTTTTTAGGAATGAAAGCCAGTGGACGAGCGGTATACGTTATTTTACGAGGCCGGCTAGTCCTAAAAGAAGGAGAACTTGCAGGGTGAAGGCGCTTTTGGTTTTAGAGGACGGAACAGTTTTCAGGGGAAAAAGCTATGGGGCCGAAGGAGAAACAACGGGCGAAGTAGTTTTTAATACGAGCATGACCGGTTACCAGGAGATTCTTACGGACCCCTCATACGCGGGACAGATCGTTACCCTCACGTATCCTATGATCGGAAATTATGGTGTAAATGACGATGATTGTGAGTCAAATAAGGCTCATGTAAATGGCTTCGTTGTCCGTGAAGGAGTAAGCGCCTATAGCAATTGGCGAGCGAAGGGAAATCTTGAAGATTGGCTGAAGCGAAACAAGATTGTGGGCATAAAGGAATTAGATACTCGCGCTCTTACGAAACGAATCAGAACTGTCGGGGCAATGAGAGGCATTATTTCGACTACGGATCAGTCTTTGGAAAGTCTTAGAAAAAAGGCACAAGAAGCACCGCCATTACTCGGACAGAACCTGGTGCGCAGGGTCACGACAAAGACGGGCTATGTCCGTGGGGGGCAGAGCAGTTTTGAAGTTGTCGCAATCGATTTTGGCATAAAGAACAATATAGGCAATCTTCTGGAAAAAAACGGGTGTCGCGTGAGTGTGGTTTCGGCTACAACTGCAGCGGATGAGATTTTAGAAAAGGATCCTGACGGCATTTTCTTGTCGAACGGTCCTGGCGATCCGACAGAAGCGGAATACGCAATTGAAACCATAAAAGATTTGTTGGGGAAAAAGCCGATTTTTGGGATATGCTTAGGACATCAACTGTTGGCGCTAGCGCTTGGAGCAAAAACGTATAAGTTAAAGTTCGGCCATCGAGGGGGAAATCAACCGGTCCAAAACTTGGCGACGCGTCGTGTGGAGATAACCTCGCAAAACCATGGCTATGCTGTCGATGTCGATGCTTTGCCCGATCGAATTGAGCCGACTCACATAAATCTTAACGATAATACCAATGAGGGGATCAAGTGCCTCGATATTCCGGCGTTTTCAGTTCAGTATCATCCAGAGGCAAGTCCGGGTCCGCATGATTCTCTCTATTTGTTTAGGGAATTTATGGATATGATGGAGCGAAACTAGGAGGCGAATGTGTTTAAGAAGATTTTGGTCCCAATTGATTTCTCAGATGAATCCGACCGCGTTCTGGAATATGTGAAAGGCCTGAAGGCATTCGGTCTAGAAGAGATCATGTTAGTTCACGTGGTCGATGTCGGGCGCGCCATCGTTTGGCCTATACCGATTACTTTAACAAACGCAATTGAGACTAAGATCGAGGAAAGACGGGAGGCACTTGAAAAAGATGGCTTTAAGGCAAGATTCCTCCTGCTCGAAGGAAGTCCTTCAGATGAGATATTAAAAGTCGTAGCCGGTGAAAAGTATTCGATGATTGTTACCGGCTCGAGCGGCAAACGATTGCTTGAAGAAATACTTTTAGGCAGCGTCTCTGAAAAGATTAGTCGGGACGCAAAAATACCTGTTTTGCTAATACGATACGATATCTTAAAAGATATCGAAAAAATAAAACCTCTGGGAGAATATGCCAAAGAGACTTTCAGGAAAGTTCTCTTTCCCAGCGATTTCTCATCGTGCTCCGATGAAGCCTTCGGCGTGCTCCAGAAGTTGAAAAAAGCCGGGGCGAAAGATGTTGTCGCTTTGCATGTTGTCGATACAAAGAAGCTGGAGACGGAACAAGAAGAAACAGAGAGACTTGAGGCCTGCAGGGTCGACACCGGCCAGATGGTAAATGAGCTTACAAAAAAAGGCTTCAACGTTAAAAGCATATGCAAAGCAGGCGATCCTCTAAGGGAAATTCTATTGGCCGCGGAAGAGAATGATGCCTCGCTTATCCTAATGGGGTCTCATGGAAAAGGCGTTATCCGCGAATGGCTTATTGGTAGCGTATCCCTGAATGTGATCAGGACGGCCAATCGGCCGGCACTCGTTATTCACGAAACTGCATGACCCAATCAATCGGAGAAATATTGTCCGGGCGTAAGCGTGCGCGCTTGCCTGTCCGGGACGAAAATTATGCCTAAAAGAGACGATATCAGCAAAATCTTAATAATAGGTTCAGGGCCAATCATTATTGGACAAGCCTGTGAGTTTGACTATTCCGGAACGCAGGCTTGCAAGGTTCTTCGAAGCGACGGCTTTGAGGTTGTTTTGATCAACAGTAACCCGGCGACAATCATGACCGACCCGGAATTTGCGGACAAAACTTATATTGAGCCGATTACGCCTGAAATAGTAACCAAAGTAATTGAAAAAGAACGCCCACAAGCTCTTCTACCAACTTTAGGGGGTCAGACAGGCTTAAATACGGCTGTTTCCTTGGCCGAAGAAGGTATTCTCGATAAATACGGGGTTGAGTTGATTGGCGCGAAGTTGGAATCAATAAAGAAAGCCGAAGATAGAAATCTCTTTAAGAGCGCAATTCAAAAGATTGGTCTGGCGGTTCCGGAATCAGGCTTCGCCAACACTCTGGCAGATGCTCTGAAACTAGTGGATGGCATGGGCTTTCCCGTTGTTGTTCGTCCAAGTTTTACTCTTGGAGGGACGGGCGGGGGCATTGCGTTTAACTTAGAGGAGTTCAATGACATAGTTGCCAATGGATTAATGTTAAGCCCGGTCAGCGAGGTTCTTATCGAGGTTTCGGTTATAGGCTGGAAGGAATATGAACTCGAAGTAATGAGAGACAGACACAATAATTCTGTGATTATCTGCTCAATTGAAAACCTTGATCCTATGGGCATCCATACAGGCGACAGCATTACGGTTGCGCCGGCCCAGACACTTTCCGACAAAGAATATCAGGAAATGAGAGATGCCTCCTTAAAGATAATGGATGAGATCGGCGTCGAAACCGGCGGATCCAATATCCAATTCGCTGTTGATCCGAAGACTGGTCAACAAGTTGTGATTGAAATGAACCCGAGGGTGTCGAGAAGCTCTGCCTTAGCCTCAAAGGCTACTGGTTTCCCGATTGCCAAGATCGCGGCTCAATTAGCGGTTGGATATACATTAGATGAGATCGTAAATGATATAACGCTTGAGACGCCGGCTTGCTTCGAGCCTTCTATCGACTATGTAGTGGTAAAGATGCCACGATGGGCTTTTGAAAAATTTCCGGAAACTGATGCGTCGCTGACAATACAAATGAAATCAGTTGGCGAAGCTATGGCGATTGGCAGAACTTTCAAGGAGGCGCTCCAAAAAGTAGTGCGTTCTTTGGAAATAGACCGTTTTGGTCTGGGGTCGGACGGAAAAGATGAGATCATAGCTGACCAGGTGGAAGCCAAGCTGACAATTGCCGATCAAGATCGGTTGTTTTATATCAAGTACGCGTTGGCGACAGGGATGACGATTGAAAAAGTTTGCGAGCTGACAAAAGTTGACCCCTGGTTTATTGCTCAAATAGCGGAATTGATCGAGATCGAGAGCAAGATCAAGGATCAAAAGATAGATTCGATAGATGTTGAGCTTTTAAGAGACGCGAAAAGAGCGGGCTTTTCCGATATTCAAATAGCTTTTCTGACAGGTTCAAGCGAGCTGAAAGTAAGAGAAAAGCGAAAAGAAGTTGAGGTTATTCCGACATTCAAGACAGTGGATACCTGCGCTGCCGAATTTGAAGCCTATACGCCGTATTACTATTCAACATACGAGGATGAAGACGAGGTAAGGGAATCGCAGAAGAAAAAAGTGATGATATTGGGAGGCGGTCCGAACCGCATCGGGCAGGGAATCGAATTTGATTATTGCTGTGTTCACGGCTCCTTCGCGCTTAAGGAATTAGCGTATGAAACAATCATGGTTAACTGCAACCCCGAGACAGTATCGACGGATTACGATACGTCTGATCGGCTATATTTCGAACCGCTGACATATGAGGATGTAATGAATATCGTCGAGCGGGAGAAACCTTATGGAGCAATAATACAGTTTGGGGGTCAAACGCCGCTTAAGTTGGCCAAGGCTTTAGAGAAAGCCGGTGTTAAAATCTTGGGGACATCTCCCGACTCCATTGATCTGGCCGAAGATAGAAAGCAATTTGGCCAGGTGCTTCGCGAGCTGAAAATCCCTCAAGCCGCGCATGGGACGGCCAGAAGCTTCAAGGAGGCCGTTGAGGTGGCGGCCAAAATTGGTTATCCGCTGCTTATTCGACCCTCATATGTATTGGGGGGCCGGGCTATGGAGCTGGCGTATACCGAGTTCATGCTAGAGGGATATATGGCCTCAGCCGTTAAGGCGTCGCCAGAGCACCCTGTTTTAATTGATAAATTTCTTGAAGGCGCGATAGAGGTCGACGTCGACGCTTTGTCTGACGGCCACGAAGTCATAGTTGGCGGCATCATGGAGCACATTGAGGAAGCTGGGATACATTCCGGAGATAGCGCCTGTGTGATTCCGCCCTATACGCTCAGCGATGATATCCTGGAAACGATTACGGATTACACCACTAAACTAGGTCTGGCCCTGGACGTTATCGGTCTTTTAAATATCCAGTTTGCTGTCAAGGACGAGACAGTTTATGTGCTAGAGGTTAACCCTCGGGCTTCTCGGACTGTGCCGTTTGTGAGCAAGGCTATTGGTATTCCACTGGCCAAGATCGCTACCAAAATCATGGTTGGAGAAAAGTTGGCTGATGTTATGCCTGATATTCCAAAAATGGATTATATAGCTATCAAGGAAGCAGTTCTACCTTTTAGTCGTTTTCCCGGCTCAGACATAGTATTAGGCCCGGAAATGCGGTCGACCGGCGAGGTCATGGGGTTATCAAAATCATTTAGTGTTGCTTACGCCAAAGCACAGTTGGCGACCGGCTTTAAATTTCCGGCGACCGGACGTGTTTTTGTCAGTGTTTGTAATCGAGACAAGAGAAATATCCGATTTATAGCCAAAGGGCTTTTGGATCTAGGCTATAAATTAGTTTCAACCAAGGGCACAGCTGATCTTTTGCGTAAAGCCGGGTTAGAGGTGGAAGAAGTTATGAAGGTTCACGAAGGGCGGCCAAATGTGGTTGATTCAATAATCAACGACGAGATCGGTCTGGTCATAAATACGCCCTGGGGAAAGGGCACTCACTCCGACGGTTTTCACATAAGAACAGCCGCCGCCGCTCATGGAGTCCCCTGTGTAACGACAATAGCCGCCGCTGCCGCTGTCGTTCAGGGCCTGGAGGCAATCCAGCAGGGAGAGATTGGTGTCAAAGCACTGCAAGATTATCATGTATAGCCAAAGGCATCTTAATGCTCTAGGCTTTAAGTTGCTATGCATCAGATAACAGCTAGAGTCGTCGAAAACAAAGAGATAACTCGAGACATTTTCCGACTTACTCTCTTTGCCCCGGCAGTAGCCAGGGAGTCAAAGCCTGGGCAATTTGTACACCTACAGTGCGGGGTCAATCAATCATATATTCTTAGGAGACCATTCAGCGTTCACCAGACAGTTGGCGTCGACGCATTCGATGTTTTGATTCGTGTAGTGGGAGACGGAACAAAATGGCTGGCCGCTCGCCGGCCGAAAGATTCAGTCAATCTAATCGGCCCGCTCGGGCGCGGATTTACTATTGGCGCGGAATTGAAGCGTGCTCTTATTGTGGCCGGGGGTATGGGCGTTGCTCCTCTGGTCTTTTTGGCATTAAAGCTGGCCGAAGAAAAAGTAAAGGTCTATACGGTCATGGGCGCGGCTAGTAAAGACCAACTTCTTGATTTTATGGACCTCAAGCGTTTAACGAGAAAGATAGCAGTCTCTACTGATGACGGCAGCCAGGGCCACAAAGGTCTGGTAACCGACATCTTGGGGAAAGAGATCGAGGAAGCCGACCCTGACGTCGTATTTGCTTGCGGCCCGTTAGCGATGTTAAGGGCGGTCGCCGGGATTTCTAGAAGATATTCAACTTCATGCCAGATGTCCTTGGAGGCGCGAATGGCTTGCGGGGTTGGCGCCTGTCTTGGATGCACGGTGGGCGCAAAAGATAATTACTTAAAGGTCTGCTCTGACGGGCCCGTGTTTGACACGCAAGAGTTGGGGTGGTGACGTGGGCAGTTTAGAAGTAGATATAGCGGGACTTAAGATGAAGAACCCGGTGACGACCGCCTCGGGGACGTATGGATCAGGCAAGGAATATAGTGATCTAATTGACATAAATAGGCTCGGCGCGATCTGTGTTAAAACAGTGACCTTAAAGCCGATGTCCGGAAATCCGCCGCCAAGACTATGGGAGACACCTTCGGGCATGCTTAACTCAATTGGCCTGCAAAACGACGGAGTCGAAGCTTTTATAGATAACGATTTGCCATTTCTTTCAAAGCAAGATATTCCCGTTATAGTCAGCATCGCCGGTACTTCTATCGATGATTTCAGTCGTCTGGCCAAGATGTTAAGCGCGCAGTCTGATATTGACGCTCTTGAGTTAAACATTTCTTGTCCAAACGCAAAAGTGGGCGGGATGATCTTTGGTTCCGACGAAAAACTAGCGGCTGAGGTCGTCTCTAAGACGAAAATGGCTTCAACTAAACCATTGATTGTTAAGCTGACCCCGAACACCGGAGACATTAGCGCTATTGCGCGAGCGTGTGAGCGCGCGGGGGCAGATGGTCTATCTTTAATCAACACTGTCTATGGAATGTCAGTTGAGGTTGACACACTCAAGCCTAGGCTGGGCAGTATCGTTGGCGGGCTCTCTGGCCCCGCTATCAAACCGATTGCAGTCAGGATGGTCTGGGAAGTAGCCAAGGTCGTGAATATTCCGATCATTGGCATGGGCGGCATCCTAACCGCCGAGGACGCTCTCGAGTTTATCATTGCCGGCGCTAGTGGTGTGGCAGTTGGCACAGCTAACTTTATAGACCCGCAAGCGCCAATTAAAATCATTGACGGGATGAATAAGTTCTTGGAGAAGCACGGGGTTTCGTCAATACAAGACCTGGTGGGCGCGTTAAAGATAGACTCATGAAAACTAATTCGAACTCGCGCATAATCGTAGCCCTGGATTTACCGACGGGCAAGGCAGCCTTGGATTTGGCGGCTACACTCGTGCCTGAATTTAACTTCTTCAAAGTGGGCTCCAGTCTATTCTGTGCCGAGGGCTTTCCTATCATCCAGAGCCTGCAGAGAATGGGGGCGTCAATTTTTCTTGATCTGAAACTTCACGATATCCCTGAGCAAGTTAGAAAAACAGCCAGCATTATCGGTGCTTTCGGCGTTGATATGATTAGCGTTCATTGCTTTGGTGGTGACGCAATGTTGAGGGCTGCTAAAGAAGGTGTTACAGAGGGCGCAAAAAGGGCGAACGCAAAGCCTCCGCAAGTTGTCGGCGTGACTGTTCTTACTAGTTTGGATGAATCAGATCTTTTGGCCCTTGGGGTCAAGGAGAGCGTCGAGGCAGAAGTCTCTATATTGGCTGGATTGGCTCAAGCAGCCGGGCTTGACGGAGTGGTGGCCTCACCCCGAGAAATTGAGCTCATTAAACGACAGGCCGGCAATGACTTCATAATTGTCACACCTGGTATTCGACCGGGTAGCGCAGACACCGCTGATCAAAAACGCGTCTTAAGCCCATCTCAAGCAATTGATGCCGGAGCGACATATTTGGTTGTTGGAAGACCGATAACGGCTGCTGCGAACCCCCGAAGCGCGGCGCTTAAGATTGCCTGGGAAACAGGCGTCTAGGCAGCTAGCTTTTTCAAAAATGGGTTTTTTTAGACAGGTTCGGTTCCTATTTTTCTGCTGTGTCGACCAGGAGTCTTTCTTTTTGGAAAGGCAAACCGCTTGACGATGAAGACCAGGGGAAGCAATAGCAACCAAAGAAGGTTTTTCCAGGGGAACGGTTTAGACGGATCCACAATCCTTAGACCTTGCTCGTCAATAATGAGTTTTTGTCCCGAAGCTATATTGTGGCTCTTGCCCGCCTCAAATTCGGCAATACTGGATTTACCTTTCTTTGCGCTAAATACCGCCGTTTTCTTAATGTTGGAAGCGCTCATCTTGCCCTCGGTGACGCTCCCGGTTAATTTATCAATTATTACAACCGCGGTAGATCTATGTCCCTTGGTGATTTCCGAAGTGACGTCTACCGACCCTTTGTCTAACTTAAAAACCACATGGTCATCCCAACGCGAAAAATATAGGTCAGAGATCACAACCTTTGTGTCCGGTTGAATTGTCGCTTTAATTAAAGGGCCTCCCGCTAGCTCCACTGAGACTCCGGCTCCTGTTTTGATAATGGCACTGCCTTGAGTCTTAATTTTGCTACCCTTTTCAAGAGTCGTCCACTTGGTGCCTTGTTTGTATTTGGCTCCTGACGTTCCCGCAGGCGAGACGGAGGAAATAGTAGCGATTTTCGTGACCGCCCGATCTATGGCAAAAGCTGAAGTTGTCGCACCGAGCATTATGAGGATAAGTGTGGATAATAGCGCTAAATATCGCATCTGACCTCTTTCATTGACGAGCTTGATTATTTTACCTCGGAATTACTGTAAATAAAAGGGTACGTTTTTACCGTTGTCATTAACGTCGCACTTACGTTATAATTCACGATGTTCGATTTTCCCCGGTAGCTCAACTGGTAGAGCATTCGGCTGTGAAGAGACGCAGCTTTCTCGAGAAATCGAGAAATGAAAACTGGGTGAATTCAGGGAAGCCTTCCTCTCGATAAGATAGATC
>JAUWRD010000014.1 GCA_030610765.1 Actinomycetes bacterium
TTCATTACACCCCGCCTCCTCATAGGTGAATAGTTACCTATAGCTCCTAATTACTAATTTCGTCTTCCCCCTGGACCAATTTCCCGCCAGGATCTTCTTGTTTGCGAATCTTATTTACCCTTTAGAGCCGATTTTTCTGCCGGCAATTCGCGAAAAGTTGCCGTAAACGGGCATAGTCGCGTGTCTTCGTATTAAACATGTGCAGCCATTCACAAGCAATATCTGCATTTTAGTCGGCACGCTTATCTCTTTTGGAGGATAACTCACGCTGGTCGGCACGTGCTTTCTTGACCGTAACATTTGATTAGGCCAAGAAATATAACCGCTCACTTGAAACGCTGCTCCTTATCTAAAAATTAACCAAATATTTTTCTCTCCCTTTTGACCTATTTTAGATTGTGTAATTTTCGATCATACGCTTACCTGATTAGTTCTTTCCCAAATAGATAGCGTTTAAAACCTTAATGGGTTAGGGGGTAGGCGACCGCATAATAGGGTGGGTAAAAGGTGATATTTTATTTAACTATATTGATGGATAAGGGACCAATAAGCTTGGATTTACCAATGGTGTTCAGTCTTGCCCAACCCTTGTACTTGCCTGGCGGAAGAAGCTTGCCAGCGTTTGTTTTTTTATTCCAAGTCGATTCGATTACCATTTTTGAACCGCTTTCTAACGTTTTTTCTACGATGTTTTGAGTAAAATATTTACCATTTGACCATTGCCACACGATTTTACCGTCGTCGTTCTTTACGAGAAAATCGTGCTCTTGGGCGCTAGCGAATTCTAAATCAAATGATTTGTTGCCCGTATTCCTGATGACTAGCTTCAACCCAACCGCCTTGTTGCTCTCGGGCTTCCATCCTCCGGAGAGCGCGAAAACAATCTCAAGAGGATCGCGATGCTCAATAGCAACAGGCGGTGCCAAAGGTCTTTTTGCCGGGCGTTCGGGATTTGTTTTCTGGGCACAAGACCCTAGGGCAAGCGAGAGTAGGCCTAAGATCAAAATTGCGACGAGGGCTAGGCTTTTCGGTAGAGGCGCGTCACTCGATTGTTGATTAGGCAAACTATCTCGTAGTTTATAGTTCCGATTGTTTTGGCCATCTCTTCCGCGGTGATCTTTTCTTGCCCTTGACTTCCTATTAATACAGCTTCACTTCCCAAGGTGGCGTTGACATTACTGAGATCAACCATTGATTGATCCATGCAAACGTTTCCAACAATATTTACCCTTTGACCGCTAACTAAAACTTTGCCCTGATTCGACAGTAGCCTTCTTAAACCGTCCCCGTAACCAATCGGCAGCATCCCGATTGTCATAGACTCCTTTGCGTGAAAAGTGAGACCATAGCTGACGCCTTCTCCAGACTGTATTTCTTGAACAAACATGATCTTAGATTTTAGGGATAGAGCAGGCTGAAGTTCCGACAGGTTACTTTGGGTCGATGGTTGCAGACCATACATAGCTATCCCTATGCGGACCATATCTAAATGAGAGTCGGGGAAGTGAAAAAATCCGGCGCTATTGGCGGCGTGCCAGATTGCGATATCGGGCAACTTGCTTTTAAGTTTCAGAAAAGTGCGCAATTGTTTTTCTGTGTAAGGATCACTTGGATTATCGGCGCAGGCGAAGTGAGTGAAGACTCCTTCTATGACCAAGCCGGGGAGGAGGCTAATGGCCTCATATAGCGCAACGGCTTTTTCTGGTCTAATACCAACCCTGTGCATCCCTGTGTCGACCTTCAGATGAACTTTAACAGTGGCTGACATTTTTTGCGCCTGAGCACTTAAGGCTTTTGTCAAATCGGTCGAGTAGACAGCCGGTATTAGGTCATAGGATATGATTGTTTCTGCCGCCGAAGTTGGCGGTTCGCTAAGGATTTGGATTGGCACAAGCAAACCTGCTTCACGGAGCTCAATGGCTTCCTCGACCAAGGCAACGCCCAAACGATCAGCTCCTGCCTCAACAGCGGTTTTGGCTACCTGGATAAGACCGTGTCCATAGGCATTGGATTTGACAACGGCCATCAGCTTTGTCTGCTTAGGCAGCTGGGAGTTGATGGTTTCTAGGTTGGCCTTAATAGCTCCAAGGTCGATTTCTGCCCATACCGGACGGATCATTTTCAGTCACGACCCAGGCTTCTGACAATATCTCGTTTGGTAATTATCCCAATCACTTTATCGTCTTCTGTAACCGGGAGAATGCTGACGTGTTCTTTCCTGATTATCGTCGCCACATCTTCGAGTGAGGCCTCGGGTGAAATTGTGATGACTTCTGTAGTCATTATGTCTTTGACTTTCACGGCCACAGCTTTTTTTAGAGTTTCTTCGAACTTTGCTAAACTGCCGAGGTATATGTAGCTGTCCAGTAGTTGAATGTAAGTGGGAAAGTGTAATTTTACATCTTGGATGATCAAGTCGCTTTCGCTAACAATACCGATCATTTTTCCTTCATCGCTTAAAACGGGCGCGCCACTGATACGCTTTTGGCTAAGCGTGTGGGCGGTTTCGGTTACCGTCATCGTTGGCGTTAAGGTAATCACTTTCTTCGTCATGATGTCTCGAGCCTGAATATTATCCATCTCTTCCTCCGTTTTGATCAGTTTTTTCTAACGCCCTCTTGTAGTTCTTTTATAGCGGCAGGCAGATAGTTTAACAAGTCTGTGGCTACGAGGGCAAGCTGGGTGCGATATTTCGCGCCTATGTCACCGGCTAGACCGTGAAGGTAAACCGAAAGAATCGAAGCTGGATAAATAGGCAGGCCCTGGGCGATTAAGCCTGTCAGGAAACCGGCAAGAATGTCCCCGGTCCCAGCTGTAGCCATACCCGGGTTTCCGGTGGGATTAATATATAGACAACCACCGCCGGCAATGACGGTTCGAGCCCCCTTCAAGATCACCGTAATATTCCAGTCTTTGCTAGCGGCTTCTGCCCAGCTCAATCTATCTGACTGGATTATTTCAGCCGATGTTCCCAAAAGACGCCCCAGCTCCCCCGGATGAGGGGTAATGACAGTAGGGCCTGGCCTTTTCAGAAGCAGATCTGTTTTACCTGCCAACGCATTGAGTCCGTCCGCATCAATAACAAGCGGTTTCTCTACAGACAGCACCAATTGCTGGACTAATGTAGCGGTACTGGAATGAGTAGAGATACCCGGCCCTACAAGTACTGCGTCTACCGAGGGGATCATATCAATAATGACGTCGAGAGCTTTCGCTCTTAAGGTTTTGTCGGGGGTTTCGGGAAGTGGTTTTGTCATGACTTCAGTCAGTTTTGTCTCCAGGATAGAATTAAGGCTTTCAGGGATACCGAGCGTCACGAGGCCGGCTCCGATTTTAAGAGCCGCTTGAGCGCTCATGGCCACCGCGCCGGTCATTCCAACCGACCCGCCGATCACCAACACTCGGCCACAATCACCTTTATGGGCATCTGTTTGTCGATTGGGCAATAGACGTCTGGACATCGCGCGACTGCCAAGACAAACTTTTGCGTGTGAAGAAATAATTGTTTTCTCTATTCCGATATCAGCCACTCTGATAGAGCCGGCAAAATTAGCGCCGGGGTAGATCGCCATGCCGGCTTTGGGGCAAGTAAAAGTTACAGTACGTATGGCCTTAACGGCTTCGCCGTGAACTTGGCCGGTATCAGAATTAATGCCCGAAGGAAGATCGACAGACAAGATATTTGTTTTGACTGAATTTATTATTGAGATAGCTTTTGCCGCATTTCCACGGAGGTTGCCTTTTAGGCCAAAGCCAAGAACCGCGTCGATAACCAGATCTGCATTGTAAGGTCTTTCTTCAAGACTGAAAGATGTTTTCTTGACGGAGCTGAGTTTTTCTATTGTTTTAAAAGCTCTTTGCGCTGCGCCCGTAAGTTCATCAGCAGCCGTTAGCATTATAACCTCAACATCAAATTGTTGAGCAGCTAAAAGGCGAGCGGCAATAAATCCATCGCCCCCGTTATTTCCCGATCCGCAAAAAACCAGGACCTGGCCGCTTTTTCCAAGCATTTCAAGGGCTTCTTCAGCGACCGCGCCGCCGGCTCTTTCCATCAGCTCATATATGCTGATGCCTTGTTTGGCTACGGCTTCTTTTTCAATTGCTTTCATCTGTTCAACTTTAGCGAGAAGCATGGTTACAGGTTAAATGAAAAAGAGGAAAGATAGAAGGTTTAGTCGTCAGAGCCAATTGCGATAGCCGACGCCACGGCGCTATTTTTGTCAAAAGAGAGGCTGATCGCGATCTCTATAACCCCGTTTTCTCGAGCCCTTTGAGCTCCGCCCCCGGAAAGCAAAATATGTGGCCGTCCTAATTTGTCTCTGGCGATTTCAATGTCGGTCCAACTCATGCCGCTTTTGCCTGTGCCGAGAGCTTTGCTTACCGCCTCTTTGGCCGCGAATCTAGCCGCGAAATGCCTCCATGGACGAGGCCTGCTTTGACAGTACTCTCTCTCGGATTTAGTGAAGACACGTTGAGCGAAACGGCTGCGCTTTGTGATAGCCTTTTTGATGCGATTGATTTCAATGATATCGATACCAACGCCTTTTATCATATTTATTCGACGGTTACGCTCTTGGCAAGGTTACGCGGTTGGTCAACATTGCATCCACGCAGTTTAGCAATATTGTAGGCGAGAAGCTGTAAGGGGATGACCGAGAGAAGCGGGGTCAGTGTTTCTAGGGTTTGTGGTATAAAGAAGCAACCGTCAACGTGACTGGCTATATCCTGATCTCCTTCAGTGGCGATTGCCAAAACAGTTCCGCCCCGCGCTTTCGCTTCATAAATATTACTGACAATTTTTTCATAAACCGAGTCTTTAGGCGCAATGACGACAATTGGCAAACCCGGGTTAATCAAGGCGATTGGCCCGTGTTTCATTTCGCCGGCCGGATAGCCTTCGGCATGTATGTATGAGATTTCCTTTAGTTTTAATGCTCCCTCCATAGCCATGGGGTAGCTGGCACTCCGGCCCAGGAACAAGAAGTCGTTGGCCTCGTGATAGGTTTTTGCCCAGTCCATGAGGATATCGGTTTTCGATAATATCGTTTCGATCTTTTTTGGAATAGACAGAAGCTCTTTAGCGGTGGCAATGATTTCTTCACTGGTTTTATCAAAAATCTTAGCTAACACGAGCCCTAAGAGGTTTAGGGCGGTCATTTGCGCAATGAAGGTTTTTGTAGCTGCCACTCCTATTTCGGGCCCGGCGTAAGTATAAATACATCCATCCGACTCCCTGGTAATCGTACTGCCGACAACATTAGTGATCGCGAGTATTTTTGCCCCTTGAGCTTTTGCGATAGCGACACCGGCTAGAGTGTCCGCTGTCTCACCGGATTGAGAGATGGCGACGATTAGACTCGTCTTGTCAACGATGGGTTTTCGATATCGAAACTCAGAAGAGCAATCAACTTCAACCGACATGCGCACCCACCGCTCAATTACTTGTTTTGCGAGTAAGCCCGCGTGTAGTGACGTGCCGCAGGCGACAACTGTTATCTTTTTTATTTTTTTCAGTTCGTCGTCAGTTAAGCCTAGATCCGGTAGACGGACGACCCCGTCGCCAAAGACACGTCCCCTCAGAGTCTCTCTGACCGCCATGGGTTGTTCGTGTATCTCTTTGAGCATGAAATCTTCGTAGCCGCTTTTTTCCGCAGCCGCGGCATCCCAGTTAATAGTCATACTTGATCGGTTTACCACATTGCCATCAAGGTCTTCAATTCGATATTCTTTTTGTGAAAGTTCAGCAATCTCTCCATTTTCGAGCAAGACAATTTGATTTGTGTAGTCCAAAATAGCAGGGATATCAGACGCAAGAAAAAATCCGAAGTTAGAAATCCCGATGATCAAAGGACTGTCTTTTCGGGCCCCGATCAGAACGCCAGGAGAGTCTGACGAAATGACGGCCAGAGCAAATGACCCTTCGACCAGCTTAACGGCGGCTTTCGTGGCCGCGAAAAGATCTCCATGATACTCTTCCTCAATCAGGTGGGCAATGACCTCGGTGTCTGTTTCGGAGCGAAGCGTATGCCCCCTCTTTTTTAGTTGCGTTCTGAGCTCATGAAAATTCTCGATTATTCCATTATGGACGATCGCGATTTCCCCCCTGCAGTCCAGATGCGGGTGGGCATTGGCCTCAGAAGGCGCCCCGTGTGTTGCCCATCGCGTATGCCCAATTCCTAGAGTAGCGTTGAATTCGTCGTAGTTAAGGGATTCCTGTAATTTTGCGAGGTTCCCTTCTCGTCTGATTAACTTGAGCCCATTATTCTTAAGAACCGCGATACCGGCGGAATCATAGCCCCTATATTCAAGTCGCGATAAGCCCTTTATTATGATCGGCGCTGATGCCTGATTGCCAACGAAACCAATTATCCCGCACATACTATATTTGATCCTCAATTACCTGGCAGATATTGTCGGCAATTCGTTCAGCTTTTTCTTGGCTGTCGGATTCAACCATAACCCTGATCAACGGTTCCGTGCCGGACGGCCTAACCAAGACTCTTCCGCGATCGCCCAATTCTCGTTGTCCGGCGGCAATAACTTTAAGAACGCTCGCAGATTCGGCAACGTGTTTTACTCCGTCGGCTTTCAAGTTTCTCAGCACTTGCGGAAACGTGGTCATGACTTTTGTCAGCTCAGAAAGCGGTTTATTAGTGTCACGCATGATTGACAGGAGCTCAATGGCCGTGATGATGCCATCGCCTGTGGAATTGCGATCATGGAAAATTATATGGCCGGATTGCTCGCCGCCTAAGGTGATGTCATTTGTAACCATTTCTTTTAGGACGAAGCGGTCCCCGACATTTGTTTTATGGACCTTGATGCCTAGATCGCGCATGGCCAAATCGAAGCCGATATTAGTCATAACGGTGACGCAAATTGCCGCGGGGTCGAGCTCCCCTTTTTCAAGACGGTGTTTTGCGCAGATGGCCATGATGTGATCACCATCGATGAAGGTTCCATTTTCATCAATTGCCAACATTCGATCGGTGTCGCCATCGAAAGCGAGGCCGACATCAAAGTCGCCGGATTTGACTACTTCCGCTAGAGCCCCCATGTGAGTAGAGCCACAGTTATCGTTTATGTTCAAACCATCTGGTTCGATACCGAGGGTCGTTGGCGCGATTCCCAGTCGTTGAAAAACTTCGGGCCCAATCTTGTAGGCAGCCCCATTCGCGCAATCTATGGCGACATTCAGGTTGATCTCCCCGTGAGCTCCGGAACAGACATGATCAATGTAAAGCTCGACTCCGTCTCTTCTATCTATGATCCTGCCGGTGGATTTGCCGCTCGCCCTGCCTTCACTGCTTTTTTCTAACAGTTCCTCAATGGCTTCTTCGTTCTCTTCGGATAATTTGACGCCCTCGGAGGCGAAGAATTTAATGCCATTATATTCCGCTGGATTATGAGAAGCAGAGACCATAGCGCCTCCTCCGGCTCCCAATTTTTGAATGAGCCAGGCTAAAGCTGGCGTTGGCAGAATGCCGAGATCAATTACATCGTTTCCCGCCGCGCATATTCCGCTGGCAAGCGCGCTTTGCAACATATCTCCAGAGCGGCGAGTGTCACGCCCGAGTGCTATGCTGCCAATTTCAGGCGACAAAAATTTGGCGCCGGCCATACCAAGCTTGAAGGCCAGCTCCGGGGTTAGATCTCGATTAGCTATGCCGCGAACACCATCTGTACCAAAAAGTCTGGGCAATTGCCCTCCTCTAGTTTTAGTTTTTTAGGATTTAGCCAATTCTCACAATTTCTAGATCAAAAATGTGATTAAAATACCTGGTTATTACCGATTGCGAGCTGAACACGTTCATTATTATATCCTATAAAGTCTCTCCTTACATGTGGTGAAGCAGAAAGTGATTGCAGGGCGAAATATGATGGAATAAGTGTCACAACATCGCCGACATTTAAGTTTAGATTGGTCTCTGACTTAAGTACCGCGTGGTCGCTTGTTGTTCTGGTCAATTGCATTTTCTTATTCAAGGGTTTTAGGGAGCCTCGGCCAATATCCTGACAACCGGCAGCAACTATAAGCTGTTGCTCTCCTTGTTTGACAGATGCCTCCAGCACCTCGGCCTCCAGGAGGCAGGCATTTTGGTGAAAACCAACAGCCGGTTTGTTCGTCTCAGTTTCATTGCCGAGTAAAAGAAGTTCGCCAAGACGCAACTGATTTGCTGATCGGGGAATTGAGCCCGCCTTCAACAATTTCCAACAACTACTATTGCCGGCTGAAACTATATCAAGATTTACGCCCATCGATCGACTTTTGTTTGCGAGGTCGCAAAGTATTTCTATTGCTGCTAGGCTGGTGGTTTGACTTCCACAGCAGCCGACGTTCGCGGCGATACCGACGAAATCAAGAGCGGGCCATTTCTTTATGTTGGCGGCGAGGGCCAAGAAATCTTTTGGCGCTAAGCCTTCGCGGTCGTCACCGACTTCGATCATGACGAGAACCTTTTGGCGTCGACCAAGTCGATCACAAATTGCGGTTAGCTTCGGTAAGATTGCTGGATCACTGATCATCATATTAGCGCCAAGATCCACAATTTCACGTATTTCGCCAATCATTGGCTGTCTCAATGACAGTAGTTGTAAATCAGGGAAGCATTTTCTTAAATTCTGTAGGTTGAGCAGTCGAGAGTCGGCTAATCCGGCAACGCCGCCATCTATCATCGCTTGGGCTACAGGACCGGCTCCCGCGCACCCCTTTGTAACGCCAAATACCTCTAAATCAGTTGCTGTGGAAATAGCGTACTTAGTGTTGTCCCTGATTTTACCTAGATCTATGGTTAGCAGAGGATATCTTTGTTGTTGAAACAAAGTGGTTTAAAAAGAAACTAGCGTTTTGAGAATTGCGGGCGCTTTCGTGCCTTTTTTAAGCCGTATTTCTTTCGCTCTATCATTCGCGGATCACGGGTTAAGAATCCTTCTTTTTTTAGTTCGGCGCGCAGGTCTTCATCTGCCTCTAGAAGAGCTCTAGCTATTCCGTGTCGCAACGCTCCTGCTTGGCCGCTTAAGCCCCCGCCTTCGATTTTCGCGATTACATCATATTTATCGAGAAGTTCAACAGCTATTAGAGGTTGCTGCACCGTTGCGCACAAGGTCGTGCGTCCGAAGTAAGCGTTTAAATCTCGGCCGTTATTTATTTTGAACTGGCCTGTCCCCGGGGTCAGTCTGACTCTGGCAACAGCGTTCTTGCGTCGCCCGGTTCCATAATAATAGACGGGCCCATCTTTTTTACTAACCTTTTTTGAGGTTTTTCTTGGTTTTGGCTTCGCAGCCGCCACGGGTTTTTCTTGTTCTTCTGATGTTTCTGTACTTTTTTCCGCCATGGAGCTCCTAAATGTCTAACTCAAGGGCTACGGGTTGCTGTGACTCGTGTGGATGCTCTTCCCCTGCGTAGACTTTGAGTTTCTTTAACATTACCCGACCGAGCTTGTTGTGCGGCAGCATCCCCTTGACTGCCCGGGTAATTACTTCCTGGGGTCTTTCTTCAATCAACCGCGAAAAGGGCTTTTCTTTAAGTCCACCTAAATATCCAGAATGGTGATAATAGACTTTCTGCTCTGCTTTTTTCCCGGTCAATACTATTTTTTTAGCGTTGACAACAATGACAAAATCGCCTGTATCCAAATGTGGCGTAAATTGCGGCTTATGTTTGCCGCGCAATATTTTAGCAATCTCGCTTGAAAGACGTCCCAACGTTTTACCGTTGGCGTCAACGAGATGCCATTGTCTAGTTATCTCACTTGGTTTTGCTGAATAAGTTCTCATCGACCTAATCTCCTCAAAAGGGCACCAAGCAATACTATGCAAAACAGGTGACCATGTCAACTTAAGTGACCTAAGTTTTGCAGTTTTTCTGCTAAACGCGCGAACTCAGTAAGCGTCAAATTCTCTGCCCTTATCTTTTTCGATAAGCCAGCCGCTTCTTGCGCGGCCTCGATCAGAGCCTTGTCAATCTTTAAAACTCCTGACACTGAGTTGACAAGCATTTTTCTTCTTTGGCCGAACCCGGCGCCCACCAATTCAAATAGACGGTGGCGATCAATACCTACTGGTGGTTTTTCCCAACGAGTCAATTTTATTACCATAGAATTGATATTTGGTTCAGGTAAAAAAGAATGTCGTGAGACGGTCATGAGCTTTTCAGCTCGACAGAAGTACCTGAGTTTTACCGTAAAAGCTCCGTAATTTTTGTTTCCCGGGTCGGCCAAGATGCGTTCCGCGATCTCTCTTTGGACCATAACGACCATCTCTGAGATATTTTCTTGTTCTATAAAACACTTGAGAATAACCGGAGCCGCTACGCTATATGGTAGGTTTGACACCATTTTTGTGGCGCTAGCACCGTCAAAAGCCAACTGGCTGACGTCTAAATCCAATACGTCCGCATTGATGATCTTGACATTTTCGCAGCCGGATAAGGTTTGCGAGAGAATTGGTATAAGCTTGTGGTCGATCTCAACTGAAATCACTTTTGCCACTTTTTTTGCCAAAGCTTCAGTTAGCGTGCCGATGCCGGCGCCGATTTCCAAGATCGTGTCATTAGGTCCAAGGTCAGACGCGCTTAAGATCTTTTGCAGAATATTGTCGTCAACGAGAAAGTTTTGGCCGAGGTCTCGTGAAAGACGGAAGCCAAACTTCCTTAATATCTCGGAAGTTTGGCTTCTCGTTACCAGTTTCATAAAAGAACACCGATGATTATTATCGTAGTAGAACCCTAGTCCAGAACCCGGACATTTACGGTTTGACGGCCAAATTGATAAGCCTCTCCAGCTGTGGCGAAACCCAGATCAATGCGGTTTCCTTTAATGGCTCCACCGGTATCGGCGGCGATCGCTGGTCCGTATCCATCTATATATAGTTTTGTGCCCAGCGAGATAACCCTCGGGTCAACGGCGACAATGCCCTTGTAAACGCCGGTGCCGGTGGCTGTACGTCCACCTGCGCCGCCTGTATAGGCCGCATAGGCTGATGCTGCCATGACCATGCTGCGTCCGCCACGTGATGGTGCCGGCGGTGCGCTGGCCACGGTTGCTCGAGGCACACGCGTTCCCACTTTGACGAGCTCGTTAACAGGAGCTGACACTATTTTATCGCTTCGGACAATCTTTTCGATTTCTTGCCGACCCGCCATGACGTGTTCGATGACAGTTTCTTTAACACCGAGCTTGCCTGCCTTCGCCACTCTCGTGCTGCCTTTAGCTAAGCTAGAATCATCCTGCCTGTCGGTGCCAAAAGCCACATCAGTTTGAATCTTTTCAATCCACCTATTAAGTAGCTTGATCTTGATGGTCATCCCCGACGCGATTTTTACTTCACTCTTAGGGTGAAGTTTTATGTCGGCGCTTGTGTCAATTCCAAGTTCTTCAACGGCACGGCCAACCTTACCTGCTATGACCCACACCTTGCGACGTTTTCCATTAACGTCTAAAACAACACGTTTAGCGTGTCGCACGCGAACTTTGGCTCCAGAAAAGAGCAGGCTGCCTGCGGTCGGCTTGACCTCGTCATGAGAAGAAACTTTGACCTTCTTCTCTATGAGCAAGTCAGAAACTTTGCCGGCTTTTGTGATTATTCGCCGACTCTGGCCGTCTATTGTGAGTGTTACCTCTTTACTTGCTAATGTATTTGCTGTGACTATGAGAAGTATTATTGCGGAAATTGCTGCGATTAAGAGTTTGAATCTTGGAGACGTAAAACTAAAATTTGCTATGTTTACCTTCACGGAATCACTCCCTTCTAAAAAATATCGTTCTAGACACGGAACCTCGACATCTTAAAGCAAAGATCCGCTCATTGCAAGAAAAAACTGATTTTCATCTCGCCTCGAAAAGTGTTTGATCGGAAAAATAATCACCAAAAAGTTTATCGGCATTGCTCGTTGTTTCTTTAATCAGTTCCTCGAGAGGCACCTTTTTGACCTCTGAGATTTTCTCAGCTGTAAAGCGGATATAGGAAGGTTCATTGCGCTGGCCCCGACGCTCCTGGGGCGCGAGATAAGGAGAGTCGGTTTCCAGCAAAAGTCTATCGATGGGAATCTCTGCCGCTACATCTCGAAGGGCGTCGGCATTTTTGAATGTGACGATACCTGTTAGTGAAATGAAGCAGCCGAGTTCCAGAAAAGCGGGCAAGTGGTCTACGTTGCCGGAGAAACAGTGAAGAACCAAATTGGGCGGTCGGGTCTCAAAGAGAATTTTGAGCAGATCCTCATAAGCGTCCCGGCAGTGGACAATTAGCGGCAAGCCAAGTTTTGACGCTAGGTCAATGTGGCGCTTGAAACCGTCTATCTGCGCTTTTTTGGTTGCCTTCAAGTTATGGTAGTCAAGTCCGGTTTCACCAACGGCCACCACTTCGTTTTCTTTTCCTATCTTGCCCAGGTGTTTTATCAAGGCGTCATCGACAGCTTCAGCTTCATAGGGGTGAACGCCGATGGTCGCGAAAACACCCGGATTTGCCGTTGCGATTCTTAAGGCCTGGAGAGCCGAATCGAGATTGATAGCGACTGAAATAATGCGTCCGACCCCAACGGTTGTCGCTCGCATAAGCATGTCGGGCACGTCGGGTTGATCAAATAAATCTATGTGAGCGTGAGTATCGACTAGAAAGGGCTTAATCAACTAATCGACTCTTGGAAATAGCGGGGCGCTCAGCTTGATCTCAGGTTGCTCCGTTAGTTTCCCCCATTTAAGAAAATCTTTAAATGGTTGATCGGCGGGCTTGGTGTCTAAGCCTAGCTGTTCAAAGATTAACTCTGAAGTTGTCGGCATAAATGGGGCAGTAAGCAGGGCCGCTATGCGTATTACCTCAGCTAGTCCCCAGAGAACTTCTTTAAGTTCTTCTTCCCGGTCTTCCTTCTTCAAATTCCAAGGTTCGGATTGGTCTACAAATTTATTTGCCGCTGCCAGCATAGTCCAAATGTTTTCCAAGGCAGACTTTGTGTCTAAATTTGCCATGCTTTCCTTGTATTCAGAGATGGCACCTGTCGCTTTAGCCGCGAGTTCTTTGGTCAGGTTAGGCTTAGCCGGAGCTGCTGGTATCCGGCCGTCGAGAAAACGGTTGATCATTGGTAGGGTCCGGTGGATGAGGTTGCCAAAATCATTGGCCAGGTCATGGTTGGTTCTTCTAACCAAAGCCTCATAGGTAAATTCGCCATCTTGACCGAGTGGTACCTCGCGCATAAGGAAATAACGGACAGCATCGACCCCGAGGTCGTCGGCGAGTTCGTGCGGATCCACTACTTTGCCGCGAGATTTCGATATTTTCTCCTTGCCGAGGGTCCAAAAGCCGGTTGCGACAATTGTTTTCGGTAGTTCCACATCGAGAGCCATGAGCATACTTGGCCAAATGATGGCATGGAATTTCAAGATATCTTTTCCGATAATGTGGACCGGCGGCCAAAATCTCAAGAATTTTTTCTCATCTTGCAAATATCCGACGCCGCTCAAGTAGTTGATAAGAGCGTCAAACCAGACATAAACAACGTGGTCGGGATCGAAAGGTATTGGTATGCCCCAATTAAGAGTCATTCTGGAAACCGCGACATCCTGAAGGTCGTCTTTTAATAAACTAACAACTTCATTTTCTCTGACCTTTGGTCGGATAAACTCGGGGTTTGAATGAATGTGTTCTAAAAGCCTCTTTTTATATTTTGAAGTTTTGAAATAATAGCTTTCTTCCTTGACCCAATCGACTTCTCGTCCGCAATCGGGGCACTTTTTGTCTTTGAGTTGGCTTTCTGGCCAAAATGTCTCCTCGTGGACACAGTACCAGCCCTCATAGAGGCCCTTATATATATCTCCTTGATCAAGAAGCCGCTTAAATATTTTTTGCACAACGGCTTGATGGCTGGCTTCAGTAGTCCGGATGAAGTGGTCGTTTGATATAGCGTAGCGATGCCAAAGGTCTTTATATGGGACGACCATTTGATCAACGTGCGCCTGGGGTTCAAGTTGCTTGGCTTTGGCCGCCTTCGCGACTTTTTGGCCATGTTCATCGGTGCCGGTGAGAAAAAAGACCGTATCGCCGTTTTGCCGGTGGAAACGAGCTAAAACATCGGCCACTACTGTTGAATAAGCATGGCCTATATGCGGTACGTCGTTTACATAATAGATAGGTGTTGTTACATAAAAGGTGTGTCCCATTCGATGTTTATAGTAACCGAAGCCAGATAAGATTGCCAGGAAAGCTTAAAGCCTTAAGAAGAACGGG
Organism: Actinomycetes bacterium; assembly: GCA_030610765.1. Classification (GTDB taxonomy): domain Bacteria; phylum Actinomycetota; class Aquicultoria; order CAJVYJ01; family JAUVQD01; genus JAUVQD01. The sequence continues at coordinate 14,218 of JAUWRD010000014.1, forward strand.
CCGATAAGGCATTTAGAGGGAAATGCGGGCTAGGCTGAATTGTTTATTCATGGCTAAAATAAGTGAACTTAAATCAAAACTAGGAAAACACGGAGTGACTGTACGTTTGCTCATGTTTTCCGTCATCGCAATTTGCGGAACTTCTTTTGCCACTAGTCTGGTTCTAAAAACTTCATGGGAGGGCCTGGCCTTCCAGTTTATCCTAATTCTCGTGGTAAGCTTAGGGATAATATTTGTCTATCTCCGAGAGCTTTTTGTGAAACCGATTGGTGAGGCAATTGAGGTTACTCGCCAGATAGGTAGCGGGAAGCTCGACCAGCGAATTAAGGTATATCGCCAAGATGAAATTGGCCGCCTGGCTACATCGATTAATCAAATGACGGAAATGCTCGACCAAAGATTGACCGAAGCATCGCTCTTAAGCCAAATCAGCCAGGAATCTACATTAAGTCAAAACACTGACAGCGTATTGAGCTTGATTCTTGATAAGGCTGTTACTCTCCAGAAAGCCGATGCCGGATCCATCATGTTAGTTGATAAGAAAAACGGTGACCTGGTGGTGAAAGCCGCCAAGAACCTTGATCCGGAGGTAACCGATAAAACCCGGATTTCGGTGGGCCAGGGGATAGCTGGTTGGGTGGCTAAGGAGGGCCGACCGATTGTGGTTATTGACGGCGTTGGATCAAACACGGAATTCAAGGGTCCGGCGAAGGTCAAAAACGCTGTATCCTTGCCGATTATGCTTGATGAAAAGGCGGTTGGAGTCCTAAATCTTAGCCATAAAGACGGCTCCAAGGGTAAGAAATTTAGCCCAAGCGACCTTGATTTTCTAATGACTTTAGCTAATCACGCGGCGGCGGCGATTAATAACGCGCAGCTTTTTGAGGAACTAAGAGGAAACTATTTCAGCACTATTCAAGCGCTTGCGACGGCGATTGACGCGAAAGATCCCTACACACACGGTCATTCCGCGAGAGTAGCGGAATATGCGATAGCCGCGGCCAAGGAGCTCGATATGACGATGGCGCAAATGGAATCCATGCAGGCGTCCGCCTATCTTCACGATATAGGTAAGATTGGTATCCCCGGACCCATTTTGACCAAACCAGGCAAATTAACGGACGAGGAATATGAGATTATAAAGACCCATCCCTTAATTAGCGCGCGCATTCTTTCGCCCGTCAATTTTAATGGTGATGTTCTCGAGACAGTCCGCCATCATCACGAGCGTGTCGATGGACAGGGTTATCCAGATCGACTTACGGCAGACAACATTATCTTAGAGGCTAGGATACTGGCTGTTGCCGACAGCTTTGACGCTATGACATCGATTCGGCCATATAGGCCGCCCAGAACCGTAGATGACGCGAAAATGGAGCTAATCAGGTGTTCGGGTACCCAATTTGATAAAGACATTGTGAGGGCTTTTATTAAGGCTGTTAATAAGCGGCAGTGCCCTGAGAGTGAACTTAAGATTATTGTGTAGGAGTCTTGTCTTGTTTTTCATGCGCGGCCTCATAGACAAGACGTCGCGATAGACCATGTTTTTCAGCCACATCTTTAATCGCGTCTTTCTTAGACTTTCCCGTCCCTACCTCACGTCTTATTTCCGCAGCTAATTGTTGTGGTTCAAATGAGGTCTTTTTGTTCCGGAGTCCGGCTATGACAACGACCACTTCTCCCTTGACTCCTCTATTAGCCAAAATCTGACTTATTTGTTTCGCCGATCCGCGTAGATGTTCCTCAAACTTTTTAGTCATCTCGCGCCCAATGAAGATTTGACGATCGCCAAAAAGCTCATCGATGTCATTAAGAGTAGTCAAAAGGCGTCGCGGTGATTCATAAAAGATCAACGTACTCCTGGAATCCTCCATCTCGCTCAGCAAGCGTTTTCTGGCCCCCTGTTTTCTCGGGACGTACCCCAGAAAATGAATGTCCTCGGTAGGCAGGCCGGAGAGAACAGCCGCGGTCAGAAAAGCCGATGGTCCCGGTAGAACTTCAATTGATATCTCGTTTTCGATGCAAGCTTTTATTAGTCTGTGGCCCGGGTCAGCTATGCCGGGGAGGCCCGCGTCAGAAACTTGGGCGATAGTGTGTCCTTCCAGTAAAAAGGATAGAAGTTTAGGCAAAGATGTAGTTTCATTTTGGTCGTGAAAGCTGACAAGTTTTTTCTTTATGTCGTAATGGGTCAGAAGTTTCCTTGTCCGGCGTGTGTCTTCGGCTGCGATAAGATCGACTAATTGGAGCGTCTCAATTACACGAAAAGTGACATCTTTGAGGTTTCCAATTGGCGTCGCGCAGATATATAGCTTCCCGGCCATCAAAGGTCTCGATGGTGGTTCACGCGGATTGTCATAATCTACTCCAATTAGTCGAGTGACTTTACTTGTCTATTTAGCCAACCCTCTATTATCGGCAAAGCGAGGTTGTCGTCCCCGAGGAGCATTTGCGTTCCGTGATTTGAGCCTGGGAGAATTTCAATCTCTCTGGGCTCCCGGGCCTGGTCATAGAAGTCACGGGCATTTTCAGGCGCGTCTCCATCTGCAGCTGATGCCAAGAAGAGCGTCGGTACCATTATTTCGTTAATATTTCCGACGGTTAGACCCATAAATTCTTTTGGCGCCGAAAGCGTTGCGATGCCAGCAACATTCTCTTTTGGGCCCACCTTAAGCGCGGCGGTGCCACCCATGCTTGCGCCAATCAGAAAGATTTTTTTTGTCTTCTTGCTCATGGCGCCTATTGCCGCGCGCATATCTTTGTCAATTTGAGAAATGTTTTTAGTTCCTTCAGACAAGCCGTAGCCTCGAAAGTCAAAAGTTAGCACCGTGTAGCCGAGACCGCTTAGCTTTCTGGCCGTTTTTGACCAGCTGTTTTGATCAGCCGGATACATATGGCCGAGCACGACCCCGACGTCTCCCCGGCCAAAGAATCGGCCGTTTAATTTAAGTCCATCTTCAGTCTCGATCTTGACGACCCGAACATTCGGGCCTTCGGCGAGTTTTGATTCGCTGCTTTCCCCTGGTGGGAGCATCGAAGATTCTTTATTCTGGGTCGGTTGGCTGCAACCGCTGATGCCTAAGGCGATAATGAGTAAGCAGAATATAATTTTTTTGTTAATATACATTCGCTGTTACTTAAGTATTTAGCTAGGTCGCGGGCTGGACGGGCGGCCGGTTTTTAAAAAGCCTAAAAACATTATTGTTACTCCAATGGCCATCGGTCCGGAAATGGCTGCCTGGCCGCCAAGGCCTAAAAGACCGCCAAGTGTTCCACCGCTCGCGACTACTAAAACACCGAAGGCGATCAGGATGTTGCCGATGGCAGTCTCCCGCATGATGTGTTTCTTTAACAAACTAACAGCAGATTGAATCGCACCGATAATTAAAATGAAGCTCCCGATAACATTTAGCGAAAAAGCACCGGTCTTTATGCCTCTTGTGCGGCCAAGCGCGCGCCAACCCTCGGTCTCGGTTAGCTCGGATGGATTCGTGAGGACTCCTTGGCTAATGGCGTAAGCTGCCAGCGCGGTTGCAATCAACAAGATTACTAAATATGTACCAGGCACCTTTTCTTTAGCAAAGATAGCCACAGCTAGAAGGGTCAAATAGAGCGCGGTGACAATAAGCGCAACACTGGTATTTCCCCGGTACATTTTGATTCCGTAGATCATCAGCCACAAAAAGAACGTTAAGGACGTGGAGACAATAACGTTAAAGCGTCGGCCTAGAAAAAACGTAGAAACTGGCGAGCCGGTATCGTAGTCGCCGCTGACGTATAGTGTTCCCAACCCCAGGTATCCGACGACTAAGGTTCCGCCAAACAGGTAGTAGGATTTGACGAGGAACTCATTCCATGTCCCGAGTGTGGCCAATGTCTCCGCCAGGGCGCCAAGACCGAACAAAAGGAGCGCTACCGCCCAGGCAAGCTGATAAGGTTTTCGTTTCTCGATGTATTGCTTAAAAACCAAGCCGGAAAAGATAAGGCTGACAGCAGTGGCCGCGAACGGGAAAAGAAACATTTAGGTCTCCTTCTCTATATGTGGACTCCGTATTCGGCCATCAGTTTTTCAAGTGTCGGGCTTTTTTGCTTCGCTTGAAACTCTTTGATTATCTTGGTCTGGGCCTTCTCAATCTCTTCAGCTGTCATAAACTCGAGCGCGAATTGATATGAAAAACGTTCATGGTCTGGTTCTAGCCATTCGTCTGGAACTACTAATTCAGCCAAAGAGTATATCTGTTGAAAAAGTCGTTCGCGCTCTTGAGCTGAGATAAAGATGGGATTACCTTTTTTATCCGTCGTGGGCGCGCAGAACTCGATATCATGGGTCATGACCTTTTCAGGCAGTAGAATCCGTGAGTTTCTAGCGAAATGCATCGCAAGTCGTTGGTTTTGTTGCCGGCTGGTCTCAGCCATTTTTTTATATTCGCTCTCAGCGTAAAATCCAAAAAGACGACAAGCAATTGGTTTTTGATCCTCGAGAATACAAGCGTCATTTTCTAAAAACGCGCAAGAATAATCTAAGGTCGTGAGGTGCAACATCTCGTACTCAATAAGTTTTTTTGCCAGTCGTGTTCTTGTAAGCTCCGGCATCTTAACCAAGTGGGCGTAGATGTTAAGAAACTCGATCGGATAAACCTGCGCGCCGACAAAGCAGCATTTAACGCAGGGACCACAATTGGTTTTCGGTATCTGGTTATAGATATACGCAAGCCGACGCGAGATTTTTTCATCTTCGATCATCTCGATGAGATCACTCAATTTTATTTGAACTGGCGTAGTATCTAACTCTTCCATCTTTTTACTGATCACCCCTGCTAAAATATCGAAATGCCATTATAGCAAAAATTATTAGAAGAGGTTAGACTACTCCCCCAAAACCCTTAAAGAGATTATTGCGACGTCGTCGCGAAGAGTTCCACCACCAAAATCCCTAGCGGCCGTAATAACAGAATCGACCAGAACGTCCAACGATGATGAGAGCTTCTTCTCCATAATTTCGAGTATCCGGGTCTCGCTGAATAGCTCGCTTCCTTTTCTGGCCTCAATCAGGCCGTCTGTGAAGGCAAGAAGAGTGTCGTCCTTCTGAAGGTCGAGTGAGCTAGACTGATAATCTGAATTTTCATCAACACCAAGGGCCAGCATTGACTTACCGTTGAGCTGTTCTATCTGACCCGAGCGGGCCAGGAAAGGTTTTGGCTGCCCCGCCACGCAGTAGTCTAGTTTTTGGCGGTCCAGATCAATTATCCCGAAAAAGAGGGCCACGAATTTTGACGGGTCTGTTTGTGCGCAGATCACGCGGTTTGCCCTGTTCAGTATCTGAGTAACATCTTGGTCTTCCCAGGCAAAAGCCCGGATCGTATTCTTTGCCATGCCCGTTAAGGTGGCCACGTCAATGCCGCTGCCGCAGACATCACCAAGAATTATCGCGAATTTGTCCTTTCTAAGTTTCATGAAGTCATAGAAATCGCCGCCGACATCCGCGGCTTGCGTGGCGGAAATTAGTCTGGCCGCGATTGCGATCCCAGGCATTTTCGGTATTTTTCTTGGCAAAAGACTTTTTTGTAAGATTTCAGCGATATGTGATTCCTGCGAGAGGTGACTTTTTAATCTTTTATTTGTGGCGGCTAGTTCTAGCTGGAGCTCGGTCAGTTGGGCCACATTTTCTCTAGATTCTTCGTAGAGACGGGCGTTGTCTACGGCCATTCCGATCTGGTTGCTAACGACCTTGATCAAGTGAGCTTCATCTTCGCTAAGTCGTCGAGAGACCGGCGCAAAAAGCTCAATGACTCCATGAACACGGCGTTTTGTCGCTATTGGACTTGCGACAAGGCAATCAATTCCCATCAGTCTATCCGAATCTTCGCAGATAAAACCGGTTTCCGGCCGGCCGTGGGCGCTAAAGAGCTCATTGTGATCGATGGCCCAACCGGCGCAACCGCCACCAGGAGCGACAGTAGACTTTTCTGCGATAAAAGCTGGACTTAAACCGTGATGCACCTCGAGAATCAGTAAATTAGTTTTGAGGTTTTGCAGGTAGATGCCGCCACTTGTGACATTAAACGCTTCCATAACCTTGTCAAGCGCGACCCGGAGAACTGTCTTGAGCTCAATTGATTGAGCCACGGAAATCGCCACTTCATTTATTATTTTAAGTTTTGCGGTTTCTTTCAACTGATCCCTCTTTAATTATTTTCAAAGAGCGAAAGTAAATTGAGCAAAGATTCGTAATAATGGGTATTAGCAATTCATGTCTCAAAAAATACGACTCAAAAATAAGCATACAGGGTTTCTGGCAATCGTCAAAGCTTCGGTTGTGCTCGCTATTTTTCTAGCGGGGTACTTTATTGGACAAGGACATATGCGAGGGATTGCTCCACCGGTGGCGCAAGCTCAAAAAAAACAGGAAGAAAAGACGAGCATATCGAATCTCAGTCCGTTGGCTTCCAAGCTAAAACCGGGTGTGGTTTTTATTGTGACAAGCGGAGGCGGAGATGGCGGTGGAGCAGAAGGCGACATACCACCAGATCACCCCGATCTGCCGCCGGATTCCGAAAAAGGTGTCGGTTCAGGTTTCATAATAGACAAGGACGGGCTCATATTGACAAATAATCATGTGGTTGAGGGCGCTAAAGAAGTCGAAGTTCTCATATCTAAAGGCAAGAAGTTCTCGGCTGAGGTCATCGGTCGCGACCCGAAAATGGATGTGGCCCTCATCAAAATAGATGCTCCTCAAAAACTTTCCCCGCTCAAAATGGGTGACTCCGATAAGACCAGGACAGGTCAATGGGTGGTTGCGATGGGCAACCCGTTTGGTTTGGAAAATAACGTGACCGTCGGAGTAATCAGCGGGAAGGGCCGGGAGCTACCCGAAGCCCCCTTTGTCGACTTCATCCAGACCGATGCGGCAATTTACCCCGGGAATAGCGGCGGCCCACTTGTTGATCTAGGCGGTAAGGTAATTGGCATTAATACTGCCGTTGTTTCCGGAACGCAGCTTGGTTTTTCGATTCCCATAAACCGTGTTAAAGATATGCTTCCAAGACTCAAGAAGGGCGGGGTCGTAAGATCTGGTTTTATTGGTATCAAGATGGCACCAGTTTCCGATTTGCCCGATGGCTTGGCTGAGGAAAAAGGCGTTCTAATTGCGGGTATCATAAAAGGCGAGCCCGCTGAGCAGGCCGGGCTTAAAAAGAATGATGTTATTGTGCGCTTTGGAAACAAGAATGTGAGTAGTACGAGCGACCTGGCTAGACTCGTTGCACAAGCTACTCCAGGAAGTGACGTAAAGATCAAAATTGAGCGCGATAAAGAAAATAAGATTATTAATCTACGAGTAGGAGAGTCTCCAGACGATTCAGATTAGCTAATTGTCGTCCCCAGCCGTTTGTTTACTTCTTTTTTAACGATCGTCTCTGAGATAGGCGCCGAAGGCTTAATCATATCAACCGTTGACGCGACTTTTTCCGCATCAGGGGTTTTTTCTTTGTCAATCTGAGTCTCTTTGGCCACTTGGCTTTCCGACTTCTTTTTTCCGAACGGCAGCTTAAAGCCCCGACTCTTTTTCACTGGTTCTTTG
>JAUWRD010000162.1 GCA_030610765.1 Actinomycetes bacterium
ATTGAAAATAGTCATCGAGCTCCGTCATAAGCCGCATCGTACTCGTGCCTGACCCTGTTGACCCGACAAAGACCATCGAAGTTGTACTGGAGCCTGTCTGCAAAACACCATCGCGGTGGTGATTTTTCCCATCGGAATACGCGCTTTCTCCAGGCGGCAAATGACAACTGGTACATTCCACAATTCTTTCTTGCTCGTCATCTCGCTCTAGCACTGGATGTGCTGAACTCTTAAGCAACCTAGTTTCAATATCAGGTGGTACAGTCCCTTCATTACCTTGATCTAGCCAAGCTTGATATTTGCCTACACCGTAGGGTGAATGGCAATTAAGACATTTCTCGGAAGCATCCCCACTAGGATTAGTTTCCTCAACCGCATACCAATCAAGCTCACCATGACATTTCACACAAAAGACAGCGGTGGCGTATCTTTGATCTATCCACCATACCCCTGTCCCCTCCGGCGAACTGGCAAGGGGAGGCGTTGTTTCTGACCCTGAAAAGGGCGCTGTAGTTATGTTTGAGTCAAATCCCGCACCATGAGCAATTTCAGGCGCCATTGCGATACCATCATCGGAATGACATTCGACACATATTCTAGGACTATCTTTGGCATAGTCCTTATAAGTTGTCTGACCTCCCTCAATCACAATGTGTTTTGATTTTCGATACTTACCGTGACATTGTCGGCAAAACTGGGCGTTTACTTGCCTTCTGGCCACATTATACGGATCGGGCCTATTGTAAGAGATATCGCCCTCTAGGTCGGCGCCAAAGCCCGAGCCAAGTATGACATCGGTTATACCGCCATCGCTATTTTTTTCAACCATGGCCTCTCGTTGACCGACAACTGACGACTGATGACATTTGCCGCAACCATATGAAGTATCATTGGCGGGACTTCCAACCGTGTAGTTGCTGGCGAAATTTAGAAACACACTCATAGTATGTCTTTTATGAGCTCCGGGGAGGTTACCACCTGTGCCAGCGCCAACGTTGATTAGCTTAGCGTGGCAGCTCATACATACTTTATTAGAAAAGTTCTTAGTATTTTCGTGGATTTCCTGAAGGTTTTGGGAGACAGCATTAAGGTCAGTTGAAGGCTGGCTCACGATCATACCAACAGTAAGTGATAGTAACCCCAAAACTATCCCAAGTTTCTTTGCCATACCAGTGATCGCTTTCGTCAAGGAAGCAGCTGTACACTGCTAAACTTACTACTTCCGGAGGGTTTGTCAAGCACTAAGAAACCCCAAGAATAGACCTCACCTCAACGTGGGGTTTATTTCCTGTGGCTAGACAGCGGTCTCTTCAATGGGGCCGCTGTTTTTCTTTGAGCAGCCAGACGGTTGGCACAAGTCAACGCGCTATTAACCAGTTCGTGTCGGTTTTTGTAGGCCCACAAGAAAAGTGTGCGCAAAGTGTGCGCACGGCGTCTTTTGCTGGGTCAACAACAATAGCAAGCGGATGTCAAATAAATAAAAAACCCCCGCAGCTTAGGGACGATCATGGCTAGTAATTGCGGGGGCTTAATAGTTATCGGCAATAAACATACTTTAGGAAAGCTGAGCTGCTCTTTGCAGGGGAATAGGTTGGTTTGACAAACGCTCGATATGTTTTTACATTGAGCCAGCTAGGAGCTATAATTATTGTGTGTTAAGAAATCGAATGATGAAAGTGCTTTGAAAATGCTTAAGCTCTTGTTAAAAGATCTCTCTAATGAACGTGGTGCAACCGCAGTTGAGTATGCCATTATGACGTCATTAATTGCGGCTGTCATTGTAAGCGCAGTCACATTGTTTGGGCTTAAAGTGCGGTCACTTTTTGAGCCATTAATAGGCGCTTTTTAGCAGACTCAAAGCTTAACATTCCGTTCAACTTAAAGGCCAGGTTTATCAATTGACCCATCGCCAAGTATCCACCTAAGTCGGATTTGCTTGATTAAAGGATGAAGACTTTCCTCAGTGGCCCTTCATCCACATTCAACCGCGCTACGGAGATGCTATAGCCCGAGCTCGTGGAGACGTGCCATAAAGTTTTTCCACGGTCGTCGTTGTATAGTGGGAAAAGAGCTGATAATAGTATGTTGCACCTGATGATAAGCCTGTGTCAATATATGAAGTAGAACCTGTCGTGCTATTGACGGTCACCGATGTTCCATCACTCGCGTGCTGTGGATAACCGCCTGTTTTTCTCACAATAATTGTCGTGCGACTCGTGTCTGGACCAAGCCAAGCGCTCGTTTGATTTTCCCATTCCAATGTCACTTGCCCCACGCCCGGCGTGGTCTTCTTTATTTTCGGGGCCTCCGGAAGTTTTGTGCGAGGCCAAGTTCCAGACGCTGTATGACAGTTAGTGCAATAAAACTGCGGATAAGTGGGATCCCCAATAATTCCCTCAAAAGCGTTTGAAATGACTTGCAGATGGGGTGAACTCATCTTGTCCCAATCCGAACCATGAGGATCATGGCACGTAGGACAGTTGATTCGAGCATTGTCATACGGAACACCCGCGGTTGTGACGTTTCCAGGTGCTGGAATTGTCGGAGAAGTAGGTAGATAAGGTCCGTTATTATTCCAATCCCAGACAAACCCTTTATCGTGGTTTTCATAAGCGGGAACTTGCGCAAGATTGTTCACCATATCCAAGTGAGCCCAATGCCAATTGAGCTTGGACGACCCGGATTCCTGATAAAAACTCGTTCCGATTTCAGGAACCGGCAACGGATACGGATTTACACCTAATCCCGCGAGTGGCCAAGAATACTCAAATGCGGGCCAATACAGACTGCTCGGATCTTGGCCGATCAGCAAGCTCTCAGAGTGACAACTAAAACACGGTCCAGCAGCCTCAACTTTCTTGCCCGCCGGAAACGTCC
>JAUWRD010000182.1 GCA_030610765.1 Actinomycetes bacterium
TGTTCTCCAGGCCGGGTTGCCGTTAATCTTTCGCGAGATGATGAAGGTCGCCGCAATCGATATTATGAGAATCGTGCCCACAAGAAAATGGGGTGGAAAGACGACAATTTGATCTGTATCGAGAAAGGCGATCGTCAGACCGGCAGCATAGCCAAAAACCGCCAACAGTGCGAATATCGGACCATTTGTTCGATGCTTCTGGGTGAGATAGGCAGGCATCTCCCCCGCCATTCTCCGCTTTCTTATCTTCAGGCCGAGCGAGGCTTGATATACAAAAAGGAGCATGACCACAAAGTTGTAGAGGCCATGAGTGATTCTAAGTCCTACCAAAGTTGACTGATCCATTGGCTAGCTTATTTCACCACAATGGTGCCCTTCATGTATGGGTGAATGGTGCAAAAGTATTTAATAGTACCGGAATCAGTAAACTTTTTGGAGAACTTATTGCCTTTATCTAAATCGCCGCTGTCAAAATCTTCATTGTCTTCAGTCACAGTGTGCACGGCTGAATCTTTATTTATCCAGGTAATTTCTCCACCTTTGGGGATCGTGATTTTGGCTGGCACATAGGTGAAATCAATGATTTTGGCAGAATTGTTGTCGCTTTTTGTGTCTGATTCCACCTCAGAATTTTCGTTATCTTGACACCCGGTTAGCATAAAAAGGGCGATCATGACGGTAACTAACGCTAGCGTGAAAAATATCTTTTTCATATCTTATCCAGTCATTTAGGGCGTCAAGCCCGGCTACTAACTTACTTTTATTTTTTGCCCGAGAATTTGCGATGTCAAACAACCCCGGCAACAAATTGCCGGCGAAGCTCGACAAGAAAAGAGAAGAATGGAAACATACGGGAGAAGGCGTCTAATTAAAGGCAAAAGTTTTGAAACAAGCATCGGTAAAGAGCATCACACGTAATTACCTTTTGGCCTTATCGATTGTGGCGGTGCTTTCCGTTGTAGCCTTTCTTGTCCTACGCGCTACTATCAGCACTGAAGAAACCCGGGCCGCCGCCGTCAACGTCAGTGGACGTCAGCGGATGTTGTCGCAAAGAATTGCCTTATATTCACTACGTCTGGTCGTCGAGGAAAATCCTGAGCAGCGTCAAAAACTGCGGGGAACTCTTAGAAGGGCAATGTCCCAGATGTCTGAGGCGCACACAAGCTTAACTATTGGGGATACCGAGAGAGGCTTGCCCAAGCCATCAGACGCTGTCAAAAAGATCTATTTTAACCGACCAATCAACCTGAACAAGCAAGTTCTCAATTATCTGATGACAACCAAAGAGCTGGTCGATTCACCTGATTCTCAAATAGCAAAGAGAGACAAAAAACTGGAATTGATCTTGGTGGCGTCATCCAGTCGATTGCTGCAATCTTTAGATATGGTGGTAGAAGAGTATCAAATCGAGAGTGAGCGCACTATTGTCTCACTTCAAATTGTTTTGGTAGGAATCATCGCGACAATCTTGCTTACGTTGATGATCGAAGCGTTGTTTATCTTTCGACCAATGTCTAAAAGAATCAGCGACGAGTCTCAACAATTGGAAACCGCTTTCGATGAGGAGGTTATAATTGCTGAAACTCTTCAGAAAAGCTTGGTGCCTAAGGAGGTCCCGAGGATTGATGGGCTGGAAGTTGAGTATGTCTATCAATCTGCCACCAATCGAGCCATAGTCGGCGGGGACTTCTACGATTATTTTGAGATAGCCGACGGCCAGTGGGTATTTTTCATTGGCGATGTGGAAGGGCACGGTATTGTTGATGCTGCCGAGACCGCCAGAGTTAAAGCGCTTTTGCGTGATAGGGCCACAACAGGGATGTCGGCATCTGAAGTGGTATCAAGCGTTAACGATTCTCTTTTCAGGCAAGAGGCTGAGAGATTTACTGTTTTGACATATCTAGTTTTTGACCAAGCCACGTCGTCTTTGAGTTTAGTGAACGCAGCGAACCCGTACCCATATTTTACAAATGGCAACCGATTTATCGAGACCACCGGAACCCCTCTCGGATTAGTTGGTACTAATCAGGAATATCCATGTGTCGAGCTTCAACTTAGCAAAGGCGATACCTTGATAGTACATTCAGATGGCTTGAACGAGGCCAGAGTAGAGGGCGATCACAAACAATTCGGACAAGAACGCGTCCGCGCTTTTATTAAAGCAAACCCGAATATGGATCTGGCTGAGCTGCTAAAGGGACTGGTAAAGCAAGCACGTATATTCTCAAAAGACAATCTAACAGACGATGTGCTGGTCTTTGGTCTAAGAAAAACCACTTAATCTCCTGTCTCTACATATCTTTTCACTTGATTTTGCTGCTTATGCGCTAAAGACCCAAGGGGTAACTTTCTTGATCAAGAAGTCTGCTTTTGCTTTGAGCTTGTGCTATCCGGTAATCTAAAATAACAATAAGTTGCTTGGTCGAGAAGGAGACGACATGATTGGCGCAATAGCCGGAGACATTATTGGTTCGGTCTACGAATGGGACAACATTAAAATAAAAGATT
>JAUWRD010000089.1 GCA_030610765.1 Actinomycetes bacterium
GGGGTGCCGACACAGCTTGGACCGACCATGCCTTAAAACCAAGGAAAATTAGTGAAACAAACGTAAAGATTAGCGCCAGATGACCAAGTTTGTTTGTCAAAGCGATTCTCCAACCTCTCAAGGGGCTGCTCTAATTGCTTGTATCTGCTAGACAGCTATATCCTTAGAATGCAAGAATCAGGCATTAATTAATAAAAACTTTAGCAGGCAATAAGAGGAAGAGGGCTGGAAGTTAAATCTTTTAGATTCTTTTGTCAGCGGCTGTAACCAATCGAGGCATTGCCTCCACCCGCGCGCCCCCGGACAAACGATCCGGAGTGGTCAACGACGATGGAGACACCGTTAACACTTGTGACAACGGCGGCAAACTCTGTATCTTTTAAGCCAGCAATCGCATCAACACGAATAACCGCCCGGCTTCTCCCGGAAATATTGAGCTTTTTGATAATTGCTGAGCCCGTTGGCTTAAGAAAACGAATGACAATCTTTGCTTGGTTCAATCCCGGATTAAATATCGAGATAACAGCATTGGAGCGGGGTCCGGTCTCTCCTTCAGCCAAGTACCAGGTGGGCAGCGGTCGCTTGGCGCCAACGCTTACGTGCCCGCCTTCTTTTTTTCCATTTCTAAAGTACATGACCCTTTCAGCGACGACGGCACGATTTGATTGCAGCTTTATCGACATCTTGCTCGCTTGAAGCGCGGCTATGCCATCGACCCCGATTTCCCGTCGCCGACGCGGACCAATGCTATACCTTTTGATTATTCGTTGCCCGCCTCCGGGGTAGAACTCGGCTCTCAAGGAGACTTTGTTTCCCGATGGATTTGAGATTAATAACTTTGTGGAAACTTTACCGGCTGTCTGCGCCTCCGCAAAAAGCCAACGTTTTGAGGGGGAAGTACCAATCGTGCTATGACCGCCCTCTATGCCTTTGAACCTAAAATACATCGATCTCTCAACCACCAAACCAACGCCATTTTGAGATTTTATTTTTGTGGCAAACTTCCGTCTTCGAAGGAAAGAAATATTTTTTGTGACAATCTTTTTTCGGCTCTCAGCGTTAATTTGATACGTGCGGATAATGCTTGCGCCTTTCGGGCCGGTGAACGTCGCGCTAAACTCCGCGGCTCGCGTGGACGGATTATAAACGGTTAGAATAGTCTCAAAATCGCCCCGGTTGTTGCCTTCGGCGAAGTACCAAAAACGGGAAACTGAAGACGCCCCGATAGTTGAGTGTCCGCCGGTTTTTCCGTGATATCTAAAGCGTGTCAATCGCTCCGCTACGATTCCAACACCATTTATTGATTCTATTTTTGTTGAGAATCCCGAAGATTTTAGGGCCGTAATCGAGTTGGCCTTGATAGTGTAGCGGTGTCCGGCGCGCACATTGTAGCGCTTCACGATCTTCTCCCCGCCCGACTTTATAAAGGTTGCTCTAATCTGTGACATTCTATTGGAGGAGTTTCCAATCAATATCTTCGTGTTAAACTAATTGGCTGTCCGTCCTTGCGCAAAATACCAGGTTGTAGACATGGGTCGATACTTTAGCGCCGCCTGAATATCGAGCAGTCCATAACCATACTTGGTGTCATATCCCGAGGCCCCAAGGTCTCGAGCGGTTTTCGTCAAAACCTGGACTATATCGCTCGGCTCGGTCACTCCTTTGGATATCAAGATCGCGGCTGCGGCCGCTACATGAGGCGCCGCCGCGGACGTTCCCCACATGTAGTAGAAACTGTGTCGAGCTGTATCGACCGGATCCATCGCGATCGTCTGCTGTAGAATGCCGGCCGTCCGATCGCCACCCGGCGCTACCAGATCCAGACCCTTTCCGTACTGCGAATAGCCGGCACGAACCTTCTTCTTGTTTGTAGCTCCGACGCTGATAACAGAAGAATAAGCAGCCGGATAACTAATACGGTCGACTCCATCGTTACCGGAAGCTGCGACAATCGTCACTTTCTTCCGATTCTTAGCGTAGCTGATGGCATCTTCAACCGTTTGCGACCGGCCGCTCGTGGCCAAAGACAGATTAATGACTTTGGCGCCGTGATCAGCCGCCCACCTAATCCCGGCGGCGATACTAAAAGCATTGCCGATTCCATATTCATCTAAAACCTTCACCGGCATCACCTTTGCTTTGAACGCCAGCCCGGCCGCCCCATACGCGTTATTTGTTGATTGAGCGACTATGCCCGCGACATGAGAACCATGACCATTGTCATCATTTGCGTGGCTGTCAAAATTAACAAAGTCATATCCGGGGACAAACTCGGTCTCGCTTAAATCGGGTATTTGACGGAAGATTCCGTAGTTCTCATAAGCTACCCCCGTATCGAGGAGAGCGACAATAACGCCGCGCCCCGGTTTTGACGCGATATTCCAAGCTTTTCCGGCATTCACATGCTCGAAATTCCATTGCTTTCCGCCCCTGTAGTAGGGATCGTTGGGACTATATAAAGCGTGAGCCTCCACGTTGGGCTCGACAAATTCTATTTCGCTTTCACTTTGGAGTTTCTTTTTAATAACTCTAAGTTCTTCCGGTGATTTAGCTTTAATAAGTTTATAGCGGCTATCAGAATCAAGCGACCTAACGATTTTAGCATCGGAATTACTAAGAATCTGGGATCGCGCCTCAGGGCTATCGGCCTTAAGTTTTACAATTAATTGTGTTGGCTCCTCGGCGCCGGTAGCTCCCGCTTGAGATGACCAAACCGGGGTCAAAACAATGATGAGAAAAAAAAGAAGATAGGTTAAACGACCGGAGCGATCCTGTCTGATTTGACCGCCGGGGTCACTTACAGAATTACAATTACTTTGATTGCGCGAGAGCGTCAATCCCGATTCGAGGTCGCCCACGAGTTCCTATTACTACTACTTTCAATCTATGCCGTCGAATTGAGCTTATTGGCTTCAAAGACGGCGATGCCCATAACAAACGTCTGGTGCGATATGTCCGAGCACGAAAATCAACTGTACCATAATTGACTCCGTCAACAAAAATTTTGGCTTGCCCTCTTTTTGGCCCTTTTGAGCCTATGAGAAAAACCCGGGTGCCGTCAAAAGAATATGTTAAAGACGACCCTTAGCCGTTTCGCCCTTTACTCTAAATTCATATGTCTCACCCGGCTCGCCAGAGAACCAAGCTCGTCGAGCCGTTGTCGTTATCGCACCTAAAGCGGGTAGCGCTCTCCACTGTCTGTCGTTCTTTCGTCGATAGACGACGCGAAACTGCACTACTTGATGTCCAATCGTAACTTCTGGAGATTTCCACCGCACCAAGAATCGCTTCTCAATTGAAGCATAGCTAGAAAAGCGCGGAGCCCGCACTTTAACCTTCGCAAAGACGTCGGTTTTCGCTTGAGCCGGCTGGGCCGGGGCAATAAATAAGGCCGCCATAATAATGGCGAGCCCCGAGATAATAATCAGTTTTTCTAATTTTTTATTTATCAAATATATCACTTGATTCCAGACAATTTCTTGTCTTGAAATCACTAATAAGATAGCATGTAGCTGGCAAAATATCAACCGGTTTACTTCGACATCGAGGGCGAATGTTTAAGTTTGGCCGCAAGAAACGTCAAAGAGATGAACTTGAGCTCGACCACTCCGGTTACGTGGATATTCATTGCCACATTCTGCCGGGTATCGATGATGGCGCGCAGTTTATCGACGAAAGTCTGGCTTTGGCCAAAGAGGCCATTGCTAACGGAATCACCGATATTGTCGCCACGCCTCACCTTAATCAATCACTATTTCCTTTTTCCATGGAGGCCTGCGAAAAGTCACTGAGCCGCCTAAGAGAAGCCTTGAAAGCAGAGGGTCTTCCTATAGAAGTTCATTTCGGGGCCGAGGTAAAAGCTGATCCATCTATTTTGGAAGGACTGAAAGCCAAGACGGTACCAACCTTAGGCTCAAGTAAATATGTCCTCATTGAGCTGCCGTTTGAGATCATACCACCGTTCGCCCGGGAACTTGTCTTTGAAATACAATTGTTAGGACTTAAGCCCATCCTCGCCCACCCCGAGAGAAACTTAAGGATTCAGCGAAATCCGGACCTTTTGCAACCGTTCATTGAATCAGGTTGCCTGACTCAACTTAATTCAACCAGCGTCACCGGTCATTTAGGGAAGGACAGCCAAGACTCAAGTTTTGAGCTGTTGACGAGAGGTTGGGCTTCAATTATCGCTTCCGATGCTCATAAAGCCGGGGAGCGAGGACCTAATTTTATCGCCGCCGTCAATATCGCCGCCGGGCACATTGGTGGCACGGAAGCGCAAAAACTTGTCAGGGAGACACCCGCAAAGGTCCTACGTTAATACGCGTTAATACGGGGACACCATACCTATTTATTTCTGTTAAATAGGTATGGTGTCCCCGTATTAACAGACCAAAAAACGAACTAGATATCTTTTATTCTTCTTTGTTTCTTTGATTAAAGAGTTTGATTTCAACGTCATCAGGATTGTCGACGCCTCTTAGGCTGGCGATTAGGCCGGAGATTGTACTCATAACCATGGCTTTCATTATCGGATTCAAAGGGATTTCTTTGCCGTCCGCGCTTAGTTGAACACCAGGCTCTTTTTCGGGCTGCTGCAGGAATTTTTCTTCTATAATGTCGGCTATCGCTTTAACATCGTCTCGCTTTACAATCGGCACATCAACCGGGGGTTCGTGGTCGGCCGCAACAAGAAACAAATCTTCCCTGGGGCTAATTAGTTCATTATCCTTATTTGCCAGAACCTCAACCTTAGGCTTAGGTTCCTTCTTGAATCCCTCCGTTAAAACCAGGTCGACATCTTCCATATATGCCGCCGCTATTTGATCGAGAGTTAGCTCGCGAGAGACGCTGCGAACAACTGCCACCTTCTCCGGAGAAGAGATCACAGTTGTAGCCGCGCCGGCCTGTTTATGGCGCCAGCTATCCTTACCGGGATGATCGATATCAAACTTATGAGCATCGTGTTTGATAGTGCCGACGATGTATCCGCGTTGTTTTAATTCTGGAACAAGTTTTTCAATAAGTGTCGTCTTGCCGTAATCCGATTTTCCGACAATTGAAATTATAGGCTTTAAGATTTCACTTCTTCCTTGTCTTTTGCCTTGCTTTCATCTTTGCCGGCTTTCGATTTCGCGTCTTCGAGTGAAACGGCACCTTTTAGATCTTTGCCGACTGCGTTTATTTCTTCCTTAACGTCAGCCATTGTTAAAGACTCTTTTAGATCGTTGCGACTTTTTTCATCTAGACCAGTTGAATTCTCGATATCGTTTTTGATCGAATCAGCGCCGGCTTTGAATTCGCGAATCGCCTTACCGAGATTTTGACCTACTTCCGGTAGACGCTTCGGTCCAAAAATGAGCAGAGCGATTACTAGAATAACTACGAGTTCGGGTATTCCGAGACCAAACATATTTTACCCCCTTCTTAATGCGTGTGCCGGCTAGTTTAGCATATTGACTTGAGTTATGAAAGTTACTTCCTGACCCCCAGCCCATCGAGATGAGACAGGGATTTGTTGCCGACATTTATCAGGGTGATCTTTCTAATCGCTTTCTTGCTCCAGAACTTCTTGAAGACAACTCTCCTATAGCCCTTTTTCTTCGAGTAGGCGTTAACTGTCTTTATGTACTTTCCGTTTATGAGAACTCTTATCTTGGACATGTTTTTAGCTTTAGTGGTGACAAGATAGACGCCGTTTCCGGTGAACTTATAGGTGATACTGTCCCCCGCTGTCTTTGAATATCTAATTGTATTTTTATAGTAGTTTGACTTTGTGCTGTATCTTGTTAGACCAAATCCTGCACGCCGCGATATTAACTGGCCGTTGTCATACGGCCTTATTGTTCTTTTCCGGCTTGAGTATTTGCCGACATTACCGGCCCTATCCTCGCCTCTCACTCTAAACTCATAGTTCAAGCCAGGTTTGCCAGAGACATAAGCCGCTCTTTTAGTTGTGTTCTTGATAAAGGTCTTCCAGCTGCCTCCATTGACTCTTTTTTGGACGTCAAAGTGGGCGATCTTTGAGGCCGGAGCCGCGTCTGAGCCTTTCCAGCTAATTCTAAATTTAGTGTTTTTAGTCTGATCAGTTGATAGCCTTGGGGCTGATACTTTCACTGTAGGCTTTCTGGTATCTAAGAATATCGTGTCAGAGACATAATCAGAATATGTGCCGAGAGCATTTTTAAACTTGACCCACACTTTCTTAGTGCCGTCGCCTGAAGGTAACGGCCAGCTCTTGGTGGCAGAATAAGACTCCCACCCAGACCAAGTCCCACCATCATTTTTAAAGTTCAT
>JAUWRD010000143.1 GCA_030610765.1 Actinomycetes bacterium
CAACGAGACCGTCGGAAAACGCACTAGCGGTAATGGTTTCCTTAATGCCCCCGTGATACAGGGCGGACGTCTTGTGCCTGGCATCGGGGGTGGCATCTGCCAAGTCGCGACTACTCTATTTAACGCATCCATGATCAGCGGACTAACCACTGTGGAAAGATCCGTACATTCATTCTATATCAGCCACTACCCTACTGGCAGAGACGCTACTGTTGTAGACGGGCAATTGGATTTCAAGTTTAAGAATGACACCAATGGGACGTTACTGATAAAGAAGTTTATTCTTAGCAACGCTGTGGGCTTCAAAATCTATGGACCTGATTCGGGCAGAGAAAATACTTTTGGTGATGCGAGAATTTACAATGTGACGTCTTACTCTTCAAAAACCGAGACTGACACTTCGCTACCTCCCGGCGCTAGGGTGGTTGACCAAAGCGGCATACCCGGAAGAACAGTGAGTGTTATTAGAAAAGTTATGAAAAAAGGCAAGAAGTTGTTTGAAGAAAAAATAGTGAGCCGTTATACCGCGCGGCAAGAGATAATAAAGGTCGGCCCCGCGCCACCGCCGGAAGAACCCGCTTC
Organism: Actinomycetes bacterium; assembly: GCA_030610765.1. Lineage (GTDB taxonomy): Bacteria > Actinomycetota > Aquicultoria > CAJVYJ01 > JAUVQD01 > JAUVQD01. The sequence continues at coordinate 583 of JAUWRD010000143.1, forward strand.
GTCTGAGGATTCCACCACCACAACCGAGACGGTCAGCGATACAGACGAAACATAAGAATCCGTTCCTAACATCTTAGATCTCCACTATAGTCGGAATGATAATCGGCCGTCTTTTTGTTTTGTCGTAGAAATACTTTGATAATGTTCTTCTGACTTCGTTACGCAATATTACTTGATCAAATACTTTAATATTCAGCTCGCGCTCAATGGTTTCCAGAACTACCGTCTTAGCGTCATCAATTAACTTTGACGCCTCTTCTGTCTCGGTAAATCCCTTGCTATTGATCTCAGGTCTTCCAACAACTTGTTTTGTGTGGGTGTTGACTATTACAACAACAATGCATATTCCATCCCTGGCCAACAGTTGGCGATCTCTTATAACGGAATCACCGATATCGCCAACCCCCAGACCGTCGACAAAAGTCATTCCCGCTGGTATCTTGTGTGTAATCCTAACGCTATTTCCATCAAAACCTAAAACGTCACCATTTTCGGCAACTAAAATGTTCTTTGGAGACATCCCGATCTTTTTAGCCAAAAGCGCATGATACTTTAAATGACGATATTCCCCGTGAATAGGCATAAAAAACTTAGGTCTGATCAGATTCAACATCATTAAAAGCTCTTCTTGCGCGGCGTGACCGGACACATGAACATCTGAAACAGATTTGTAGTAAACATCGGCGCCAGCCTTGAACAACAGGTCAATTATGCGACTGACAGATTTTTCATTTCCCGGCACCGGATTGGCTGAAATAATAACCGTATCCCCGGGGGTAATTTCAACTTGTCTATGAGTTTTTCCCGCCATTCTGGAAAGAGCCGACATTGGCTCGCCCTGACTCCCCGTCGACATAATCAATACTTTGCTCGGCTTCATCTTTTTTGCTTCATTTAACTCAACGATCGAGCCCTTCGGTATTTTTAGATAGCCCAGCTCAGAAGCTATGCCGACATTGTTAACCATGCTCCTACCGCAAACCGCGACTTTTCTTCCACAAACGACAGCAGCGTCTATCACTTGCTGTATTCGATGTATGTGCGACGCAAATGACGCCACGACGACTCTTTGATTGGCCCGAGATATCAAATCTCGCAGGGATACCCCTACTGATTTTTCCGGCTCAGTATAGCCAGGGCTTTCCGCGTTCGTGCTATCTGACATAAAAAGCAAAACTTTGCCTGCATAGGCAGCAAATCTATCAAACTCTGTCGAGCGCCCGTCAACCGGAGCCTGATCGAACTTAAAATCTCCCGAATGAACAATTGTTCCGAGTTGAGTCTCGATCGCCAAACCCACGCCATCTGGAATACTGTGGCAAACTCTAATAAAGCTAATCTTCATTGATTGAAGCTTGAGCGATTTTTCAGGATCAATCTCGCGAAACTGCACTTTTGAAAGATGGTGCTCGGCCAATTTTGACTTAATGAGACCGAGAGTCAATTTGGTGCCATAAATAGGCGCTCTAAGTTCTCTTAAGAGATACGGCAGCGCTCCTGTGTGGTCTTCGTGACCGTGCGTAATAATTATAGCTTTTAGCTTTTGCTTTCTTTTGACCACGTAACTAAAATCGGGCAGGACAAGATCTATTCCATACATTTCTTCCTCAGGAAACATTTGACCCGCGTCGATGACAATCATCTCTGATTCAGTCTCAACGACCATCATGTTTTTTCCCACTTCGCCGAGTCCGCCCAAGGGGATAATTTTCAATTTCGCTTTTGCCATCTAGATCCCTGCTCCGGGCATTATTTTGTCTAAGCCCATCGTAAAGCCCGTCTTTTTGCCGATCGCCTTGACCGCCATGACTACTCCCGGCATAAAAGAAACACGGTCTATAGAATCATGACGGATGGTTAATGTTTGACCTTGTAGACCAAAAATAACCTCTTGGTGCGCGACAAGGCCAGGCAATCGTACACTGTGTACTGGTATATCATCAACTTTGGCCCCGCGAGCGCCCTTGAATTTTTCAATCTCTTGCAGCGGTTGCGGAGTCAGGTTCTTCGATATTAAATTGGCCGTCATGATTGATGTCCCTGAAGGCGCGTCTGCTTTTTGATCGTGATGCTTTTCGATGATTTCAGCTCGATCAAAATAGCCCGCTATACTTTCGCATACTTTCATCAGCAAAACAGCTCCAATTGCAAAATTCGGAGCATACAGGATATTTTTTTGACTGGATTCAGAAATACCTTTAAGCGCGTCGAGCTTATCTGACGCCAGGCCGGTTGTTCCGATGACTATATGAGCTCCGCGTTTTGTAGCTATTTCGGCATTTTCAATAACCGAGTCGGCAATTGTGAAATCAACGAGAACATCCGCGTGGGTCTCATCCATAACCCTTTCAAGCGAATCATCAATCTTAATACTTGAACCACTGACGTTTTCACCTGTATTGACCTTGTCGACTGCTCCGACTAGTTCAAGATCGTCATCCTCGAGAACCGCACGACAAACCGCCATGCCCATTTTCCCCGCGGCGCCACTGGCGACTACCTTTATCAAAGCACTAGGTCCTTTTCTTCAATGGAACCGATGACAGTCAATATTTGCCTGTCTTGCTGGAAGATATTTGCCGCCAACTTCTTAATGTCTTCAAAGGTCACAGCATTTATCCGATCAACCAACTGGTTAACCGACAATATCTCTTCCTGTGTCATTTCCGACCTACCCAACCTGGTCATCCTGTTCCTTGTGCTCTCCAGCCCCAGAACCATTTGACCCTTTAGGTGTTCACGAGCTCGATCCAGCTCATCGCGCGTAGCTCCATTTTCTCTGATGTTCGATATCTCATTCCGTATGATTGATAAAACCTCATTAACGTTTGCTAGTCTGGTGCCCACATAGATCGCAAGATTTCCGCTATCTTTATACAATGAGTGATAAG
>JAUWRD010000227.1 GCA_030610765.1 Actinomycetes bacterium
TCCTGGGATACTCCGTATGCGCCGACAACTTATAAATTTGCGATCAAAGCGCCGGAGGGGAAGCACACCCTCTACTACTATTCTGTTTCAGGGAACGACATCGAGCCCACAAAAAAGCAAGTGATTAAGGTTGACACCAGGGCGCCTTCGTTCGCGATCAGGGCGCCGAGACACCGAAAACATATAAGGGGTCCGCTTAAAATCAGGGTTCACGCCTTTGACCCCGAAGTTTCTATCCAATCATCCGGTCTCCAGGAGATCAGACTATATATGGGCAGTAGATTATTGGCAAAAAAGAAGGCCAGCGCTCATACATTCAAGATTAAGACGAGATACATAAAGACAGGCAAGCGTCGTTTCCGGGTTGTTGTTAAAGACAAGGCCGGAAACAGAAAGCGGCAATCGCGCCATTATTATATTGATAATGATAAGCCGAAGATACGTCAGGCCGTTGTGACACCGGCGGTTCCAACCGTCCAATCCGGCGCCAGCTTTTATTTTACCTTGCGTGATCGCGTATCACCCCGGATTTTTGCCACAGTCCAGGTGCGCAAAGAGGACGGAACCTTAGTTAGTCGGACCAAGCGTCGGCGTTGGCTCAAAGGCAAGATCAACTTTAGAAACTTGAGGATGCCTTCGGAAGAAGGGACATACATCTATAGGATTATTGCTCGCGACTATGCCGGAAACCGCCAGGTCAACGCCGTCAAGTTTAACGTAAGCAATGCGTGGAGCACCGATAATGTTAAAAACCACTTATTTACATTGTCTGAGAAAATCGGAATCAGGCAACAGGGAACCGAAGGGGAACACCGCGCTGCCGACTATATTGAGGAACGCTTAAAATCTTATGGCTATGGCGTTGAGCGCCAAGCTTTTACTCTGCCCAATGGCCTGACATCGTATAATATTGTGGCCATAAAAACCGGCCGGAACCCCACAGATCAATTAGTGGTCGGCGCGCATTACGATTCCAAGCCGCCGTCTCCCGGGGCCAACGATAACGGGACAGGCACCGGCGTTTTGTTGGAACTCGCCAGGTTACTTAAGGGCAAGAAGATGAATTCGACGATGGTTTTTGCTTTCTTTGGCGCCGAAGAGAGGCTTACATCCAACAGGGCCGCGGAGCATTTTGGTTCGCGTCATTTTGTCGCGAATATGAGCGCCAATGACAGACAGCGGACCTTAGGGATGATTTCTGCGGATATGCTC
>JAUWRD010000008.1 GCA_030610765.1 Actinomycetes bacterium
GCCATCCCCGCGGCAAATGTCACACCGTGCTGCTCCGCGATTCCGACGTCAAAGAACCGATCAGGATGAGCAGCCGCGAAAATATCCAACCCTGTCCCTTGAGCCATCGCGGCACTGACAGCAACGATCTTCTGGTCGTCAATTGCCAATCTCGCCAGACTTTCTCCAAATACCTGCCCGTAACTGGGCCGGGTTTTCTTAGCCAACGGAAGACCCGTTTTGATGTTAAAGGGGCTGGTTCCGTGAAATCGCTCGGGAAACTGCTCTGCAGGTTGGTAGCCCAACCCTTTTTTAGTCAAGGCGTGGATTAGTATCGGCCCATCAATTTCCTTGGCCATCGCGATACCTTTTTTCACAGCGTCAACATCGTGACCATCGATTGGCCCGATATATTTAATCCCCAGCTCCTCAAAGAGCATTCCCGGAACAACCAATTGCTTAAGCGAAGTTTTCCAGGTCTCGCCCGCACTGACGACCTTTTCTCCAATGCCCGGTATCCGACGAACTGCTTCTTCTATATCGTGACGAAATTTATTATAGGCCGGATCTAATCTTATCCGGTTAAGGTAGCAAGAGAGCGCTCCGACATTTCCATTAATTGACATCTCGTTATCATTAAGAACGATAATAATATTTGTTTTAAGATGACCGGCTTGATTGAGAGCTTCAAAAGCCATGCCGCCTGTCATCGAACCGTCCCCGATAACAGCAATAATGGTCTCGTCGGTTCCCCTGAGGTCGCGCGCAACCGCCGCGCCCAGCGCAACGCTTATAGAATTACTGGCGTGACCGGTATCAAAAGCATCATGCGGGCTTTCGCTTTGTTTTGGAAAACCGCTAATTCCACCATACTTCCGCAGAGTAGAAAATTGATCTTTTCTCCCTGTCAGCAATTTGTGGACATAAGCTTGATGGCCGACATCCCAAATGATCTTGTCTTTCGGACTCTCTATGGCCATATGAAGGCCGATAGTTAGTTCAACAACCCCGAGATTAGGCCCAAGGTGGCCGCCGTTGGTGGAAGTCACATTGATCATCTCTGTTCTGATTTCTTTAGCCAGTTTCTCCAGCTGAGCGGCGTCCAAATCTTTAAGCCCCTCAGGCAAGGAGATACTATCGAGAATGCGATCAGCCATTTACGATTTTCTCCCAAGCACGAAGTTCGACATATCGTTCAGCCTATCTCTATACATTTCCGCTCCACCTAAAGCCTCTTCGGCTAATTTGGCGGTTGATTCCGCGATCTCTTTTGATCTATTTACCCCAAGTCTTCCCGGAAATGTAATCTTTTGATTGTTAATATCGCTACCCACGTTCTTACCGAGCGTGCTATCAGTACCGACAATATCAAGAATATCGTCGATTATCTGAAACGTTAGCCCCAAATGTCCGGCATAGCTAGTTATTGCCTCGAGTTGCGCTTCATCGGCCCCGCCTAAGATAGCTCCACATCTTGCGGAAGCCACGATCAACGAGCCGGTTTTATGATTATGAATGTATTCCAGCGTCGACTGGTCTACATCGTGCCCTGCCGACATAATATCTACCACCTGGCCGCCGACCATCCCATCAATGCCGGTGGCCACAGCCACCTCTCGCAGCGTCCGTACCAGGCGTTGAGTGTCGGTTAGCTTTGCTTGCTCCGTCAATATTAAAACAAAAGCTTCCGCAAACAAAGCATCGCCGGCCATAATGGCTATATTTTCTCCAAATTTTACGTGACAAGTGGCTGATCCCCGCCTCAAGGTATCGTCGTCAATTGTCGGCAAGTCGTCATGGATCAGTGAATACGTATGAATAAACTCAATTGCGCACGCGACCGGTAGCGCGACTTTGGGATCAGCTCCCACGGCCTCAGCCGCAAGCAAAACTAAAACTGGTCGAAATCTTTTGCCGGATGAAAAAAGACTGTACGACATAGCGTCGTTGATTGTTTTCAATCTCTGGCTGGATTTTGGAAAATAGACGTGAAGCGCGTCATTAACGAGTTCTTTTAAGTCTTCGGAATAAAGAGTGCTCAATCAGCTTCGCCCAGTCCATCTTGCCAGTGACTGTGGTCAGTCTGCTCAGTGCAGATATTGGCCAACTTCACGCCTTCCTCAAGCAGCTCTAATGATTGCTCTAAGGAAGTGTCTTTTTTTTTGACTTGATTTACAATCTCTTCTAAACGACCGAGTGCCTCCTCAAACTTTAGATCACCGCTCATCTAGACTCCTTCTTCGATGGCTCGTTTTCTTTCTCTTCCAGACTCCTTGCTACCTGGCCGAGAACCCCGTTAACAAACTTCCCCGATTCGGCACTTCCATATATTTTGGCAAGCTCAATGGCCTCATTAATAGAAACACTTGCCGGAATTTCCGGCTCATAAACCATTTCATATATAGATATTCTCAAGATATTTCTGTCTACTACAGGCAATCGCTCTATTGCCCAATTTTTTGCGTAGTTATCAATAAGCTGATCAATCTTCTCTTGGTTGGCTTCAATACCTTTCAATAGTTTCTTACTGAAGCCGGAAGTCTTCTCCCCTGAACTCTCCGTGCGCCGATAAAAGATTGTATCCAGCGATAAATCCGTCATCTCTTTTTGATACAATATTTCTACCGCTGTCGCGCGGGACCGTCTCCTCTCAACCATTATTTTGCCCCGCTTTCCACCAAGTTCTCCAGAAAGCCTGTTGAGAACTTTCCATCAATAAAGCGTCTATCCTCCACGACCTGGAGATGAAATCCAATGGTTGTTTTTAATCCTACAATGATAAACTCATCAAGTCCGCGGCGGGCTCTTTGTATGGCCTCATCTCTGTCTCGACCCCAGACTATCAGTTTTGCCAAGAGAGAGTCGTAGTCATTAGGCACTCGATATCCCGTATATAAATGGCTATCTACCCGTACCCCGGGACCACCGGGAGGGTTATATAGTTTGATTTCTCCGCCGGCAGGTAAAAAATTGTTCTCAGGGTCCTCGGCGTTGATTCTAAACTCTATCGCGTGTCCCCTAAGACCTATGTCTGATTGCACCACGTCCAACGGTAAACCAGCCGCAATTCTTATTTGTTCTTTGACCAAATCAATGCCTGTAACCATCTCTGTAACTGGATGTTCCACTTGTATGCGTGTGTTCATTTCCATGAAATAAAACCGGCCGTCTTCATCCAGCAAAAACTCCATAGTGCCCGCATTTGTGTACCCGACACTCGCGGCCGCCTTAACTGCTTTCATGCCGAGCTCGTCTCTCACATCGCTCTCGACCGCCGGAGACGGAGCTTCTTCTAACAGTTTTTGGTGACGTCTTTGAATCGAGCAATCTCTCTCGCCAAAGTGAACAAGATTGCCCTCGGAGTCGCCCATCAGCTGGATTTCAACATGACGCGGATTTTTGATAAACTTTTCAATATAGACACTCGGGTCGCCGAAAGCTCCCTTGGCCTCAGCAATGGCAGTTGGTAAAAACTGTTCTAATTCAGCCGGGTTTTCAGCAACGCGCATACCCCGCCCGCCGCCACCGGAAACTGCTTTTACAATAACCGGATACCCGATGTCTTTGGCGATAGCCTGGGCTTCTTTTATATCTTCAACGGGCCCTTCACTTCCCGGCACAGTTGGAACCCCGGCTTCGGCCATATGTTTTTTGGCGGCAGATTTGTTGCCCATCATTGTGATAACCTCGGCGCTTGGGCCGATAAAAGTCAAATTGCAGGATTGGCATACCTCGGCGAACTTCGCGTTTTCAGCCAGAAATCCATACCCGGGATGAATCGCGTCCGCTCCAGATACCTCGGCCGCCGAAATAATGTTGGGAATGCTTAGATAACTTTGCGCTGCCGCTGCCGGCCCGATACAAACTTTCTCGTCGGCCAGTCTCGTTGCCAGCGCGTCAGTATCGGCCTCGGAATGCGCGGCCACAGATTTTATACCAAGCTCTCGACAAGCGCGGATTATCCTTAAGGCAATTTCTCCACGATTGGCGACCAGTATTTTTTTAAACATCGACAAAATAATCTCCAGGTTCTAAGCGTGCGCAGACTTAAAGTTTAAGATGCTGACGTTGGTTCAAAAACGAGCAGAACTTGACCGTATTCAACAGGCTGACCATCTTCGACCAAAATATGCCTGATAATTCCCTTGTCTTCCGCGGTAATTTCATTCATCAATTTCATGGCCTCCAAAATACAGAGCGTCTGACCCTGCTCTATCTCGAAATCGACCTCAACAAAGGGCTCAGCGTCTGGCGCCGGGGATCGATAAAATGTCCCGACCATCGGTGCTTTTACCTCGAACCAATGATCTGGATACGTCTCTTCATTTGCACCAGCTTTGGCCTTTTCTTCCTGACCCGATGCAGCCTTGTCCTTTTCTTTAGTTTTCGTATCGCCGCCTAATTCAACGGCCAAAGGCTCACCCTTACGAACGGTGATTTTGACGTCTCCTTCTTCAACTAGAACTTCATTGACGTCACTTTGTTCAACTATTTTTATGAGCTCACGGATCTGAGATACATCCATATAGCCCTCCTCCCTAACCGCGCCTGTTTCGGCGGCCGTCATAAACACAGCTTTTTCTGCCCCTTCAGCATGAGCAATTAAATATTTTTTTGTCTCTATCGGAAACAAGGCGTAACTCAAGACATCCTCTTCCGACTTCGCCAAATCACCAATGCCCTTTTCGTAATCTTCCCACGTGTCAGTTAGTAAATCTGCCGGCCGGCCCGTGATCCTCGGAGTGTCCTCCAAAATGCGCTCCTCAACTGCGGCAGACATGGGGCCGGGGGCACGCCCGTAATGCCCACGTACATATTTTTTCATTTCTTCCGGAATAACAGACCATCTTTTGCCGGTCAGTATATTAATAACGGCCTGCGTCCCAACTATCTGGGAAAGCGGGGTCACCAACGGCGGATAACCTACTTCCGCTCGCACTTTGGGAATCTCTTCGAGTACATTCTTAAGCCGATCCACAGCATTTTGCTCCTGCAGTTGGCTGATTAAATTAGATATCATTCCGCCCGGCACTTGGTGCGAAAAAACCTTCATGTGTTCGATCGAAGTCACCCCGCGCTTATAGCCTCTCTTGGTTCGGATAGTTTCAAAATACTCAGCTATCCCATATAAAGAATCTAGGTCAAGTCCGGAATCATAAGGAGAATCTTTAAAAGCTCCAACAATCATCTCTGTAGCGGGCTGCGAGTTTCCAAAAGCCAGGGGAACTGTCGCCGTATCAATAATATCAGCGCCGGCTTCAATGGCTTTTAAGTAGTTCATCGGGGCCATGCCGCCGATGTAATGACAATGTACATGGATAGGAAGATCTATTTCTTTTTTCATTCTCTTTACCAGATTGTAAGTTCGATACGGGGAGAGCAGGGCCGCCATATCTTTGATGCAAATCGAATCGACTCCCATCTCGGCGAGCTCAAGAGCTGTCTCTATATAGTGCTCAAGGGTGTGAACCGGGCTGATTGTATAAACGACTGCTCCCTGTGCATGAGCACCGACTTCCTTAACCGCCTCAATTGACACTTTTAGATTACGAGTATCATTAAGAGCATCAAAAATTCTAAAAATATCCATGCCGTTTTTTGCCGCGGCATGGACAAAACGCCTAACTATATCATCAGGATAATGACGATAACCGACAATATTTTGCCCGCGAAGCAACATCAAAAGCGGAGTTTGCTTCATATAGGACTTAATGATGCGCAAACGATCCCAAGGGTTTTCATCTAAGAACCTTAAACAGGAATCAAATGTCGCGCCGCCCCACATCTCGCTGGCGAAAAAACCTATATCGTCTATGTTCTTCAAGATAGGCATCATATCTTCAGTTGTCATTCGGGTAGCCCAAAGAGACTGGTGCGCGTCCCTTAAGGTCGTGTCACATATTTTTATCGGGCGTTCTTTCATTTAAAGATCACATCCATTACTTTCCATTTTTAAAGCCTGCCTAGAAATACCAAGATATACCAAGTTCAAATAAAATGTGTGAATCGCGGTTTTGCCAGGCGCGATAATCCAAGAGGCTTACTTCATTATACTGAAGAGTCGAAACAAAAGGTAGAGAGAAATGGCGCCGGTAGGCTTTACTATACTCTTGTCATATAAGTATCTGTACGCGTATCTATTTTTAAACAATCGCCGACATTAATGAATAATGGAACCTGAACAACCGCGCCAGTTTCTAGTTTTGCCTGCTTACTGCCGCCAGTTGCGGTATCGCCTCGGACTCCAGGGTCGGTTTCTGTGACCTCGAGCTCAACAAAGAAAGGCGGCTCCACGCCAATAGGATTGTTCTCGTGCATTAGAACTTCGATATCAGTGTTTTCTTTTATATATTTCATGACCTCGCTCACCAATTCAGGCGGCAGAGATATTTGCTCGTATGTGCTGGTATCCATGAAAGCGTAATTTTCCCCGTCTTTATACAGATATTGCATTGTCCGGTGCTCCAGATGGGCCAGATCAAACTTTTCACCCGCTCGAAAGGTCTTATCTAAAGACGCCCCTGTTTTGACGTTCTTTACCTTAGTCCTGACAAAAGCACCGCCCTTGCCGGGCTTTACATGCTGAAAGTCGACTATGAAAAAGAGTGTACCGTCAAGTTCAATCGCCATGCCTGTTTTGAATTGATTTGTTGATATCTGCACTCAAAACTCCTTTTAGTTATTATCCGATCTCGATGAGTTCTTTGGAACTCTTGGTTAAAACCTCGACCCCATTTTCACGCATGACCACCATATCTTCGATTCTAACTCCGCCAAAACCTTCAAAGTACAGCCCCGGTTCAACAGTAAAGACCATATTCTTCTCAAGCCGCTTATTGTTTTTAGGTCCAAGACTTGGTCCCTCATGAACCTCCAGGCCCAAGCCATGTCCTAGATTATGACTAAATTTGTCAGCCATGCCAATAGCGAGGAAGGATTCCCTCGCGACCGCATCCGCTTCAGCGCCCGTCATTCCGACCTTCAGTTTATCAAGAACCAGCTGTTGAGCCACTTTAACGCCGCCATAAACCTGGCGTTGACGTTTGCTCGCCGGGCCCATAACAATAGTCCGCGTCATATCAGCATGATAGCCGCTATAAACAGCCCCGAAATCCATTTTGATGAAGTCGCCGAGCTGAAGAAGACGATCCTCCGCCCCCGCATGCGGAAAAGCGGAATGCGGACCGCTGGCGACAATCGTCTCAAAGCTTGAGCCATCGGCCCCGGCTTTCTTCATACGATAGTCAATTTCCATCGCGACATCTATTTCACGCAGACCAGGCTGAACAACCTTTAGGATCTCAGAGAAAACATTATCGCTAATCGCGGCTGCTCTAGACAGGTTTTTAATCTCTTTTTCACCTTTGATCAAACGTTCTTCCTCGACAAAGCTTTTAAGCGGCACCAACTCGGCTTTTGTTCTTTCTTTTAAAGCTTCCCACTGGGCGACGGAGAGATTATTGGCCTCAAAACCCACACGTTTTATTTCAAGTTCATCGATTGCTGAGGCGGCCATAACCCATGGCGAACCCGTAAGCTGACGGATATCGCATCCCAAGTTCGCGGTAGACGCTTTGGCGATATATCTTGAATCCACAAAGAGAATCGCCAGACCTTTTTTTATGAGCATGAACCCGCCAAAATCGGGGTCAAACAATGTAGGTTGATTCAATAAATATCGAATATTCGCAATATTGGTAGCAAGTAGGGCGGGTACGCTTTCGTCAAATAACGCATAAAGACTCTCAAAACGGTCTAGCTCCTGGTTCAAGAGGTTCTATCCTTTGCCTGCCGCACAAAAATGGCGGCATCGAGAGCCAGCGAATAGCTATCGGGCCCAAAACCGCTAATCTGACCAGTGGCGACACCGGCCACGACTGACTTATGCCGGAAAGGTTCTCGAGAATAGATATTTGACAGATGCACTTCTATGATCGGAATAGTCAGAGTCGCTAAAGCGTCTCTGATCGCGATTGAGTAATGGGTGAAAGCGGCCGGATTGATAATGAGGCTATCATATCCTTTTCGCGCATTTTGGATAGCTTCAATTATTTCTCCTTCATGATTTGACTGAAAAGCCTCTACTTCTACCCCCAGGCTCTTGGCGCGATCCTCGAGACCTTTGTTTATCTCGTCCAAAGTGACTTTCCCATATATTTCTACTTCTCTTTCACCAAGAAGATTTAAATTTGGCCCATGGATTACAAGTATCTTCATAATTTTAAAACCCTCCAAAATAGTCTACGTCAAGCATCGAAGTGTCTCTTTTATTACCCTCGGGTCTACTGACGATACCACCGGTTTTCCGCGCCCTTTTAGAAGAACAAAATTATCACTGCCTTTTGTTCTTTTCTTGTCATGTTTTAAGTGTTCCAGAACTTTATCAGGATCAATGTTCTTCATGGTTAAAGGTAACCCGGCGGCTCCGGCCAGGGCCTTAAAATCCTGAACCTCGTCTTCACTTAACCAACCTTTGGCTCTCGCCACTAGCGCCGCTCCCATCATTCCAACAGAAATTGCCTCACCGTGATTATACTGTCGATAACCGGCCACTGCTTCAAGCGCGTGTCCGATAGTATGACCATAATTGAGAATAGCTCGTCTACCTAAATCGTGCTCATCCTCCCCGACCACGTCAGCCTTAAAACGGCAACAATCGATAATTATCGGAACTAAATCACTGATATTGTCGGTTAGAGGCAAGACGCTTTTTACTTTTTCGAAAAGCGGATCACCGCTAATAAAAGCGTATTTTACAACTTCTCCCAAACCAGTTCTGAGTTCACGCGCCGACAAAGTTCTGAGTGTCTCGGGATCGATTATCACTAGCTGCGGCTGGTAGAAAGCTCCGATAATATTTTTTGCCAAACGGTGATTGACGGCCGTTTTTCCGCCAACGCTACTATCGACTTGAGCCAAAAGGGTCGTCGGTATCTGAACCAGCGGAATACCTCTCATGTAGGTAGCGGCCACAAAACCAGCGAGATCGCCGATAACCCCGCCGCCAAGAGCGACGATCACAGTCTCCCTGTCGGCGCCAAAATTGAGTAGCTTTCCATATAATTTATTTGCGGAGGTAAGGCTCTTGTACCGTTCCCCGGCGGGAACCGTGACAATTGCGAAATCAAAGCCAGCCTCTTTAAGAGATGTTTTCAGATTCCGGCCATACAATTTATTGATCTCGTCGTTGGTAATTACAACTAACCGACTTGCATTTGGAAGAGATGCCTTGATCAATCGACCCGAATCAACGATCAAGCCTGAGCCAATCAGAATGTCATAACTTCTGTCGCTTAGTTTTACTTTGACTTTGCTGGTCGACAATCGTCTACTCCTCGTTAAGGATCTTGAGGATCTCGTCAACTATTTCTTTGGGGGTCTTTTTGTCAGCGATTACTACAGTATGAGCGGTTTTTTCATATAATTCCCGGCGTTCCTCGAAGAGCTTGGCTATCGCGGCCTCTGGATCGGGAACATCAAGAAGCGGCCGGTCTTGCGAATCACGAAGACGCTCGACTAGAACCTCCTGAGATGTTTTCAAATAAATTGTTAAGAATTCAACCTCAAGTATTCTTCTATTCTCTGGTTTTATGATAATCCCGCCGCCACATGCCAAAATAATTTGCTCACCGATATCGGCCATTCCTTCTAATGCCTGGTGTTCCCAGTCGCGCCAAACATCTTCACCTTGATTGGCGAATACATCAGCGACGTCAGCCTCAGCCAGCTCCATAGCGATATCGTCAAGATCGATAAAACTTAGTCGAACGGTTCTAGCTAAAAGAGATCCGATTGTGGATTTCCCGCTGCCCATAAAGCCAATCATAGCGATACTTTTCATAACGACACCTGCTTTTCATATCCCGTTTTGTTCCTCTTGAACTCATCTACGCTATCTCCCCCGAATTTCACGAGAGCAGCTTTCGCCAGCTCAAGAGCGACCATCGCCTCACCGATCACCGCAGCGGCCGGAAGCGCGCAGATATCTGCGCGCTCAGACAACGCGGTTGTCTCTTTTTTAGTCAAAATATCCACTGTTTTTAAGCCCGCGCCAAGTGTTGGTATTGGTTTCATCGCCGCTCGGATCAGAATAGGGGCACCATTTGACATGCCGCCTTCAATGCCGCCGGCGCGATTTGTGGCGCGAGAATATCCTTCGTTTTCTTCAAATAATATTTCATCATGAGCAACTGACCCTCGTCGACCGCCAAGATCAAAACCATCTCCAATTTCGACTCCCTTGATGGCGGGTATGCTGGCAATTGCCCTAGATAGATTAGCATTCAACCGATTATCCCACTGATCGTAGCTGCCTAAGCCCGGAGGGCAACCAAATGCTAGAACTTCAAAAAGACCACCCACGGTGTCTCGATCCTGCGCGGCGCGTTTTATTTCTTCTACCATCAAGCCGGATGACTCTAGATCAAAACAGCGCACTGGCGACTCATCGATGATTCCCAAATCATCTGGGCCAGGCACCGCTGAATTCAACGTTTTAATTGAGCCAATTTGAACGACATGACTGATGATGGATATCCCGATCTCCATCAATAAGCGCTTTGCGATAGCACCCAAAGCCACTCTGGCCGCTGTCTCTCTGGCGCTGGCTCGCTCAAGCACATTTCTAATATCTTTTTGTCCGGTTTTAAGTACGCCGGCGAGGTCGGCATGGCCGGGTCTAGGGGAAAGAGCCGCGTCTATTTCTTGCTCTAATGGTTCAACCGCCATCTTGGAAGACCAGTTTTGCCAGTCACGATTATTTATTAAGAGTGAAATCGGGGAACCAATTGTCGATCCGTGACGCACCCCTGAGAATATTTGGGCTGCGTCTTTCTCAATCTTCATTCTCCCGCCCCGACCAAAGCCTAGCTGTCGCCGAGCGAGATCTTTATTGATGTCGTCACTTACCAAGGATAGGCCGGCGGGAATGCCCTCTATAACAGCTATTAAGCCCTGCCCATGAGACTCACCGGCCGTCAAAAATCTTAACATGTTGTTAAAGATACCAGATGCTATTGGCTAGTGGTAGGGTCGGTCTCTTATTTCGTGACGTCTTCCCCGACCTGGAGGGTCACGGTGTCGTCACCATAAAGAAATGAAGCGCTGTCACCGCTAATAGCGGTGACTTGAAAAGACGATTCCCCGACTCTTTCGCCAGACCGTACAGTGTACGGTGATGAATCATACTCAACGCTTGCGAAAAGCGTGCCGTTTTCATTATTTACCCCGCTGAGGGAGAGCACTTGCTTGTCCGACGCTTCAGCGGCCGAACTCGTCGATGAATCGCTTGAAGCCACAGGCGCTATTTTAGTAGACGACGGCGCTGGCGTAGAGGTTGAATTAGACGGTCTAAACGGGTCCCTGGTTTCATAGACTTCATAATCAGCGTTCAAGGGTGTCTCCGTTGTGTCATCCTCAGCTTCTTCCGGAAGCGATGGCTGCGCCACCGTGTCAGAGCTAATTTCCGAAACCGCTGCCTGTGTCTCTTTTGCAAGTTCTTTTGCGGTCTTACTTGGCGACGAAGACAGAACCAGCGCCACTACAACCGCGATCACAAACAGGAGCGCCACAACCGGCACCACTATCAATAAAATTTTCTTGGTTTTGTTCGGGCTTTGTTCTTCTATTTTTTCAGTACTTTCAGCCATCTCAAAAAACTCCTATGGTTTTGCGGATACTGGCGCTGCCGCACCGGTCTGAGTCGATTCACCTGAAGGCGGCGGCAATTTTACTTCGGCATCGCTGGCTGTAAAAACCCGAGCCTCGATGTTGGTGCTCAGCGTCGGATAACCATCACCCTGTACCGAGAATTTATCTATTACAACTTCTCTGGGCATTTTCTCAAGCCTATAAAGATAATCAATGAGGCTGTAAAAAGTCCCTGTTACCTGGACCGTAAAGGGTATCTCCGCATATCCCTGCATTTTAATAATGTCATCTACTTCGACATTATCAAAATCGAGACCAGACGAATTCGCTATTTTTTGAAGTTCAACTACTAGTGACGATAGCTCGGCTTCTTCCGGGAGCCGACGCGCGAGAACAATTCTCGCCGCCTCAATTTGCGCCGCTTCCTGGCGAATAGCGTCAAGTCGCTCAAGCTTCATTTTTGCTTCCTCCAACTTGACAATCTCATTCTCGTGTTCGACTGATGTCAATGCCAGCTTGTTGAATTGAGGCATGAGCACCAAGAAAACCGCTAGAAGGAGCACCAGAACGGCTCCTAAACCAACCGCTATCATTTGGTCTCGCGGAGACAACTTTAAAGCCATTTTAAGTCTTCCCTTCAGGTACAGGCGGGGGCTGACTACTCGGATCATTCGGATCATTCGGTCCAAGTGATTTGATCTTAGCTTTTGTCTCGAAGTCGACCACTACGGGTGCATCGACTGCTTTTACTGTCGGCAATGTTGGGCCAACGGACGAAGCTGCTCCACCGTCGCCCTTTCTTGAACTCGTAAGCCAAACATCTTCAATATCATCCAGTTGCTCTAAGTGAACCATCCATTTGGCAACCGGTTTATGACCTACTCCCGATATTTTCGAACCAGCCAAAGCTTTACCAGTGAAGCTTATCTTTCCGTCGTCTTCTACGGTAAGACCTGACAGCCAAACCTCGTTTGGCACAATTAAGCTCACATTATTCAAAAATCTTGACCAACTGTACTTAGCGGCAGTGACTTTCTTCACGAGAGCGTCTCTCTCCTCTACGCGCAACCTTATCCGTTCAAAATCCCCAATCTTCGCTATTTCTGTTTGTAAACGATTATTCTCAGTTTTTACTTCTTCAAGTCTTGATTGCGCTTGAACAACTCTGACCATATTCAGCCCGTATATCGTACACAAAATCAAAACCATTCCGATCAATCCCAGCAATGCCAGGGCCAACCGATGTTCTGATTTTCTTTTCTCTAGAACTTCTTTAGGCAGAAGATTTATCTGAATTAGATCCACTACTGAAAACTCCTTAGGGCCAAACCGAGACTGACAGCCATTGATAATTCATCATTTCCAAGTTGCTCAGCCGGTAGTTTCTGGCTTGCTTGAACTTGGGCAAGCGGCGTGCCTGTCTCAACTTTTGCCTGCAGTCCCCGCTCAATATATTCAGCGAAGTTATTTAGTTTTGCACCCGCCCCGCTAAGGACCAAGCGCGTGATACTTCGAATCTCAGTGGCCTGAGTAAGGTAGTAATCCAGCGACCGGCGGATTTCCGCCACGAAATGAGACACCTGGCTTTCCATAATACTTTGAGCCGCTTCGATATGAACTTTCAGGTTTTCCCCAAGGTCCTCAGGCGGAACCATTGGTGAACCATCCAGGTTCGGTAATCCAACTTTTATCTTGAGCTCCTCGGCCTCATCAAAAGAGAGGCTGAGAGAGTCTGCAATAGCTTGAGTCAGGTCGTTGCCCGCCAATGGCGTTACCCGGGCAAATCTGGGGGTACCTTTTTCTACGACGACAATGTTAGTCAGATCTGAGCTGATATTGATCAGAGCCGCCGCGGCTGTTCCCGCCTCGGAATCTTCTTGTGCTTCAGGAAGAAAGAAATTGTCATCGCCCAGAAGCGCTCTGACAATCGCGAAGGCCGAAAGATCTATGGTCTGCGGCTTTAAACCGGCTGCTTCCACTGCTGCCACTGTATTGTTTACCATATCTTTTTGCGCGGCAACGAGCAGCACTTCCATCATCTTCTCGTCGTTATCACCAAGGTATTCATGCAACATTTGGGCGTCAATTATTGCTTCCTCGACTGGTATGGGAATATAATCCTGTGCTTGAAATTGAATAGCGCCGGCTAGCTCTGCTTGGTTCATGTAAGGTATGTTCACCAAACGCACCACGACTCTCTGGCTAGCCAGCCCGATGATGACATCTTTTGTGGTAAAACCAGCTGTTTTCCAGAGCTGTCTTAGAGCATAAGCAGCCGCTTCGACATCAACGATTTCGCCCTCAATCACAGCGCCAACAGGTACTTTTATTGAGCTATAATTTAAAAGATTGGGTTTGGGTGAACCCGGGGAGAGCTGAGCCGCCCTAAATAAATTTGTACCGATATCCAGTCCAACCGGAACCGTTTTTCTACCGACCGCAAACATGCCCACCTATTTCAAACCTCCTACAACGACTAGTTCCATTAAAACTGCTACTATTGTTTATGGTGGTGCCGGGCGCCTCTTTACTCAACTCCATGTCGAGAGCTATATTGGCCTTCCAATTATAGCAGATTTGCCACTTCCAAAAGGTATATCGGCTTGATCTTCACATTACTTTACACTTATCCAAGGCCTGATATGGAGATATACCATTTTACGAGAGGGACACCAAAATATAAGGTAACCACGGCGCCTATTGCCAGGTAGGGACCAAAGGGAATCAAATCTTTTCTGTTCTTACCAAGAAAGGTCATAGACACTAAACCCGCGATAGAGCCCAATAGAAACCCCATAAATAGAGAGACCGCTATATAGCGGCCCAAAAAAAGGCCCATAAAAGCTGCCAGCTTTATGTCTCCCCCACCCATACCGTTTGGCCACAGGATAGCCAAGAGAAACAAGAACCCTCCACCGATTATAAAACCGGCCGCGGAGTAGATCCAATTTGGTTGATCAATAAGCGGCACTAAAGGCGTTTTGGTGATTTCCTGAAGGGGCAAAAGCAACACAGCTAAAACTATTGCCGGAATAATTATGACATTAGGAATAATCTTATGCTGAATGTCTATGACGCTCACCGTCATTAAAAGCAGGAAAAAAGCCGCTACAACCGGAAATTTCGGCGTTAAGCCAAGATCCAGAAATACGCCCAGCATAATGCTGGCAGAAGCTGCTTCAACTAAGGGATATTGAATCGAGATCCGATCGCCACAATACCGACATTTGCCCCTAGCCAGCAAGAAACTAATGACCGGAATATTATCCCGGGTAGCCAGCGAGTGGTTGCAGGCCGGACAATGAGACGCCGGTAGCACTATCGATTCCCGTCTCGGTATTCGATAGATAACTACGTTTAGAAAGCTTCCTATTATGAGCCCAAATATGGTTGCTACTACGGCTACAGCTAGATTCATTGTTTGTCTCTTATGTTATGACCGGCTCTATTTTGACCCAAGATTAGGCACTACCGGTTGGCTTGTCAACATAGGCTCACGTTTTAGAACCAGGGTTTGACATAAGCAATCTTTTCCTTAATCTGCTCGCCGGCTTATACGTCGGTGCTTTCTTTAGAATCTCCTCAAGCTCTTCTACAGCGGCGTCTACCTGCCCGGAGAGCTCTAAAGACTTCGCCAGACGAAAAGAAACCTTGGGGTTAAATATGGTCATTTCATCAACAACCCTTTTGTATATAGCCGCCGCTTTTTTGTACGATCCCTGTTTTTCTAAGATTTGAGCTCTCAGATAAAGAGTCTCCAGGTTATCGTCGACCATCGCTTCATTTTTCTCAATCGAAACCAATGCAGCCTGGTACTCATGGAGGGCGATATTAGTACGCGCTTCTCCCATGTAAGCTATGGCGATACTGGTTAGCGGGCCATTAATGTCTTGTCTGGCTCGTGCGATAGCCGCAGCCGTATGTCTGGAAGCCCCGTATATCTCGCCTAGATCTGTAGCTGAACCAAAGACCGCCAGCGCTTCTTTAAACCTACCCTCGCGATATAGAAAGTTGCCAAGTTTAACCCTAATTTTCGGCTCAAGTGGGTTAAGAGCGATCGCTTTTTGGTAATGGCGCAACGCGGCCTTGTCTTGACCTTGCTGGCCTAAATAATCGCCCGCGCGCGCTTCGTAAAACGCCCAAGATGGTCGAAGCTTAACAGCCAATAACTCTTGACCGGCTACTTCCGGGCCAAGCTTTTCATTGGCAGCCAAAGCCTCAGCATAAAGAGTCTGAGCCAACCCATCATGGGCACGAGCGTTATACGGAAACAGCTGCAGTGACTCTTCGTAGAACTTCTTAGCTTTCTTAAGCTCATATGCTTCGCGCAGATTATCGCCAGCCACATTATATTTTTCTCCTGCGAATACGAAAAGCACGGGAATCAAGCTCAAAGCCACGATTGTTATCAGAGCATACCTTGGTCCTGTCGGTTTCTTAGCCGTCGGCAGCAGATCAGAAACGGGCCCGACAGCCAGACCCGCAATAAACCAAAAGGTCAAGGCTACCCCAGGCATGTACCAGGTATAGTCCACAAAGTTATGAGCCAAGAAACCAACGAGCGAAGCTATCAAGCCAAGCCTCAACCAAGCATCCCTGGAAATCTCTCGACCTTTATCAGCAACCTGGCCTTCTAGCCTTGAGTCCCTAAATCTTTTCCACGCAAAGACCAAGATGATGACCATAGCCGTGATAAACGCGGCCAGACCAACCAAGCCGATCTCGGCTCCCATTTGAAGATATGTGTTGTGCGCGTAGGGAGAATAAACCGAACCAACTTGGTGTTGGGTAATTTCTGTTCCAAATGTGCCCGGGCCGGAACCAAGAATCGGCCTTTTTATGATCAATTGCCACGCACCACGCCACAGCTCAACACGGCCGCCGATGTTTGTGGCTACCGCTGAAATGCGGCCACTGAAAAAAGTCCATAAAATATATAAGGGAGTTCCCGCAGCCAATCCGAATAGCAAGACCAGCGGTGCTTTTTTTGATCGTCCGGTTTTTAGTAGACCACCGATAATTATGACACCAAGAGCTAATGCTAAAGCTAGTAGGCTGCCCTTGGAAAATGCAAAGTATTCAGCTGCGGAAATCGTGGCTAGCGCCAGACCAAGCCAAACCCGCAAGCGTATATCGCGCTCGTATATAAGAAGGCCGATCGCCACTGGTATGATAAGTATCAAATATCCGGCGAAGCCGTTGGCGCTCGAGAAACTTCCGAATGCGCGATTAATCATGCTGGCCAGCTGACGCGCAAGCATATCATGGCCCATTGACTCAAGGCTTTTAAGTTGCGCGACATTAGTTATGAAATACTGATATATCCCCACTGCGGCTACGACCACGCCGGCAAGGACAATCATGTGCGCGGCCAAACGATAGCGTTTCTCACCCGCAATATTGCTCATCAAAACGAAGATAATTAAATAGCCGACAATCAAACCGATTTCCTGCAAACTCTCAACGACCCAGACAGACGAAACCACGGCCACCAGGGCTATGATAAGAAAAATAAAAAAGGCTTTGTGGGCAAGAGTAAGTCTAATTGGTATCCCGGTAGCTGCAACTATTAGAAAGACTGCCATGACGG
Source organism: Actinomycetes bacterium (assembly GCA_030610765.1). Taxonomy (GTDB): domain Bacteria; phylum Actinomycetota; class Aquicultoria; order CAJVYJ01; family JAUVQD01; genus JAUVQD01. Next base: position 17,219 of record JAUWRD010000008.1, read on the forward strand.
CGGCTAAAAAGGCCGCTTGAGTATCCCGAAAAATGGAGCCTCCCGAAACCAAAGCCGCGGTGGCCACCAATATACCAAGAAGGACAACCACTATTGCTAGACGTCTGTTTAAACCCTTTTCGTCAGCTACTTCAAACAAAACTATCCCCTCCACTATCTGTATTAATTTCTCTCACGTTTATTCTTCGGCATTAGAAATTGAAATGATTAGAAAAGATTAAAATACGGGACATTTTTAAGGAATTTCATGACCTTGTGAGCAGACGCCGCGATCATGCTGATTGCTTAAAGAATAATCTTTAAGCTTCGTATGTGGACACTCCGGGCTCGCTCTTAAGAATCCAGATGCGACAAGCGCGTTGATGTCTGAAGGATAAGCGTCATGCTCAGCGTGGTATTGATTAATAGCGCCGTCGATCGTTCTTAAATTCGCTTGGCAATTTCTGAGCCTCGCGTTAACCGCGGTTCCGCCAAGAAGAGGAAAGGCAATGGCCACTATAATGCTTGTTATTAAAAGTATGAATAAAACTTCAAAAAGCGTAAAAGCCTTTTCGTCACGTACCTTAAACAACATAGTTTCCGATCCTAAAAGATCTTGTATTGTTTTCGGCTCCGCCGCAATGAATGATTAGTTTGTAGGGTTTGCAGGGGACGTTGGTTGCGTTTGTTGCGCCCAGCCCCACTTTCGCAAACAAGCGGCTCAAACTCATTGCCGCAACAAACGCAACCAACGTCCCCTCGGTTTTTTGACCAGCGCAGTTTCAAGCGATAGAATAACCCCATCTATTTGGCGCCCAATATGGAGGCAATTTGGAAATCTATTTGGATGGAGAATTTGTCAGTGAAGACCAGGCAAAGATATCAGTCTTTGACCACGGCCTTCTGTATGGCGACGGTATTTTCGAGGGCATACGCATCTATCACCGGCGCATCTTTAAATTGGATGAACACCTTGATCGCCTTTATGGCGGGGCCAAGGCAATTTTGCTTGATGTTCCGCTTGAGGTTGATCAATTAAAAGAAGCGGTTGTTGAAACGGCGAAAAGAAATGATCTAACAGATGGCTACATCCGATTAGTTGTAACCCGTGGCGTTGGAGACTTAGGGTTAAATCCTACCAAGTGTCCAAAGCCGACGATTTTCATTATCGCCTCAACTATTAAAATCTATCCCGATGAGATCTACCACAAGGGCATGAAGGTGGTCACGGTTTCAACGAGGCGTAATTTGATTGAAGCGCTTAATCCGAGAATCAAGTCTCTAAATTATTTGAATAACGTTTTGGCTACTCTTGAGGTCAACCGGGTAGACGCGCAAGAAGGTCTAATGCTGAATGCCGATGGCTATGTAACAGAATGTATAGTCGACAATTTTTTTCTTGTCGATAAAGGGGTAGTGGCAACACCGCCAACAAGTGTCGGCGCGCTCAAAGGCGTGACCAGAGACACAGTTATGGAGCTGGCGGTTGAAGCCGGGTATGATGTTGAGGAACGCATCATGACCCTGCACGATGTTTATATAGCTGACGAGAACTTTTTAACAGGGACGGCCGCGGAAATCGCGCCGATCACAACCGTCGATGATAGACTGATAGGCACTGGTGAGCCAGGGCCGATTACTATGGATTTGATGACAAAATTTCACAGTCTGGTACGTTCGTCAGGTACATCTTTTTGATCAATGCTAATTGAAGGTGGGCAGAGCAACGGCTAAGGAAAACAGTCAGATAATTTTATATGACACAACTCTTCGGGACGGGTGCCAACGCGAGGGCATGGCGCTGACCGTTGATGACAAGCTCAAAATAGCGACCAAGCTTGATCAATTCGGCATGCATTATATTGAGGGTGGTTTTCCGGGCTCGAATTCTCAGGAGCAAGAGTTTTTTGAGAAAGCCTTGAAGTCGAAGTTCAGCGCCACACTCGTCGCGTTTGGCAGTACAAGGCGGAAAAATATCAAGGCAGATGAGGATCCAAATTTAAAAGCGCTGGTCGGGGTAGGAACACCCGCAGTTTGTGTTGTTGGAAAGAGCTGGGATGTTCATGTCCTGGAGGCTTTGCTGACAACGCTGGACGAAAATCTAAAAATGATTGCCGACACAGTAACGTATCTTAAAGAGAAAAACCTCGAAGTAATATATGATGCCGAGCATTTTTTTGACGGATACGCCGCTAACCCGGAATACGCGATAAAGACAGTTCAGGCCGCGGCTGATGCCGGAGCCGATTCAATAGCTCTTTGCGATACCAACGGCGGTCAGCTTCCTCACCAGATTCAACCGGTAGTAGAGAGCATGGTGAAGATGATCTCCGTGCCAATTGGCATACATGCTCATAATGATAGCGATTGCGCTGTTGCCAACAGTTTGGCTGCCGCCGCCGGCGGCGCGACCCAAATCCAGGGCACGGTCAATGGTTATGGTGAGCGATGCGGCAATGCCGATCTCTGCTCAATCATCGCGGATCTATCTTTAAAAATGGGCGAGAAGCCGGTATCAGACAAAAAGCTAGCGACATTGACGGACCTTTCCCACTATGTCGCCGAGGTAGCCAATGTTGTGCCAAATAACCATCAACCTTATGTCGGTCAAAGCGCGTTCGCCCACAAAGGCGGTATTCATGTAAGCGCTGTTTCTCGACGTGCTGGTGCTTATGAGCATGTAGAGCCGACCGTTGTCGGCAACTATCCAACGATTATCGCGTCTGAGCTTTCGGGAGCAGCCACAATAATTCAAAAGGCGAAAGAGATTGGTTTTGATCTTTCCGACAATAAAGAAAAAGTAGCGGAACTTTTGGGCAAGCTAAAAGATAAAGCAAGGGCCGGTTACACTTTCGACGCAGCCGATGGATCGCTGGGAATATTTATCTTAAAAAATATGGGAGCTTACAAACCGCTTTTTGAGCTTGAAAGCTACGAGGTTAGCGTAGACAGACGTCGATCGGGGACGACTGAATCTCAAGCCGTCGTTAAGATCAGGCGAAACGAAGAGCGTTTTGTGGCTATCGCTGAGGGCAATGGGCCCGTAAACGCGCTTGATAGGGGATTAAAAAAGGCGCTTGGAGACGCTGATCCCAGGGTCAATCAAATCCACTTAACCGATTACAAAGTCAGAATAATTGATCAAGCGAAAGGCACAAAAGCGAAAGTTCGCGTTTTTATCGAAAATACAGACGGTGAAAATACTTGGGGCACAATTGGTGTTCACGAAAATATTATGGAAGCTAGCTGGGAAGCCCTTGTCGATGGCCTTGAATATGGCTTGGCCAGATTATCTGATAATAGATGATTATTCTTACCGTATAAGATGAAACTCGTAAGATTCTTGCATAGAGATATCCCGCGTTTTGGAAGACTGGCTAATGATCAGATTGAGATGATCAGCGGGGATCCGTTCAACTCGATCGAGCCGGGTGCCGTATCTATGAATTTGGACAAGGTCCAACTCTTAGCCCCGGTCGCGCCATCAAAGATAGTGGCCGTTGGCTTAAACTATCGTGATCACGCGAAGGAGCTGGGGATGGAGCTTCCGGAAGAGCCGATAATTTTCTTGAAACCGCCATCCTCTGTAATTGGTTCTAGTGAACCCGTTGTCTATCCGCCCGAATCAAAGCATGTTGAATATGAGGCAGAGCTGGCGATTGTGATTGGCAAAACCGCGAGTCATATTACAGTGGACGCGGCTCAAAAGCACATACTTGGTTACACTTGCGCCAATGACATAACCGCTCGAGATTTGCAAAAACGAGATGGCCAATGGGCAAGAGCTAAAGGTTTTGACACATTTTGTCCTCTGGGCCCGCATATTGAGACAGATTTTGATCCCTTGGACGTTGAGATCACGTTGAAGAAGAATGGGATTGTTCAGCAGAAGTCACCGACAGCAAACATGGTGTATAATGTCTTTGAGCTTGTTTGCTTTATTTCGGGCGTAATGACGCTTTTCCCCGGTGATGTGGTATTAACCGGCACGCCTCCCGGAGTGGGCTCTGTTAAAATCGGCGATTTGGTCGAGGTTTCAATTGATGGAATCGGGAGTCTTACAAATAAGATAATCTGACTGGCAACAGGAGTACGGATGGACTCAAAGGCCATAACTCAAGAAGACCGAGCATGGCTGTTGCTGATGGTTTTTAGGGGAATCAGCGTACTTTTCGCGGCGATATCGTTGTGGACAGGCCATGATGCAATGATATCGGAACCGAAGGCCCTGCTGGTTGTCGGCGCAGCTGCTCTCTACACGTTTTTCCTCGTTTTAGGTTTTAGGTCGATTCCTCAATTGCTTCAACGATATCCCGCTCTTATGTTGGCAGATGTCTTCATTAGCTTCTCTTTTCTTTACTTAACCGGGGAGAACGATGGCCCATTTGCATTCTACGCGCATGCGCCTGTGTTGACGTTTTCGCTACTTAGAGGCTATAAAATGGGTTTGCTTACCACGGCGGTCTCAATGGCTGCATTCATTGGCAGCGTTTGGTATAAATCAGCATTCACCGTTATCAGTTTGACCGCTCACGATACCGGAACCTTAGCTGGTTTTCTGCCTCTATTTTTCTTGTTTTCGATACTCGGCAGTCTAAACAAACAATCATTGGAAAAAAACATTAAGCTTGAGGAAGCCAAAAATAGATTATCGCTCGCCAATGAAGAGCTTAAGTCGGTTAATAGACAAATGATTGCGCTTCAAGATATTAATGCGGTTTTTCAGTCTTTTCGAGATCTTCCGAGTACAATTGATATTGTCCTCGATGGTATTAAATACGGTCTAGGTTATGACCGCGTAGTCATGGGCCTGTTCGGTACGCAAAGAGATATGATAGCTAGTTTTCACGGTGTCGGTCCAGCTGACTCAAATCGACAAAGCGATCTTTCAAAGACACCATTAATCGGTGGGAAAGCGATAGATCCGCTCTTTGAATCTAATGAACCGACTTGTGTTGATTCGCAAGAAGACGCGCGATCCTTGCCTGACAATGTCGTCGACTATCTGAAGCTGAAATCTTATATTGTCGCCCCGTTGACTGTCGGCGATAAACGTATCGGCATTGTGATTGCCGATAATCAGAACAGCAAGACGGCAATTCACAATCACAACATGACCTGGCTGAAGCTTCTTAGCTCTCACGCTGCTGTCGCTATTAACAATGCTCACCTGCATACAAAAACCAAAGAGCTGGCCGTATTAACTGAACGCAACCGGATAGCGATGGAAATTCACGACGGATTGTCTCAGACGCTTTCGGGCGCGCGGTTAATACTGGACAGCTGTCAGCAGATGATCGGATCAAGACCCGAGGTCGCGCGTTCCAAGCTGATTTATTTGGATGGAATATTGGGCCGGTCGTATGAGGAAATGCGTTACGCTATCCATAACCTTCGCTTACCGTATTTGTCAGAAAATAGCTTCTCTACTTTCTTAAGCCAGATAGTCCAGGATTTTAAGATACTTTCAGACATTAAAGTCAGCTTGACCGTTGCCGGTTCTGAAGAACAACATGACCTCTCAGAGAACTTGAAGTTTTGTCTCAGCCGGGTTCTACAAGAGGGTTTGAATAATGTTAGAAAACACTCTGAGGCAACGAGTTTGTCTGTTTATTTTGGTTTTCAGAAACGAGGAGTTATTTTGAGAATCGTTGATGACGGCTGTGGTTTTAATGCCACGAATGCTCGCAATCAAGCACGTGGCGGCAGTACATTTGGAATGGTTGCTTTAGAAGACAGAGTCAGACGGCTCGGCGGCGAGCTGGTAATTGAAAGCAGTCTTGGTCGAGGCACCAGTGTTTTAGTTTCAGTACCATACTTAGCAAAACCGGAGGTCAATCTTGATAAAAGTGCTCGTCGTTGATGACCATGAAATTATGCGCCAAGGCATAAGTTTAGTTTTTGAGCTCGAAGATGATTTTGAGCTGGTTGGCGAGGCTTGTGATGGCGGCGAAGCTCTTGAGAAAACCGAGGAAACGGCGCCGGATATTATTTTAATGGATATAAGAATGCCAAAGAAAGATGGTATTCAAACCTCAAAAGAGATCAAGGAAAAATGGCCTAAGATAAAAATCATGGCCCTTACAGCTGTCGATAAGGTCGAAGAAATACTGACGGCACTCGATAGCGGAATTGACGGCTACATGCTTAAGAATGTTTCCGCTTCAGAGCTTCTTCATGGTGTGAGACAAGTGGCAGATGGTCGACCGTATCTACATCCGGCCATAGCTAGCCAGGTGCTCGAAGAGAAAAAAGGTGCTGCTGTCCGCGAGAAGGCACGGGACGGAAAATTGCACGACCTTCTGACGCCCAGGGAATCCGCAGTCTTGAGTTTGATGGGCGAGGGATATAAAAATAAAGAAATCGCTGGTAAATTGTTTTTAAGTGAAGAGACTGTTAAAAGCCATGTTAGTCATGTTCTGACAAAACTCGAACAAGCCGATCGGATGCAAGCTGTCTTGTTTGCGCTGCGTCACAATTTAATTAAGCTGGTATATGGGGATAAAGCGGAAAAACCATAAACATCCCCCGGATGGGGGATGTTTGGCTGGGAGAGTGGTGTTATAAATATTGTGAGGTGCCAGGAGGAGGCCTTTTGCTTGTTGGCGCCTTTTCATCTCCTTTCCGGCAGGGGAAGACTTCGGTCTTCCCCTTGTCACTTCCAACGTTTTTTCGTCAGCAATAAATATTTCTTTTTCTCGGGCGTTTGTTTATAATTTTAAAGAGATTGAAGCTAGCGTAAATGGAGGTTATAAGCTAACGGATCCGGGAATCGTATTTTCAATCGGTCCTATTACTATCAGGTGGTATGGCCTCATCATTACCTCTGCCGTCCTCATCGGTTATGTGGTCGCTTACTGGCGTGTAAAGAGTCGAGGTCAAAATCCTGATCATCTTTCCAATATTCTTATCTACGGGCTCATAAGCGCTTTGGTTGGGGCTCGTCTTTACTACGTAATATTTAGTTTTTCCAACTACGTAAATAATCCGGCGGAGATTTTCGCAATTTGGCACGGCGGCCTGGCTATCCATGGAGCTTTGATCGGCGGAATTTTATCGACCGCGATATACACAAAGAGACATGCTATCAATTTCTGGTACTGGGCCGATCTGATAATTCCCAGTGTTATCCTTGGTCAAGCAATAGGGCGATGGGGGAATTACATGAATCAAGAAGCTTTTGGTTCACCAACGAGTCTCCCTTGGGGAATCTATATTAGCGCTCCTCACCGACCAGTTGAGCTGGCTCAATATACCCACTTTCACCCGACGTTTTTCTACGAGTCGGTTTGGAATCTTCTCGGATTTGGCCTCTTGATTTACCTCAGCCATCGTCAGAAATTGCATCCAAAAGCTTGGCCTGCCGGGTCAATACTGCTGGCATACGGTATTTACTATTCCTTTGGACGAGGCTTGATCGAAGGATTAAGAACCGACAGCCTAATGCTCGGATCGATTCGTGTTGCCCAGCTTATCAGTGTTATTATAATAATTGTTTGTGTCTCGCTCATGTACAACTGGCGGTCAAAAAGCCTATCTGGATAGACCTTTGCGATTAGAACGAATCACAATAATTAATATTAGAAAACACATTGGACGGCTGGGACTTCTCACCTTGGTCTTGACGGTCGTTGTGGCGACGGTGGCGACTCTATATATTCTAGCGCGTCTAATGGATGACGACCTGGAAAAGAAACTAGACCTCTACGGGACAAACATGATCATCGTGCCAAAATCAGATGATTTACCGCTTTCTTATGACGGAGTTCCCTTAGGGAATGTCAATTTGGCTAAGAGAAATCTCACCGAAAGAGACATCGCTGAGCTGAAAACGATCAAAAGCAATGAAAATCTAGCAGTTATCGCGCCAAAACTTATTGAAATCGCAAAATTGGATGGGGAGGACGCGATTGTGGTTGGCGTGGACTTTCCCAAGGAACTAAAGATAAAGAAATGGTGGCGACTGCGTGCCGGTAAGAAACCAAAGAAAGGTTCAAATCAGGCTTTGGTGGGGGCTGCGGCCGCGGCGCGCCATCGACTTAAAGTCGGCCAGACAATCAAGATAAAAGGCCAAAAGTTCAAAGTGGCTGGTATTTTAAAAAGTGCCGGCTCCCAAGAAGATGAACCGGTCTATATTGACCTGGGAAGAGCCCAAAAGATTTTTGGACTGCCGGCCCAATTCAGCATAATTGAGGTATCCGCCTGGTGCTACAATTGTCCCATCAACGTAATCGTAGGTCAGGCCTCAGAGAAGTTACCGCATGCCCAAGTCTCGTCTGTGCGTCAAGTAGCTGAGACAAAGGGTAAAGTTTTGAAGCAATTTGAGATCTTCGCGGCGGCTTTGTCGGTCGTGATGGTCGTGGTCGGGGGTCTGATAATCTTCACGAATATGCTGGCCGCGGTTCGGGAGCGCCGACGCGAGATTGGCATTTTCAGAGCCATCGGCTTTCGCCGGTTAAATATCCTCGAGATAATATTGTTTGAGACTGTAATTGTCGCTTTGGTAGGGGGCATCGCCGGTTATTTGCTGGGCGTTTTGTCCGCCTGGCTTTTAGCGCCGTCACTAGGAATTACCTTGCCGGTCGAGCTAGATGTGAACGTGGCATACTTCTCTGTGCTTGGCACCTTGGCTTTGACGCTAGCCTCAAGCCTATATCCGGCCCTGACGGCTGCCAATATGAGTCCGACCATTGCAATCAATGATATATAAAAACGAAACCCTAAGGGAAGCGAAAGCGTGACACTAAAGACCATAGCGATTAAGAACATAGTTAAAAGAAAAGGAAAGATGGCATTGATCGTTTTTGGATTGGCCTTGGCTGTCGCGACGTTGGTTTCAGTTGTAACGCTTGTTCAGGCTTTTCAGGATGGCGTTGACAAGCAACTTAGTGAAGTCGGTTACGACATCATTATTTCACCGCGATCCAAAGAATTAGCGATCGAGTATGGCGGAATGACCCTCGGAACCATCGATCCGCGTCAAGCTCCGGCATTGGGTCCAGATGACCTGCGAAAAGCCAATAAAGCGGTCAGTTCAAGCGGCCGCGTTCGCGAGGTCTCACCCAAGCTACTGGAAGCCCTTGAGGTAAACGGCAAACGGGTTTTGTTGGCCGGTGTAGACTTGCCGGCGGAAAAAAGAGTAAAAGATTGGTGGTTGGTGGAAGCGGGACGTTATCCGGAAAAGGCCGGAGAAGTTTTTATCGGTGAGATGGTAGCCGAAAAGCTGAAAGTCGAGGCTGGCGATGATTTGGTCGTAGGCGACCATTCTTTGCATATAGCAGGTATTCTAATGGAAACAGGTAGCCAGGATGACAGTCTCATTTTTATGGACTTAGAAGAGTTAAGGGAGATTACAAACAAGCCTGGTAAAGTTACTTTAATCGAAATCGCCACTAAAAGCGTTGAAGATGTCGAACCACTCGCGAGCCTGCTTCGGGCCGATTTGCCGAACGCCAAGGTTCAGTCAGTTAGACAGGCAGTGTCGTATAATGAGAGCGCCCTAGGATACATAGCGCGATTTGGTGTTGGCATCACGGCTGTTGTCGTCCTAATCAGCGCCCTGGTCGTCTTTACGACAATGGCCTCAGCGGTAAACGAGCGCCGGGCGGAAATTGGTATATTGAGGGCGATAGGATTCCGTCAGAGCAAGATAGCTGGAATTGTGTTAATCGAGGTCTTGATTGTGGGACTAGTCGCAGGTGTTATCGGCTACGCTCTTGGTTTTGGCGCTATTAGGGCTCTGCCGGTAATAAGCAAAGATATGGTTGGTGTTACACAACCAAGTTTGCTGCTTTTCATGGCCGCGGTGGCTATGTCTGTCGGAATCGGGTTGACGGCTAGCCTAGTGCCGGCGCGACGGGCCGCAAATCTTGACCCTGTCGAATCAATCAAGAGTTTGTAAAAGGAGTTTCATTTGTCGAAGCTAGTTGAGTTAGATAATATTTCAAAACATTATGGTGTCGGTGAAAATGAGGTGATTGCTCTAGATCAGATCGATTTGTCTATTAGTCAAGGCGAATATCTGGCGGTTATGGGGCCTTCCGGATCCGGCAAAAGCACACTCTTGACAATTTTAGGGGCCATGAATCCGCCGACTACTGGCAAGATG
>JAUWRD010000224.1 GCA_030610765.1 Actinomycetes bacterium
GATTGATATTTATGAAAGCCCGTGATTTCGACAAGGAATTCGAGGAGGGGAAAGATGTTTCTGCGCATCTTGATCGCTCAAAGGCCCGGCGGCCCGAGCTTGAACAAAAAAGGGTAAACGTGGATTTTCCGATCTGGATGATACGCTTGCTTGATAAGAAGGCAAATCGTTTGGGTGTACCCCGACAATCTATTATCAAAATATGGTTGGCTGAGAGACTCGGTAAAGCGTCGTAGTAATATTTTTGGCGACCGCAGCATTATCTGAGCGGTCGCGTCCCTCTCTCTTGCTTTTCGGTCGCCAACGATTTTTGTTCGCCCAACGTCTGAGCTCACCTGCGGCTATCCTGACCACCGGGTAGACGTCTGATGGAGCGGTTTGTTATGTGCCGTCGCTTATTTATCAAGATACGATTTCAGATCTCTGTAATAATTCTCGTGTGGCCCGATCATGATTAACTCAAGGTCTTCTCCAGTGAATCTATAAGCCAGCAGATATTGAACGGTCTCAATCTTGAACTTGTGTACAAAAACGCCCCGAAGATCACCCTTCTTCTCTTGTCCATGCTTCGGATCATCGGCTATTTTTCGGACTTGGTCATCTAGGCTCTTTTTTTCCTGTCTTGTAAAGCGCTTGGTTTTCTTTTCAAAAGAACGAGACTGTATGATTCTCATCCAGTCTCAGCCAACGGAGTATTCCGACGACTCCCCTTGATCCAGTTCTTCCAGACCGAGGAGAATTTCCCTTAACAGGTTATATGTTAAATCAGGGTTTTCTTCCGCGCATTTACCAATCTTCGCCCAATGCTCAATTTGGCCGGTTATGGATCGACTATCTACTTTGCTATGGGTTCTAGCTTCATGAACTAATTTGTCAGAAACTCGTACCGCTATCGTCATGATTACCTCCAATGTTGCTTAGTGTTGCATAATTATAACACTTTGCAACACAATGAAACATTATTTATATTGGTCGCTATCTACACATAACGTCTGGTGGAGCGATTTGTTAGCTCCTTTCACCATTATTGCAAGCTTGGCTCAAGATTGCACGGTTGATACTAGATAGACGGGGTCTGGCTGTTTTGCCCCGAACCTTCATGTGTTCTGCTCAGGGGCCGCCGACTTCGCCAGGCTCCTTAGGAAGCTGAGCGCTATGCCAGACGGCGACAATCCAAATCGTTTCCGCCTTAATGCGATAAAAAAACCGATATTGTTCGAGAATTACTTCGCGAAACGGAAGATCGGGGAACTCTGGCAAGATC
>JAUWRD010000033.1 GCA_030610765.1 Actinomycetes bacterium
GCTAATACTTACCAACCATATAGTCTATGTCAACTCTTGGTTACGAGGCTTGCAAACATCGCCGCTTTGGAACTGGACCAACCTCTAAGCTCCAGAATTGACTTGACTAAATCAATTAGCTATTCTAATCAGCATGAGCTCGCCAAGGATTGAAGAATACCTCGAAGCCATTTTTAAGATTCAGGAAGAAACCAAACAACCGGTCAATATTTCGCGACTGGCCGAGAGTTTGGAGCTATCTGTCCCTTCCGCCTCTGAAATGATGAAAAAACTTGAGCAAACCAATACGATCACTTACAACAAACAGCGCGAAGTCTTATTGACCAAAAAGGGTCTCAAACAAGCCCAGCACGTTGTGAGGCGACATCGACTAGCGGAACGTTTTCTTACTGATTATTTGGGGCTAAGTTGGGACCAAGTCCATGAAGAAGCTTGCTTGCTTGAACACGCTATTAGCCCTATTGTTGAGGAAAGGTTAGCTGAGCGTTTGGGCAATCCCGAAACATGCCCTCACGGCTATCCCATACCGGGGGCGTCAGATAGCTCAGCGATCGACAAAGTAACACCTCTGGGAAGCCTTCAGCCCGGTGACGAAGCGAAGGTTATTCTTATCAGAGACGAAGGCTCAGATATTTTACAGTATTTAGGGAAACTTGATTTGCATCCGGAAGTAGATGTAAAAGTTATGGATATCGCCCCCTTCGGCGGACCGATAACCGTCTTGATCAATAACAAAACCGAGGCGGCCATCGGGCCTGAATTAGCCAACAAGATCATGGTTGAAAAAAACTAACACCAGGGATGGTGAAACCTTCTCTTTGAACTTAGACACAGAATTTATGATGTTAGCGCTTGAAGAAAGTCAGCAGGCGTTGAGAGAAGACGAGGTCCCAATAGGGGCCGTGATTGTAAAAGACGGTCTCGGTCTGGCTCGCGCCCATAACCAGCGAGTGGCTCGACAAGATCCCACAGCGCACGCCGAAATCTTGGCTTTAAGAGAGGCGTCCGAAAAACTTAAGAATTGGCGCCTTGTTGGTTGTACGATCTACGTCACGCTTGAGCCGTGCCCTATGTGCGCCGGAGCTATCCAGCAAGCCCGTATCGCTCGATTGGTATATGGGGTAGATGATCCCAAGGCCGGGGCCGCCGGAAGTGTCATGAACATTACTGACGAGCCAAGATTGGCCCACAGATTGAGGGTTACCTCGGGTCTCGAAGAAGATAAGTGCCGTGCCCAACTGAATACTTTTTTTAAGAGACTCCGCTTACGCGAATAAGATTATCGCGATTAATATTGCGTGCTACTCTTCGCAAGTTGAGCAGTTGGCTCCGACAGGCTGAAGGTTTTGTCTGCGAATATGATCGACTTCCCATTTTCCGCACCGACCGCCCCACCGGGCCAAAACCTTGTCGTCAACTAAGATCTTTATGACCTCGCAGTTGTTCTCACAACCACCACAGGCGAAACTCGTAGTCCGATAATCTAGTTTTGCGGTGCCAAAACCCCGGAAGGCTGTCGGCCGCGGATCAAGTAACATCTCTTCTTTCGCGAGAATCGCCGCGCCGATTGCTCCCATAACCGCATGATGTTCCGGTACGTGGATCTCTTCTTTTAACGCTTCCTCGAAAGCTCTTTTCATCCCTGAATTCGAAGCGACGCCACCTTGAAAGGCTATCGGTGTCTTAATATCTTTTCCTTTGGCCAAATTATTCAGGTAATTCCTCACCAATGCCTGGCAAAGCCCGAAAACAATGTCCTCTAGACCATAACCAACTTGCTGCTTGTGAATCATATCTGATTCGGCAAAAACCGAGCAGCGCCCGGCGATCATGGCGCCATCTTCTGCTTTTAGAGCGTGCTTTCCAAAATCCTCTATGGGTATACCGAGACGCGCTGATTGATGATCTAAGAAAGAACCTGTTCCAGCGGCACAAACAGTATTCATCGCGAAATCAACAACTACTCCGTTATCAAGTAAGATAATTTTCGAATCCTGGCCGCCAATTTCGAGAACCACCTGAACCCCGGGAACTTCCTGGCTAGCGGCAACCGCGTGGGCCGTAATCTCATTTTTCACAATATCGGCACCTACAATAACTCCGCTTAGATGCCTGGCGCTACCAGTTGTGCCAACACCGATAATATCGACCGCCTGATTTAGACCTGCCTCTAGCTGCTGCAAACCTTCCTGGACAGCGACTATCGGTTGCCCCTGAGTGCGGACATAAACTGATTCGACAACATGGCCAACCTCATCTAATATCACTAAATTCGTACTGACCGAACCAACATCAACACCTAAGTAACACTGCATTTATTCATCCTCCAAAATATCCGGATAACTATTAATCTTTTTCTACTCACAAAGAGACATTTAAAAAAGTCCAGGTCATAACGGTCGCTGTCCCTAATTAACCAAAGCTCGACGACGGCCGGCCAGAAGATCTAAAAAAGCCTCCAGGCGGGTTGCGACTCCCGCTTTTCCTGTTTGTTCGTCAATAGTGAAATGAAGAATCGGGATGTCCAGATCTTTGCCGACCTTTCCTAAAATCGCTTTTGCGATCGTATCCGGCATGCAAGTGAACGGAAACATATGAATAACCCCGTCAAAACCTTCTCTCGCGTAAAGCATTGTATGAGCGATACTTGGCAGGCCTTCACCGCCGACACTGTGGCCAAGATACGGTTTGGCAATTTCGGCCAGTTCATCATCGCTTGTTCCGGCGACAGGGTTTTTGGCCGACGGCCCTATCCAATCTGTTATGTAGACGCTCCGATCAACCATAACGCCTCTATTGCCCAACCACTCCTCCACATCAAAGTTGACAAAAGGCTCGAGCAGAATGTAGAACTCACCGACAAAACCAACCTTAAGCACCAGTCTATCTTTGTCGCAGGAGACAGAATCTATCACGTTTAAGCCTGCGTCAATTGCTTCTTTTATCTCTTCCGGTTTCTTTGCCTCAGATAAAATATCCATGGCCTTCTTAAGCGCTTTCGTTGTATCTCCAATATTTAGCTCGAAGCACCGGGTTTCAAGCGCTTTTTTCTCTAAAAAGTCAAAACCCCGACATTTTGGAAAACTCGCTCTTAAAATTTTCCAGATTTGGCGAGTTGATTTCCCCGAAACCCGCTTTATCGGGCCGACAAATCTTGTGAAACCCATACTCGGCGGCTCGACGGTAACCATCTCAAAATCGTATCCAGCATCCTTTAGTATCCGATCTTCAATTTCAGCATAGTAGCCGAAACGACATGGTCCTTTACCGCCAGCCATCAAAAGTGTGTCGGCGCCGGCGTCCAACGCCTCTATAAAATTTCCGATATTGATCTTAAGCGGCAGACAAGAAAATTCCGGCGCGTGTTTTGTTCCAAGCGCTAAAGTTTTCGCGGTTGTCTTCGGTGGTGGCATATATTCGACCTCGAGGCGCTCAAGAATATCGCCGAGAAGTCTTTCTAAATTGCCCATCTGTGGAAAAGTAAGCATTTCTTTAGCCCACTTTCTGCCGACTCAAGCGTTTTTTTCGTCTGACCATATCAACAAAAGCTTCAATTCTGGTCAAGAAGCCGGCTTCGGCGCTGTGCTCATCGATAACAAGCGACATCATCGGCACCGTTGATTTCTCCTTGCGCATTTCATGTTCGAGTAGAGCCTGAACTAAGGAATCCGGCCCGCAGGGAAAGGCCAGAATATAGATAATGCCATCGACCGAACTTCTTCGTGACCAGTGGGAAATAGTACCTACTACTTCGCGCTCATATGTCCAGAAAAGGTCTTTCGGCAAAGTCGCTGCCTCGCGCTCGATTACGCGATCTTCAATCATCTCTCCGGTCGTGACAGCTACACCCATCTCACGCATACGCTTTATCAAGTTCATGCTCGTGTATTTGTCATAGATATTATACGGATGTCCGGCTAGGCCGATCTTGATATCGGCACCGCTATCGTCAACCTCACGATTATCAATAATATCGATAGGTGTGACTCCAGCCACTGTTTTTTCCTTATACTCGTGCAAAGACTTCACGCCGGCTCGATAGGCGGAAAGAATCTTGACCCGACTCGGACTCAGCTCTTTTCCAAGGCCTACTATCGTATCTAAATATTGCTTCCATCCTTGCCTTAAATCTATTACGGGATCAATGATTCGCGGCACTTGATGGCCGACGGCGCGGGCCATATCGGGTAGACCCATAAATTTTGGACAAGTAAAAGCATTTTTTTCAACGCTGACAATTCTTGGAATAAAAACCGAATCGACCTTATCGACCAAAGACAGAAGGTGACCGTAGAAAACCTTCACCGGCAAACATAATTCGTTTTCTGCCTCGACAGCCCCCATGTTCAGTATCTTCTTGCTGGTCTGGCCTGATAAAATGATTTCCGCGCCCAGTTTGTTGAAGAAAGTTTCCCAAAGCGGAAAATATTTATAATAAAGTAGAGCTTGTGGATAACCTATCTTCAAATCAGCATCTCCGGTTCTTCCTAAAAATATCTTATGCTATAAGAGTTGGTTGTCAACCAAACCCTAATTCCAGCTTGCGAGCCCCTCTGAGTCTTTTGCCAGTTCAAACATTAAGTAAACTTGATTATTATAAACTGAGCGAACAGAAAAAACGGTGGTGATTACTTTAAAGCGTTACCAGGCAATCGTCTTGCTGATTTCATTGACTGTCTTTGGCTGTCAAAAACAGCCGACTCCAATAGTTAAAAGACAATTCCTGATGGATACAGTTCTTACTATCAAAAGTTATGAGAGTGATGACCTGGGTCGATCGAAAAAAGAGGCTGCTTTTAAAAGTGCTTTTTCCAAGATCAAGGCGGTCGAGAAACGCCTAAATGTCTTCGACAAGCATAGTGAAACTGCCAAAATAAACCGGCGGGCCGGTTCTTTGAAAGCAACTAGCGTCTCAGTAAAAATGTGGAATACGATCCTTACATCAAAACAAATCTGGGAGTTGACCGACCACAACTTTGATCCAACCATTGGCCCGTTAACCAGTCTTTGGCAGTTTGATAAAGGGTCGCGTGTGCCAAAGAAAACCGAAATCAACGAGAAGACAAAATTAGTTGGCTTCGAAAAGATCGTCTTAAATCGACAAGTGCGTTCCGTCCGTTTGGCTAAAGAAAATATGCGTCTCGATTTCGGGGGCATTGCCAAAGGCATCGCAATTGACGACGCGGCCAAAGAGTTGAGCCGCCGTGGGCTCAAGAGTTTTCTGGTGACATCTGTGAGCAGTACAAAAGCCGGGGGACCAAAGGAGCACAATCGTCCGTGGCTTATTGGCATTCAATCTCCCCGTCCTAAAAAAACTCCCGGTTTACTCGGTATCATTGAGCTACGGCGAGGCAGCATTAGTACAACCGGTGACTACCAACAGTTTTTCACTAAAGCCGGTCGTCGCTATTCTCATATCTTAAATCCTAAATCGGGGTTTCCCGCCAACAACTTCATGAGCGTTACGATAGTAACTAAAAGAAGCGCCGCTTTCGCGGACGCGCTTTCCACTGGTATTGCCGGTTTGCCGCCGCGCGAAGCTCAAGACTTGGTTGAGCGACTTCCTCAAGTCGACGCTGTCCTTGTGGACACTCGAGGCAAGATCTGGATATCATCAAATCTTCAAGGCAAGGTACGTGACCTCGTCTCTCGTGTAAAATACTAAAGTGTAAACAACTTGACATAATACCCCTTGGGGGTATAAAATGTTAGAAACTTTTTTAGTTAATCGTTTTTTCGAATACGGGGTTGTTGTAATGGTTTTTAGCGACTAGAGCGGCATCATCGCAGGGTTTTAGCGATCTTCGATATTGGCCGCTCACAAATTTTATAGGGGGGGGATCAATATGGCGGAACTACTGGAAAAACGGCTGCTTCACCTTAAAGCCAAGCTCGACGATTTGAAACAAAGCTATGCCAAAGACAAACGGACCCTCGTGGTGGATATTCAGATTCAGGCCATAGAGGAGCAGATTAAGAATTTAAGTGACCTGAGTTCACGGGATCAAACTTTTCATTAACACAAAAGCGCGGCTCTTTTAGAGTCGCGCTTTTAATTTTTATACGTTTAAAACGTAGCTCTAATCTTTAAGAATTCTGCTCAGCGATATCGCCTATAACCGGTAAAAGCCATTTCTCGCCTTGGTAGGCTTTGACCATTAGCATGATCCAAATAATAAGTGAGCCGATGGCTAGACCGAAATAGATCAAACCACCGAGAAGCGCGAACACTACTCCGATCCCGGGGATGGCACCGAGAATGCCAAAGACAACGCCTAGAAGGATGAAAGCAATAGATACCGAAACATTGAATAAGATCGACTGAAGCGCGTGAAAACGAATATACTTGTTTTTGGACTCAATTATGTAGAAGACAAGCCCACCTATCCAGCCAAACAGATACGCCAAAAGCGCGGCTAGTTTAGGATCCATTTTCGTGGAAGTCTCTTCTGTCCCGGTGTTGCTAATCACCGGTGGTGATTGAACGGTTGTCTCAGGTGACTCGCTTTGAGGCCCTTCCTCTGAGCCAGACTGATCTTTTTTCTCCTCCACAATTGCTCCTTTTGTATCCCCGACAATTCCTAACTATCGGTTTATTGCTTTCTCCTTTATAACCCAAACCGCAATAAAGCGCCATATTTTGCTTCTGCCCGGAACTTCTCAACATGAGATAGGTGTGCGATTTTGACATTTTGAACAAGAGCAATCTGCACCATATCCTCGACGATATCCTTTGAAGGGCTCAATGCCTCCCCGCAAACCCGGCACCCTCCGGACTCCAACGAGAGACAGCGGTCCTTTTGGCATATAAACCCTGACACCGACGAGTCGGCGGCTAACAATAGAGTATCTGCTTGTCCCCGCATTAACGCGTCAATCGTGGGTTTTAAGCCGACCACGCCAAGACCCCCTTTGTGATTTTCCTCATTCAATCTTTCAAACAATAGTTGCTCCTCATGTACACGAAAATCTTTTTCAACCAGCAGACCACGTTTTATGATTTCCGATAAGGGCGCATCGGGTTCGGCTTGAAACTCCCCGGCGAGCCGTTCTTTCAGATAGGGGTGGAGGAGACTCTCAAATCTGGGGATCAATTCTTTATGGCCGGCCACAACCAACAAATCAAAGTTGTGGCCGAGAAAAAAGTTATAAGTTAAGCGAGCCACCTCTTTTAAGTGTCGCTGCACATGGTCCTCAATGTGCCTGGCGATACGCGACTGTCTTAATCCCGCCCATTCGCCTTCTTTTACTTGATCCGGTACCGAATCGTCAATTAGAACGCCATGATGCTCCTCAATTCCACCTAGATATACAGTGAAAAAACGGGATTTATTCCGATTGACACTAACAACGCAAAACCGTTTGTGTTCATCCATCAGTGCTGTGAGCTTGACTGTGTGAGGTTCATGACCGATAGTCAGCGCTGACGTTAAACCCACAGGGAATTCGTATACTTCCCAAAAACCGGCTTCGACGCAACTGAATATGGCCAAACCCTTATGCCCTTGGCGATGCCACTTACCGGTCACAAATGAGTTTATCTTCTTGAAATCCTTCTTGAGCGCTACTTTTTTTTCTTTGGATATCTCTTGATCACCATTTAGCCACTGATCTTCAGCTTTCTTCTCTAATCTGTGTAATTCTCTTTCATAATCTTGAATCCGGGGATACTTGGCCCCGTCAACATCAAGATAGAGGCTGACAACTAGTGATCCATTGGCGCTAAACCCAGCGATTCGCTTTAAATCCTCTTTATGAATAACACCCGCCATAAGCTATGCCCCCTGCCTATTGTGCCAACGCTTATGTAATTATCCCCAATTATCCGCCCGTCAAATTAGAACGCGGAATTTCTAGTAATTTATACGCACTCTTGGCGGCCTATAAAAAAAGCGCGCGTATAGCATCCCCGCGAAAAAACCGCCAATATGCGCCCACCATGCCACACCTCCGGATAACTGCGGATCAATAATCGCGCTCGCTCCGCTCAGCAGTTGTTGAAAAAACCAAAACCCTAAAACATAAATGGCTTTGATCGAAAAGACCGGAAAGAACAATAATAAAGGTATGACTATGTATACTCTAGCCCGAGGAAACATAATTAAATAGGCGCCGAGAACGCCGGCGACCGCGCCGCTAGCGCCAATAGCCGGCTCCATTGACCCCGGCATCGAGCCGACATGAGCAGCCATCGCTACAGCCCCGGCTAGAAGGTAGAAAGCCAGATATCGGAAGTGCCCGAGCCGGTCTTCAACATTGTCCCCGAAGATCCATAAATAGAGCATGTTGCCGATAAGGTGGAGCCAACCACCATGAATGAATATTGCTGTTACAAATTTGTCTGAAAACTCAGCGGGATTTAGATTAGCAAGAGAAAGTGTAACTTGGCCGGGAACAACTCCGTAGCTCGATATTAATGATTGCGCCCCTGCCCCCAAACTTAGCTCATATATAAAAACTAATATATTTATGATAATCAAAGAAACGTTGACATAGGGGAAGGTGCCGCTTGGGGCATCGTCTCCAATTGGAATCATTTTTCGGTCTTAAAACTAACCTGGCCGTCTTTAGCGTCGACAGTGACGGCGCTGCCTTCTTTGACTTCGCCGTTTAACAACTTCAGGGCCAGTGGGTCTTGGATTCGCTTTTGAATCACTCTCTTAAGCGGGCGGGCGCCAAAAATTGGATCGAAGCCCTCGAGAGCCAACAGCTCTTTAGCCGCGTCAGTCAGATTGAGCCGGATTTTGCGGTCAGCTAACCGTTTCTTGAGCAATTCAATTTGAATATTCACTATCTTTGTTATTTCCTCAATCGACAGACTGTTAAAAATCACGACTTCATCGACCCTGTTTAGAAATTCCGGCCTGAATTGTACCTTCAGGGCTTCATTGATACGCTTACGCATCTCTTCTTTGTCACTTGCAAACTCATATATCCATTGGCTACCGACATTTGACGTCATGATAATCAGTGTATTGCGAAAATCGACTGTCCGGCCATGGCCGTCAGTCAAGCGCCCTTCGTCAAGTATCTGCAAGAGCATATTAAAAACATCGCTGTGCGCTTTTTCTATTTCATCAAGCAAAATGACTGCATATGGTCGCCGACGCACGGCTTCAGTAAGTTGTCCGCCTTCTTCAAAACCAACGTATCCCGGAGGTGCCCCGACCAAGCGAGCGACGGTATGCTTCTCCATATACTCACTCATATCAAGACGAACCATTGCGCGCTCGTCGTCAAAGAGAAATTCAGCCAAGGCTCTGGCCAGCTCGGTCTTTCCAACCCCAGTTGGCCCTAAAAAAATAAATGAACCTATAGGTCTATTTGGATCCCCCAGGCCAGCCCTCGCTCGTCTGATCGCATTGGTCGCTGCCATTATCGCTTCATGCTGGCCGATAACCCTTTTACCGAGGCGGTCCTCCATTTCCATGAGTTTGACAATTTCACCCTCCATCAAACGGCTTACTGGAATACCTGTCCACTTGGAAATCACCTCGGAGATATCGTCAGCGTCGACCTCTTCTTTTAACATTTGGTTGTCTTTCTGAATTTCCTGTAAATCTGTATTGGCCACTTCAAGTTCTTTTTCAAGATCTAAGAGTTCGCCATATCGCAGACGAGCCGCTTCGGCTAAGTCGCCTGCGCGCTCAGCCTTTTGCTCCTCGACTTTGGCCTCTTCCATCTTTTCTTTAAATCCCTGTATTCTAGAGATAACATCCTTCTCCGATTGCCAATGCAGTTTCATTGCCGAAGTTGTCTCTTTGAGATCGGCAAGTTCTTTTTCGAGCTTCCCCAATCTCTCTTTCGAGCTTTGATCTTTTTCCTTTGACAAGGCTGCCTTTTCAATCTCAAGTTGCATTATCCTTCGCTCGACCTCGTCAATTTCCGTTGGCAAACTATCAATCTCGATTCTAAGTCTTGAAGCTGACTCGTCTATTAAATCAATAGCTTTATCTGGCAGAAACCTGTCGGGAATATATCGATCAGAAAGTACGGCTGCCGATAATATCGCGGCGTCTGTGATCCGCACCCCGTGGAAGACCTCGTAACGCTCTTTTAAGCCCCGTAAGATCGCCACAGTATCCTCGACTGAGGGCTCTCCTGTCATAATCGGTTGGAAGCGCCTTTCCAAAGCCGCGTCCTTTTCTATGTATTTTCTATATTCATCAAGAGTAGTCGCGCCAATTGCTCTTAGTTCTCCTCTAGCCAAAGCCGGCTTGAGCATATTTGAAGCATCCATTGCTCCTTCAGCTGCGCCCGCCCCGACAATTGTGTGAAGCTCATCAATGAACAAAACTATCTTTCCCTCTGACGCGGTAACTTCTTTTAGGACAGCTTTTAAGCGATCCTCGAACTCCCCCCGATATTTAGCTCCCGCGACCAGCGCGCCTATATCAAGGGCGATAACGCGCTTGTTCTTTAAGCCCTCTGGTACATCACCGCTAATCACTCGTTGTGCCAACCCCTCGACGATGGCTGTCTTGCCGACACCTGGCTCGCCTATTAGAACCGGGTTGTTTTTTGTCCGCCGGGAAAGAACTTGGATTACCCGTCTTATCTCGTCATCGCGACCGATCACAGGATCAAGTTTGCCGGCTCCCGCAAGCTCCGTAAGGTCGCGACCAAAACGCTCGAGTGGCTGATATTTATCTTCCGGATTAGCATCGGTGACCCTTTGGGATCCCCTGATGTCTACTAGAGTCTTATATATATTCTGCTTTGTAACACCGCTTGAATTCAATATTTTAGCTGTGCTGTCACCACTTTCAGCCAAACCGATCAGCAGATGCTCGGCCGTGACATAATCATCTTTTAATTGAGCCGCTTCACCAACGGCTGCTCGCAGAGACGCCGTTGTTCCGTTTGAGAGATATGGCGGGTTATTTCCGCCCGAGACTTTGGGGCGCTTGGCTAATTCAGATTTAACCTCAGTCTCAATCGCAACGGGATCCGCGCCGACCTTCTTGATAACCTGGTCAACGACCCCGCCTTTTTGTTGGAGCAGACTTAAGAGCAGATGGTCATTTTCCACCTGCTGATGTTGGTATTCCTGAGCTAGCGCTTGAGCTGCGGCGAGAGCCTCTTGCGCTTTGATTGTAAGTTTCTCCGGGTTCATTTTATCTTCATCAAGTACCCCTTCGGTACCAGTACAAGCTCTCTTCGTCCATGTTTAGCAGCAAAACGGGATGTCTCCTCTGATAGTCGTTTCTTAGTTTCACCAATCTGTTTTTCCATGTTGAGTAACGTGCTCTCAACTATTTCCAGCTGATTTTGAAGCTCGATGATCATCTTCACGCCAGCCAAATTGACGCCGCTGTCACTAGTCAATTTCTGAATGTCTTTGAGTTTTTCAATATCTTTTTGGGAGTATAGCCTGGTGCTCTTGGGAGTACGTCCGGGATTCAGCAGCTTCCGGCGTTCATATATCCGCAAAGTCTGAGGATGCAACCCCGTTAGCTTTGCGGCAACGCTGATCATATAAACAGGTTTTTCGTCATCATCCTTGTTTCTGGTCACTTAAAAAACCTCTCTTCTTTAAGGCTTGGCCGCCAGAGCTTCAATATCCTTGCGAGGATCTTCTTTTGATTGATCGGCTAAACGCACCAGAAGCTCGCGTTCTGAAGGACTGATTTCAGAGGGTACTTCAACTTGCACAGTTACCAACATATCGCCAACACCAGTGCCGCGCGTTTTTTGAGCGCCTCTGCCCTTGATACGCAAAATCTGTCCAGCTTGCGTTGCCTTCGGGATCTTCAAGCTCACCCGGCCATCAATTGTTGGAACTTTAATCGTCGCGCCCAAAGCAGCCTCTGTAAAGCTGAGCGGCAAATTTAGAAGAATATCATTGCGTTTCCGCCTAAATAGCGGGTGTTTATCAACCTGAATAATTATGAAGAGATCACCGGACGGCGCGCCACGATGGCCAGCTTGGCCTAGTCGACGATACTTAAGTTTTCCACCGTCATGTATGCCTGCCGGTATGTTTACAGTTACAACCTTATCTTCCGATAAAGTTCCGGCGCCCTGGCAAGCAGGGCAATGTTCTTTAACCATTACGCCTTCGCCGCCGCAGGTCGGGCACGGTTTACTGAAACTGAAGAACCCTTGATCCTGAGCTATAACTCCACGCCCGCCGCAAGTCGTGCATCTGGTCTGGGAAGTTCCCGCCTTAGCGCCTGTACCATGGCACGTTTTGCAAGTTGCCCGACGATTAATTCTTATCTGCTTAGTTGTTCCTGTAATTGCCTCTTTAAAACCCAGAGTAAGGGTGTAATAAAGATCGTCGCCTTTGGCAGGCGCTTGCGGTGCTGACCTCCCTTGAAAAAGATCTTCGAAATTGAATCCGGAAGCGGCATCGTCGGTAAAGAAATCATGAGCCCCACCGGCCCTGCCACCGCCCATGTTCGGACCCCTGTTTATGTAATCGTCCCGACGATCGTATTCAGATTTCTTCTTTGAATCACCCAATACCTCGTAGGCTTCAGAGATCTCTTTAAAGCGATCTTCGGCAGCCTTGTCGTTTGGATTAGCGTCGGGATGATGTTTTCGCGCTAATTTCCGATAGGTGTTTTTTATATCTTTTTGACTGGCGTTTTTGCCAATGCCAAGTATTTTATAGTAATCAGTTTTCCCAGCATTCATAAGTCGGGCCTATCCGGCTACCGAGACCTTTGCAGGACGAATTACGCGATCTCTCAAAAGGTAGCCCTTCTCAACAACGTTTATGACTGTCCCTTCTGTGTGATCAGCGCTTTCCATTGTCATCATCGCTTCGTGTCTGGTCGGGTCAAAAGCTTCGCCAATTGGTTCGATCGCAACAAGGCCTTCTTTAGCAAGCGCTTCTGTGAATTGAGTATATACAAGCTGCATGCCTTCCCTGTATTCATCAATTTGATCGCTGTCAACATCATGAGTCAGAGCTCGCTCAAAATTATCGAGCACCGGCAGAAGTGTTCCTATCACGTTCTGCGCGGCGAACTTTAGGAACTCGGACTGCTCTCGCAGTGTGCGCTTGCGAAAATTATCAAACTCCGCTTTTAGCCGCTGCAAACTGTCGAGATAGTCGGTAGCTTGAGACTGCGATGCTTCTAAATCTTTTTGTATTCTTTCTAAATCTTGATCAGCAGTCTCATTTTCCTGATCATTTTCCTGATCATTTGTCTGATCTCTATCTTCTTCGTCTTTCAACGGCTATCTCCTCGCTTTCAAGAACCGATAGGCATTCGTCCTATTTTTTTTGCTCTTCATCTTCGTCTACAACTTCGGCGTCAATAACTTCGCCCTCGCCCGGTTCGGCTTCGGCTTCGGCTTCGGCTTCGGCTTCGCCGCCGCCTTCTGTTGCTCCTTCTTCCTTGCCGGCAGCACTTGCTTGATCAGCTTGTGCTTGCTGGTAAACTAGCTCGGAAAGCTTATGCGCTCCCTGAGATAACTTTTCTGACGATTCTTTGATCTTTTCAAGATCGGTTTCTTTTAGAGCCTCTTTCGTCTCATTTATAGATTCCTCGATACCCTTTCGGTCCTCTTCCGTTACTTTATCGCCGAGGTCCTTCAGCGTTTTCTCAGTTGAATAAACGAGATTATCGGCAGTATTTTTAATCTCAGCCTCTTCACGTCGTTTCTTGTCATCATCGGCGTGCGATTCAGCCTCTTTTACCATCTTGCTAATCTCATCCTCATTCAAAGCTGTACTGGCCGTTATCGTTATTTTCTGTTCCTGACCGGTACCCAAGTCTTTTGCTGAGACATTAACAATCCCGTTCGCGTCGATATCAAATGCTACCTCTATCTGAGGAACTCCTCGTGGAGACGGGGGAATGCCAACTAAATTAAAACGCCCGAGTGTCTTATTGTAAGAGGCCATTTCCCGCTCACCCTGCAGCACGTGAACCTCGACCTGGGTCTGACTGTCGTCAGCAGTTGTAAAAATCTCGCTTTTCTTTGATGGAATCGTCGTATTTCGCTCAATAAGCTTTGTAAAGACTCCCCCTTTGGTCTCAATACCAAGTGACAGGGGCGTGACATCCAACAATAAAATATCTTTTACGTCACCTTTGAGCACACCGGCTTGAATAGCGGCACCAACGGACACAACCTCATCAGGATTAACACCCTTATGCGGCTTCTTGCCCGTGAGTGACTCAACTAGGTCAATGACAGCC
>JAUWRD010000232.1 GCA_030610765.1 Actinomycetes bacterium
GCTTTAGATAGAAAATGGGATTCTCAGGTTTTAGCTTAACTGCTTTTTTAAGATGAACGGCGGCTTTTCGATACTCGCCGACTTGCATATAAGAAACACCCAAACCAGCTTGAGACATGGCGTCTTTAGGGATTTTCTTAACTACATTCTCGTAGCGGATCAAATCTCTTTCAGCCGACGTCCTTGGGAGAGCATTATCTTGCAACAACGACCAAGCTATTAAGCCCAGCACTACTACAATCAGAACAAACACCACACCGACAAAAACATTTACTATTTTTGATGGCCCTTTATTTATCGCCTGCGTACCTAATGATAAACGTTTTCCAGAACCGTCTAGCAATTTCATCCCTTCCAAAGCGTAACTTGAGCTCTCTTGTGAATCATTTCACTATATCCTACCAGCACAAACGCACTGATCGTAGAGCAAAGAAAAAGTATAGACCTCGCACCCATCATTGTCAACCGCGTACGGTCGTATATTCACGCTCAACGGTTGCTAGACCAGCTAGTTAACCCATTGGCTCCCAATAGCCAGCCTCATCAGAATCTGACTCCTCCGACTTGCGGGCTCGCCGGTTGCGCATCGTCAAATAGACTACCGTCAAGGTCAGCAAAAGCAGCAGCGCATACGGAAACCAGGACCAGACCTGCTCTCCAACCTCAACCGCGGTCGCCGGCGTGCCTAACCGCACAACTTGGACTCGATCGTTCCATTTGTCGGCAATCGCAAATTTCCGCGCGCCAAGGTAAGTGATACCGGCCGGGTAATTTAACTGCCCTTCAAACTCACCTTTTGACCCGAACTCCCCTATCTTGTTGCCTTCATAATCAAAGGCGTGTATCGAATGCCGAAACGCGTCAACAACATAGACACGCTCATTGCTGTCCATCGTTATCCCCATATTTAAGCCAAAAATCCGGCGTGAATCGTTCATGTCTTTTGGAGGAGTACCGAGCCAGCCAATTGAATCGCTTTTGCGGTTAAAAATCTGTATGCGGGAATTCTGTGTATCAGAAACAAACAAATTGCCTTTACTGTCTGAAACGACTCCGTTTGGATATTGAAATTGCTTGATCCGGCTCCCCTGCTCGCCCCAGCGATTAATTAAGTCGCCCTTGAGGTTAT
>JAUWRD010000210.1 GCA_030610765.1 Actinomycetes bacterium
GGCACGACTGCCGCGCTAGCGCCCATAATCGCGGTGACGATCGGATAAACAAGAAACGAGGGATCAGCCATGACTACTTCATCGCCGGGGCTCACCACAACTTGCGCCAGCAACCGAATCAGCTCGTTTGAACCATTGCCGATCGCAAGCGTTTCTCTAGGCAGATCAAGAAGACCAGACAATTTGTTTTTCAACAAACTACTACCGCTATCGGGGTATCTGTTTAGACCGCCCACAGCTTCCGCTATTGCTGAATGGGCCGATTTGAAGGGTGGAAGCGGTGATTCATTCGAAGACAACTTGTAGATCTCTTTTAAGCCAAGCTCTTGTCTGACCTCAGATATCCGCTTACCCGGTCTATAGGCCTGGATATCTTTTAGATCTTCGCGCACCCAACGCACCGACATCACCAACCTTTTAGAGAGTAATATACCACTCCTTGAGCTTTGTTTAGAATAAGGATTCTTGTAGATCTTTCGGCCAAACAAACTCTTCATGGCAGCGCTCGTCACAAAAGTCCAGATCTACTATTTGTCGATGACATCGGCGACAAAGCTCCATATTCTCGTTGGCATATGTGCTGTGGTTGGCGACCCACTTTCTGGAATGAGGCATGATAACGCCAGAGTGGCACGTAGTGGCGCACGAGACGGTTTTTTCGTGGCAACCTTCACACTGTCCAAAATCTCGACGTGCCGCTTCCCCGTGGGCGAGGCCGCGTGCCCATTGCTCACCCCGGCTAGCTGTATGGCTTTCCGGCTTATCCTTCCATTCGGTAGTGTGACATATCGGACAACCAGTGGCGGCTATGCGGCCAGATTTAGCTTGAAAAGGACCTTTGTGAAGCTTACCGCCCGAATCGACAAATTTTCCGTCTGCTTGATGACATCGCCAGCACCCATCAGTCATGGTGAGAAAATCCTTATATTTAAACGTATCTTTCTTCTTTTTCAGCGGACTATATTTATCAGCCATCGAATGAGCCACCCGATTGTGACAATTCGCGCAATCCAGCCCGACCTTTGTGTGCTTCTTGTGACTTAGTTTCATGCCAGCTGTCTTCACGCCGAACTCTTCATCCTTTGAATGGCACTTCAGGCAGTTAGCGTTCAGCTCTTTTCTTCTACTGTATGTGCTACGCGCATTAATCGGTTTTCTGTATCCACCAGTTACCTCAAGTTTAATGTTGGTAAAACCGACGCGGGCTTTCTGAACTATTCTTCGCGTCAATATGCTGCTGGCATGGCACGCGTCGCAACCGACATCGGCATGGCTCGACCGACGCCAGCTTTGAAATTGCGGGTTCATGCTATGACAAACGCGCCCGCAAAAACTTGAATTTGACGCTACCGGAACCGCCACAGCAAAAAACGCACCGGCAAGGACAATTGACCCCCCGACAAACAGAAGAGACTGGAGACGAAACCTGGGTTCAGCGCGTAACCTGTGAGCTAGGGTTTTAACCCCGCCGAAGACCAGGACAACAGATACCCTTATTACTACGAAACCAACAAGAAAAAGGGCAGTTGTGACAATAATTTCAGCAGCGTTCGCCGAAGGATTGAGAAAGAGTGTTCTATAATTATCAATGAAGTTAAGTACTATTGTGTAAAATTTCATATTGAAATCTGGAACTCCAGGAATTGATTATATCACGCCAATCACAATCCGCGGGATCAAATTATCTCGTTTCTGATTTTGATGTCAAATTGCTATAATATTAGGTATTATGCGCCGCAATAAATTTTTCTGGTCGATAGTTTTCGGGGTCGGCCTTTATCT
>JAUWRD010000211.1 GCA_030610765.1 Actinomycetes bacterium
TAGTAGCGATACTTGCTCTTGGAGCCGGAGCTATCTGGGAAGTCATGAACAAGCGCAGAAATACAGATCAGTAAGTTAGGTAATTTTAGAATAAACAAAAACACCGGCTCGAAAGAGCCGGTGTTTTTTTATTTCTTCTGCGACCAGACGGCCAGCCGCTTCACGGCGCTGCCCGGCGGGTCGCAAGTTGTCAACGTTAAGCGCCCTTTGTAGTTTTGGCCAATGACTGAAAGGTTAGTGGGTCGGACAACTCCAGAGCCGGTAACTTGATACTCATAATCCCCTTCGAGTGTTGTAAGCAGGATAAGATCACCTTTCTCAAGTCTATCCAACTCAGCGAACGGGGCCCCGTAGGTCGTTCTATGCCCTGATACGGCTGTATTGCCCTCTTCGGATGGCCACGCTGTCTTTTTTATATGGCCTGGGCCACGCCTAAGCGTAATTATATCTGTGCCCTCAAGAACTATGACATCAAGATCGAGCTTTGGGATTCGTAGCCGGCCAAAGATGCCCGAGCCAGATATATCCGGAGCCGGGGTCGTGGTCTCATCTCCACCCTGGTTTACGGACTTCGGAGAATTAATTGACTCTTGCCATTGGCTGCGCAGATCTCTTTGGACAGAAAAAGTGTAAACACCCGTTCCGTAGTAATAGGCTATCATCCCCAGCCCGGCCAGGATCAAGACCCGAGCTCCGACTTTCCGCCAGGAGACATTGAGATTCATAAATCGCTTCATCGTACTAGACAGTATATAGCGCCCCCATCACCTTGGGCAATAGGCCTGATGACAAGAGACTGCTTTGACCAGCTGTCAAAAGAGATCAACAAGGTTAGGGGATCTTGAGCCAAAATTGAAGCGCTGTCGCCCCGTTTAAGCGTCTTAAGCTGATGGTTGTGATGGTTAGGATTTGCCAATCTCCCTCATTCTAGATAATCTTAACAATCATGGGAAATATCCTGCCGGCAACAAAATCTGAATACACGGCCTTAATTAAAAGGTTTCCATCCTATGCGCGCTTGGCCAAATATCTA
This sequence comes from Actinomycetes bacterium, assembly GCA_030610765.1. GTDB lineage: Bacteria > Actinomycetota > Aquicultoria > CAJVYJ01 > JAUVQD01 > JAUVQD01. The sequence goes on from JAUWRD010000211.1 coordinate 1,034, forward strand.
ATTACTCAGGCCAGACTGTCAGGTAAGCAAAAGGTGATTCTTGGAGCCGGGCTCGGATATCTGGCTTCTCCCATTGATCTAATTCCCGGCATTATTCCTGCTATTGGCCAGCTCGACGACTTGCTCGTGATTCTAGTATGCCTTCGCCAGGTGATTCAGGAATTCGACGAAGATAAGGTTGAAGAGATACTAGGAGCCCGAAACCTCAGCCGTGTACAAATTGACCATGATATCGAATTAGTAAAAGAAACAATGAAAGCTATAGTAAAAAAGACAGCTTCGGTCGCTTGGAACGGTCTTAGCCGAACAGGTAAGATCGTTATCGGCAAAGTCAAATCGGTGACAGACTAGCATTCTCCTGGTGCTTGCGTGGAGTTAGGAAACATAGGAAACAACGTCCCCCTGCAGTCGACCCAACGTCCCCTACAGTCGACCTATAAAGCAAAGAGCGTGTTCATAATCCGGATAGCCGCCGGGCCAATTATTACTATCATTAGCGCCGGCAATATGCACAAAACCACGGGGAAAACCAACTTAACCGGTGTTTTTAGCGCCGCCTCTTCCGCGGCTTGGCGACGTTTGGTGCGAAGTGTTGATGCTTCGGTCTGCAGGATCTTGCTAATACTCACACCAAGTTTGTCGGCCTGAATTATCGTCGCGCAAAAACTCTGCAGCTCGGAAATATTAGTA
>JAUWRD010000196.1 GCA_030610765.1 Actinomycetes bacterium
TAATCAAGCTCATCATTATTATTCTGCTCCTGCTTTTGCTTTTAATAGGCCTTCTTCTTGCTTATGTTCTGTCTTTTATGACGCGGGAGCCGGTAGTTCGAGGCATTCAACCACTATTTTCACTTTACGGCTTTGATCGGCCCTTGGCAGTTACCACCGATGCCGAAAACAATATTTATGTTAGTGATACCGGAAATAACCGTCTCTATATCTATGATCCAGCCGGCGAGTTCATTCGTCGAATAGGCACCGATAAGGGCGCGAAAAGGTTCTACGGGGTCATCGGGGCTACGGTTGATAAAAAGACCGAGGATATTTACGTGGCCGATTGGAAACTAAAAGCTGTCACTATTTTCAACCAAAAAGGCAAGTTGTTGAAGCGGTTTCCAAAAGAACCGTATGCTGTTCGTTATGGTCGATTGGGGTTTACGCCTTTTGGCGTCGCCTCCTATAAAGACAAAATATATGTTACTAGCTACAATGGCATCTATGTTTTTACTATGAAAGGCAAGTTTTTAGAGAGGATTGGCGTCAGGGGCCGCGACGAGGGGCAGTTTGATTTCCCCGTTGCTATTACGATAGATCAAAAAGACGGTACTATGTACATAGCCGACCAACTGAATCGCCGGGTGGTAGCCATGACCGTCAAAGGAAAAGGCAAATGGAGGCTAGGCAGACCTGACGAAAAAGGGAAAAGCGGTAGCTTCTTTGGTTTGCCCAGGGGGATTACGCTGGGGCCCGACGGTCATATCTATGTGTCTGATGCTTTCCACCATACAATTGTGGTTCTAAAAAAAGATGGCTCACTCGTGAGCGTTCTGGGGGAAAGAGGAGTCGAAGACGGCAAGTTTAATTTTCCTGAAGGGTTAGTTTATGGCACAGACAGACTCTATGTGGCAGATCGCGAAAACAACAGAATTCAGGCAATAAAAATAGCTGGCTTTCCCAAACCTGACAAGAAAAGTCTTAAAGGCTATAAAGGTAGTTTTATAGAGACTAAAGTCAAAGCCAAACCTACAAAGAAGTAATACTCAACAACTCGTTTGGGGGCTAGCGGGTCATAAGCAGGAGGTTGTTGATAAATTAAGGACCAGCCGGTTTTTTCACCGCAAACCAAGTTTAGAATTGTGCTCGAAGCTATAACTCAAGAGCGCACTATTCCAGAGTTGGCTCATGATTACCAGGTCGAGCCGGAAATAATTGATATCTGGACCCAGGAGTTTAAAGCCAAAGGGCATAAAGCTTTTGAGCCTGACGGTGAATTGCCGGCAGAGGCTCGGAGCATCTGGGGCAGGATCCTTCTAATCATTATCATTATCTTACTTCTTCTTACCTTGTTCTGGCCGTGTGGCAACGAAAAAGATCTGGAAAAAGCGACGCCGCGCAAGCCTACAAAGGGCGTTGTGGGTCGCACAAATTATGAAATTCTAGGCACTGAAGTCCATCCGGATAAGGCTGCGGCTAAGTGGACAATCTTAAGCGTGACTTTTAATGTCACAAATCTGGCCGCCAAAGCGCGTCCGCTCGACTATACGATGGTTCAGCTAAGAGACGAGTTTGGCAATGAGTTCAAATTCAATCTACCGGAGACAAATAGGCACTACGAGAGAAAAGGTGTCGAGTCTCCCTGGGGCCAGCGGATTCCGGCAGGTGGCACAAAGACCGTGACCATCTATTTTCTTGTTCACAAAGGCGGGCCTAAGAAATATTTCTTTGCTGGCAGAGATTTGGATTTTAGGGCTGTCAAATATGTTGATTACCCGCTAGGCGTTATTGATATTATGGCCAAATAAGATATGAACCTTAAGCCACGCAAAGTCGTGTTTGTTCGCTCCGAGTCCGACGCTCGCGCCTATTACCGGATGTTCGCGCCTTGCAAGGCCCTAGCGGCCAAGGGGTGGGTCGCGCTAATCGATGACGTCGAGGAAGATGATTTTACCGATGCAGACATTTTGGTTTTCCAGCGTCAAAGCAATCCCTGGGCGATACGCGAAATTATCGGTTGGAAAGTCGGGGGAAAAAAAATAGTTTTTGATTTTGCTGACAACGTATTTGAGCGAGACGCGGGCGATTCAACAAGCCGGGAAATCGCAGAGAAGAATACAAGGATGAA
>JAUWRD010000111.1 GCA_030610765.1 Actinomycetes bacterium
CCTATAGATCCGAGAACACCCAGACTTAAGGGGTGGGTTTCGTTGATCACGCCCTTGGCACGCGACGTTGTGGCCACGACCGCGTTTGTTTTTTCGGCAAAACGAAGCAATTCTTCCCCGGAATGTCGACCACCCCAACCAGCCAAAATGGCAATTTTTGAAGATGCGTTTATTATGTCAGACGCTTTCTTTATTCTTTTTTTCTCCGGCTGAATTGGATTAGACAAGATTCGTTTTGCTGGTTCAAATATTGCTTCTGAAACTTTCTCGACCAAAACGTCTGTCGGCATACTAAGCACCGACACGCCTGGTTTCCTGTACGCGTACTTAACGGCCATCAACATTAGTTTGAGTGCTTGATTTGTTCTGGCAATTGTCTCTCCAAATTGCGCGAATGGTTTGAAGAGTTCTATCTGGTCTATTTCTTGAAAAGCTTCACTGCCGAGGTAAACCTCGGGAATTTGACCTAGCAGCGCGAGTACCGGAGCCCTGTCGTTTGTAGCATCCATCAATCCGGTTATTAGATTAGTGCAGCCCGGGCCGGCGATCGACATACACACGCCTATGTGGTCGGTCATCTTACCATGAGCGCACGCCATAAAGGCCGCTGTTTCTTCATGTCTGGTCAGCACAAACTCAATCTTCTCGTTCTGTCTTAGCGCTTCAACTATCGGAAGATTGGAATCGCCGGGAATACCATAGACGTGCTTTACCCGGAAGGCCACCAGTTGTTCGACGAGCTTTTCGGCCACGCTTGACCCGCTGGTCTCGTCAGAGGCTGCAATCCCCTCTGGGACAAAAGCAGACTTAGGCGCTCCGCATACGGGGCAGGTATAGGAATCAGGCAGATCATCGAATGCTATCGCTTCGACGCTGTTATCGTAAATAAAATTGCAGACGGTACATCTATACTTGTTAGCAAGCATGATTAATAGTTTTACCCATTTTATTCTTGCCGCGCTAGATCATCGAGGGCTCTTAAGTTTGTCGGGATAGGGTTTTGTTTTATCAAATCGGCAAAATAGACCAGGTTTTCAACCATATATCGGACGGTTCTATTTGTGTATAGATGATGCTCGCCGCCCGCGTCTATATAGCTAGGTCCCGGTCCGGCATTTCCGACCCAGTAAGTATCAACGTTTGGTGGCACCGTGCAACCGAGGTGCGACAGGTTGAATAGGGTATTGGCGGCAACATCGTGAGCTCCATCTTCGTTGCCGGTAATCACCATGCCGGCAACTTTGCCGTAGAGCGGAAACTGTCCGGTGTCAGGGTCTGCTTCACGATACGTGCCATCAAGCCTTTCTAGCACTCTTTGAATGACGGATGACCGGACGCCGAACCAAATGGGGGAGCCGAAAACTAAGATATCCGCTGCCTTAATCTTGGCTAAAATGGGCGGCCATTCATCCCCGGCTCCTTCGTTTGAGCTGACCCCCGGAAGAATATTTGAATCAACAGGTCTCACGGTTTCGGTCGCGACGTTCTTCTCAGAGAACAACTTAATAGCTTTGTTAAGCAAGACTTCGGTGTTGGAAACCTCAGGGCTCTTCTTAAGCGTACAATTTATCAATAGTGCTTTTAGTCCCATTTTAATCCTCCACTTGGCTGGCTAATTGAAGACCTGTCAGGAGTTTGCGCGCAGCTTCAACATCGGCGTCCTTAACCTTTAGCTGAATGCCTCCATCAACCAAGACAACAGGCGAGTATAGTGATGATAGAACCTCATTGGCTAAGTGCACCTCGATGCCGGCTGATTCGAGTCGGCCCTTGACTATATGAGCCTCGACCGAGTTAGGGAATGACGCAACCGCAACAAGATGCTTGAATGAAGGCTCGCTTTTGTCGGGTTGAGTGTTATCCCTCTCTTTGCTTGGCATCGCTAGATAAATCAAGAGTGTAGCAATAACAAAAAGTATAAAGACCATGAGCGGTTGCCATTGGAGCATCATCTATCACCTAGTTAATTTTAGCATAGTCAAAACTCTACTTGACACTCACGAAACGTAAGGGTTTATTCTGAAATAATAAAAAGGAGCTGATGGGCGATATATAAGGTAGGGGATGTGGCTAAGCTGGCAAACGTTAGCATACGCGCATTGCATCATTATGACGAAATGGGATTGCTCAAGCCTTCAAAGAGGTCCGCTGCTGGTTATCGTTTATATTCAGAAGACGATCTCGACCGGCTGCAGCAGGTACTTTTCTATAAGGAGCTGGGCTTTGGATTGAACAAGATTGGCGAGCTGATGGCTGATCCTGATTTTGACCGGGGCAAAGCACTAATCGTGCAGCGAGAACTCATGGCTAAGCAGGCGACGAGATTACAGGCGATGGTCAAGCTTATTGATAAAACACTGGTCTCGATAGAAGGAGGGATAGATATGAAGAAGGAAGAGAAATTTAAGGCTTTCGAAGCGGAAGCTAAAGAGCGCTGGGGTGAGACGGACGCTTATAAGGAGTCGGCGCGCCGGACAAAGAACTACACAAAAGAGGATTGGAGCCGCATTGAAATGGAAGACGAGACGCGTATCGCCAAGATGGTCGATCTATTTGATCGACAAGTCGGGGCAGAGGAGCCGGGTGCAATGGATCTTGCGGAAGAAGCCCGCTTGTCGATCGACAAAAACTTTTATCCTTGCTCACACGAGATGCATCTTAGGCTGGGTGAAATGTGCACTACTGATCCGCGTTTTGCCGACTTCTACGACAAGCATCGCCAGGGACTGGCCAAGTGGTTTAACGCGGCCATAAAAGCAAACGCTGCTAGAGCCGCGAGAGAAAATGAGTAACTGGACCTTTATTAACTCGGCTCAGGTTGGCGCATGATGGCAAATAGTGCCCGGGGAAAAGGGTCTAGTGTTCCATGAAAGACTGTTTCACGAATAGAGATAATCTCCAAAGTTGGCGAAAAGATTTTTCTTATATCATCCGGCGCGAACCTGTGCGGTCCCTCCGGCTCGGGTTCTTTCACGCTGAAAGTCTTTAGTAGCAGGTAGCCGTCGTGATTCAGCAGTCCGCTGACGTTGGCGACATAATGAGGTCGTGATTTGGCGTCAAGCACATGAAAGCAGCCCCGGGCGAATATCAGATCAAACCTATCGGTCAATGACGTATGTAGAATATCATCCGCGCGCCAGTCAATCTCAAGCTCTGCGGCCTCGGCTGTGTTCCTAGCACGGTCAACAGCCGCCTGCGAAATATCGGTTGCCGTTACGTCAAATCCGATCGCCGCAAGGCCCATGGCTTGGGTGCCGGGCCCTGTCCCTAAATCAAGCGCGCGTCCCCTATGTAAGTCTAGTTCTTTGAGCGTAGCTCGAACATCTGGCTCTAAGTCTCGAAAAAACCAGGGCAATTTTTCCGTATCGGCTTCTTGATAAAACTGTTCCCAGTTTGGGAAATTACGTTTTTTTTCAGCGCTCATCCCAATACCTTTTTTTGTTAGAAAATTTTAAGTCGTTCGCTGGTAGAGCCTAACAGCTAGAATCGAAAAAATTGTGGCGAGAGCCACCATCCAAATCAGAGCTGGCCCGAGGGATCCGGAGATGTCGCCGCCGATCATTAGAGCTCTGACAGTATTGACCATATAAGTTATCGGAGAATGTTCAGCCAGGACTTGGAGAAAGTCGGGCATTGTCTTTACCGGCACAAAGATGGAGCTGGCGAAGACGAGAGGGAATATCCAGATCGTCCCGGCTACCTGTACGGTCTCCGGGTCTTTGACGGCTAGCCCGATGTATGCGGATATCCAAGAAAAAACTACCCCGGTGGACAGGATCAAAATCAGGGCCGCCACTGCGTTTAGCCACCCATCTTGGAATCTGAAGCCTAGGAACATCCCAACTACTACCATGAGAATCAACACGAATAGGTTGCGGGTTGTATCCGATATTATCCGGCCGGCAAGCAAGGCAGATCGTGCCATGGGCAGCGAATGAAAGCGATCAGTCATGCCGGTCGATAAATCCTGGGCCAAGCCGACCCCAGTTGCTGTCGATCCAAAGATGATAGTCTGGACCAAGATTCCGGGAACGAGAAAGTCTAAGTAATTTCCTTTTGGTGTGGAGATGGCGCCCCCAAAGACATACGCGAATAAGAGCAAGAACATTACCGGCTGAATGGTCGAGAAGACCAGGAGCTGAGGGATGCGGATGTATCTAAGCAAGCCCCGTCGAGTCATCACAAGAACATCGGAAATCGCCCAGAAGATTGATGAGCCCGTTGTGGATTTCATAATTTCTTACCTCTAGTTTTCCTGCGCCTAGTTTTCCTGGTTTCCTCAGCGCCCTCTTTGACAACGGTACTCGGATGCCCTGTGAGCGCGAGAAAGGCTTCATCAAGACTGGGCCGGCGGAAGTTGAGGTCGGCTATGGCAAATTGTGAAGCGTCCAGTTCTCTCACAACATCTGCCAGAACTGACGGACCTTGGTCAACCGGCAGGATTATTGTACCGCTCTCCTCTTCGACGGTCGGTTTTCCAGCGCCGTATTTGCTCAGTATTTCCGCGGCCTTTTGAACCTGTGAACGATCCGATAATCGCATTTCCACGACATCGCTGCCAACCTTTGATTTCAGCTCCTCAGGGCTACCAAGTGCAATGATTTGGCCGTGATCGATAACGGCTATTTTGTCTGCCAGGTAATCCGCTTCCTCCAAGTACTGAGTGGTAAGAAGCACTGTTACACCTTCGGATACAAGGTCTTCAATCATTCCCCACAGTTCCAGGCGGCTCTGAGGGTCGAGACCGGTTGTGGGCTCATCGAGGAAGAGTATTTTAGGCCTGCCGACTAAACTGGCGGCTAGATCTAGTCGCCGGCGCATGCCACCGGAATATGTTTTGGCTATCCGATTAGCCGCGTCATCAAGACCAAAGCTGTTTAGGAGTTTCGTCGCTTGTTTCTCAATAGTGGCTGAATCGAGGTGGTAGAGTTTGCCTACCATCTCTATGTTTTCCCGGCCAGTTAGGTTCTCATCAATCGCCGCGCTCTGGCCTGCTAGTCCCATGATTTGGCGCACTTGTTGGGGCTGGCGCAAAACGTCAAAGGAACCGACCCGAGCGTTTCCCGTGTCTGGTCGAAGTAAAGTCGTGAGAACCCGTACCAGAGTCGTTTTTCCGGCTCCATTCGGTCCGAGCAAA
>JAUWRD010000114.1 GCA_030610765.1 Actinomycetes bacterium
TCACCGGCCGCTCTGGCCGCCCTCGATCATTTAATCGCCAATATTGAAATCGCCAAAGAGAGATCCCTGCCCTTGTGTCAAGATTGCGGCTATGTCACGGTTTTTGCTGAGGTTGGCGAGGATCTTGTTTTTGATGGTTCGCTTGAGAAGGCTATTCAGCTTGGAGTAGCTCGCGGGTACGACGAAGGCGATCTACGTCAATCCGTGATTCGAGACGCTTTTAATTACAGGACCAAATTCGAAACCGAGCGTCCGGCAAAGGTATACATTGATCTTAAAAGCGGAAGTGATCTTAAAATTACAGTCATGCCAAAAGGCGGCGGTAGCGATAACGCCTGTCGAATGACGATGCTCAAGCCAACAGCGGATGAAGATGAGATAGTGAAATATGTTGTTGATACCGTGGCTGATTCCGGACATTATGCTTGTCCGCCCCTTTTTATCGGCATCGGCATCGGCGGAAGCTTTGATTCAGTCGGTCTTCTAGCTAAAAGAGCTTTGCTGCGAGATTTTCAGATACCAGCTAAGCGCCCGGACTTGGCCGCGCTTGAGAATCGCTTAATGACGGAGATCAATAAACTTGGTATCGGGCCAGCCGGTTTAGGGGGAGAGACGACTGCTCTAGGCGTCTCGGTTTTAACCGACCGCACACACATGGCGTGTCTCCCGGTGGCTGTTAATATATCGTGCAATCAGCTCCGTTGCGCGACAGCGAGACTTAACATATGAAAACAATCACCTCGCCTCTCGACCAAAAGGTGATAGATAATTTAGTGGCCGGCGACACAGTCGCGCTCACCGGCCAAATCTACACAGCGAGAGACCAGGCGCACAAACGTCTTATTGAGGCCTTGTCAGAGAATCGGCCGCTTCCGGTTGAGCTCATTGGCCAGACAATCTTTTACGCCGGCCCGGCTCCAACACCACCTGGGGCTGTCACCGGATCAATCGGGCCGACAACCGCCTCTCGCATGGATAAATTCACGCCGGCTCTTCTTGAATACGGAGTAAAAGCGATGATCGGCAAAGGCCCGAGATCAATTGAGGTCATCGAATCCATGAAGGCTGAAGGAGCTGTCTACTTTGTCGCTACAGGCGGGGCGGCAGCCTATCTCTCTGATTTTGTCAGAAAATCTGAAGTTGTGGCTTTTGGCGATCTAGGACCCGAAGCTATACACTTATTGGAAGTGGAAAACATTCCACTTGTGGTTGGTATCGACGTAAACGGAAGGAGCGCTCTTTGGCCGGACATTTCATAACATTTGAGGGTGTTGAAGGATGTGGTAAGTCTACTCAGGTCAAGATGATTCACAATTGGTTCTTGCGTCAGCACCGTCAAGTTGTCATGATTAGAGAGCCGGGTGACACCGCCATCGGCGATAAACTGCGCGAAATTCTTCTTGACCCTGAGCTAAAAGAAATGACCCCTGTGACTGAAGCATTGCTATATTCAGCCAGTCGCGCCCAGCTTATAAATGAGACGATAAAGCCGGCGCTTGAGTCTGGCCATACCGTCCTTTGCGATAGGTTCCTCGATTCATCCCTGGCCTATCAATCCTATGGGCGAGGTTTGGATTTTCAAACAGTATTATCAATAAACGAGTGGGCGATGGATGGGATAATGCCGGATCTAACCTTCCTGTTTCGGATTTCAGCAGAGCTCGGCCTGGGAAGGACAGTCGAGAGAAATCGCGATAGACTAGAGCAGGAAAGTCTCGATTTTCACCGAATGGTCGAAGCCGGTTACGAAGATCTGGCTGTAAAATACGCTGAGCGTTTCGTTCTTATCGACGGCCGCGACCCCATCGACCGCATCCATCAACAAGTTATCGATGCCGTCAGAAAACTATTCTAGTTCGAGGGACGTCGGTTGCGTTTGTTGCGGCAACCTATACCCCCTAGCCTTTCATCGCATAATTCACTAGAATTATAGAAGATGAAAGATAGTTCCCTCTGGGAGCAGATAAAGGGTCACGATAAGACAGTCAATCTGCTTCGCGGAGTAATTGATAAAAAGCGGTTGACTCACGCGTATCTATTCTGTGGCCCGCGTGGTGTCGGCAAGGCGAAGACAGCAGCTACTTTCGCGGCTGCCATAAATTGTGATCAGGCCTGTGGCACTTGTGTTTCATGTCGCGGGATTCAAAATCTGACCCATCCCGATTTTCACTATATATCGCCGGAAGGCACCCAAACCATCCTCTTGAGTCAAGTTACCGATCTCATTAAAAAAATACACCTTACCAAACAAAACAACGGTTACAGGGTGATCATTATTGACGACGCCCACAAGATGCTCCCTGTAGCCGCCAATGCTCTTTTGAAAGTGCTTGAGGAGCCGCCTGAACGTGTTGTCTTTATCTTGGTCGCCTCTGACATGAACAACGTTCTATCAACCATTTCATCCAGGTGCCAAAGAGTTAACTTTTCCGCTCTTAAAGTCGAAGTTGTCAGAGATATATTAATCAATGATTTGAAGATCTCTAAAGATAAGGCAGATCTCGCCGTTATGTTATCTGGAGGCATGGTCGGCGAAGCGATGGAAATAGCCTCATCCGGCCTCCTTAAGGTCAGAAAGACCATGGTCGACGCCATTGTCGCCGAGAAGCCCGACACCGCGCGCTCAGTAGAGCTGGCGTCACTGTTGGTGGCTGCGGCTAAGAAAAGAACAGCTAAAATCAAAAAAGACCAGGAAATAGAAGTTAAAGAGGCGATGTCGTTTGTCGAAGGATCGAGGGGGGCCGCGACGATAAAACGTAATCTTGAGACCCGGCATCACCGGGAGCGCGCTCGCGTTGAGCACAGGTGTTACCAACAGGCACTGGTTTTGGTTGCCTCAATATACAGAGATCTGCTAGTGCTGAAAGAAAACGCGGATGAGAAGTTCATAGCTAATGTTGATTTAAGCTTTGAGCTTAAGAGTGCTAAGATTGAACGCGCTCAACTGACGTCAGCATTGGCTAATATTGATGAGGCCAAGCAACGAATTGAGCAAAACGTCAATCCGCTTTTGGCGTTTGAGAATTTATTTTTCACTTTGGAGGCTGTCGTATAAATGCCAACCGTAATAGAAGTCGCTTTTAGAAGGCGCGGCAAGACATATAGTTTTAATCCCGGCAACCTGACATTGGCTGTCGGCGATCAAGTTATCCTGAAAACAACTCAGGGCATGGAGATAGGCGAGATTACCTCGAATGCCCGCGAAGTTGAAGAAGAAAAAGTAAAGCGTCCGCTAAAAAAAGTGGTACGCAAAGCCAACGTTGAGGATCTCGAGAGAGCGGCACGGAACAGTGTCAGGGAAGATGAAGCGTTCCACGTTGGCGAAGAGAAGATAGCCGAACACAAATTACCGATGAAATTGGTTAGAGTCGAGCAGATATTTGACGGCTCAAAGATGGCCTTCTATTTTACCGCTGAGAATCGGGTCGACTTTCGAGAACTCGTAAAAGACCTAGCTTCTCATTTTAAGACTCGCATTGAATTAAGACAGATCGGGGTTAGGGACAAAGCCCGCATGATCGGCGGCATGGGGATTTGCGGAAAAGACCTTTGTTGCACAATGTTCCTGAGTGATCTCAACCCCATCTCAATTAGAATGGCCAAGGAGCAATTTCTGCCGCTCAACCCACAAAAGATTTCCGGTGTTTGCGGTCGGCTCATGTGTTGTTTGAGATACGAGTTTGAAGCCTACAAAGACTTTAGAAAGCGCGCCCCGAAAAGAGGCGCATGTATCGAGACTTGCGACGGTCATAAAGGGTGCGTCCTCGATATGAATGCAGTGAAAGAGCGAGTCAGAATCCAAGAAGATGAGACCGGCAAAAGGTTTGAAGTTGATATTAAAGATATTACAAAGACCGTAAACCCGAAAAAAGGCGCTAGGCGCAAAGACACCCGAGAAACAAAAGAAACCCAAGCAAAAAAAGAGATAAAAGAAGTCAAAGACAAAGCCGCTCCCGAGGACAAGGTAGAGATCAAAGAGATGCTGGCTGAAGACGAAGCCACATCTGAAGAATCTAAGGAATAAAGAAAACCGATAGTTTTCGCCGACGTAGCTCAGTTGGAAGAGCAGCTCACTCGTAATGAGCAGGTCCGCGGTTCAAATCCGCGCGTCGGCTCTGAGCAGGTAAGAAAGTAACTAAACATAGTAAGGTTGTTTACTTCGAGTAATCGGCTTGCAGGTGTCCGACAATATCACAGTGGCTTAAAAGCTCTGACTTTGGGATTTTGTCGCAATAAGATGACCAGAAAAGGGTATTACTAGACCTTTTACGCTGCTCAGAGAGGCCATTAGACGCGTCTAATGGCCTTTAAAACGCTATCCTCGGCAGCCTAATAAAGTCGTCGGATATCAGCGGGCTTTCCTCCGAACTTTCGGAAAAGCCATTTAGTCATATCATATGTTACCTATTAGCGTAATGCGTTGAAATGATCATTGAAAGCAGCTGTATTCTTGCTGATAATATCTGCGTTGTCATTGGCAATACCTGCGTTTTTCTGGACCTGCTCATCCAATGAAACGAGTTGATCATCGACGCTTTGGAGTTGAGCATCAACTCTGCCGAGACGAGTATCGAGGTCATCCACCGAAACACCTATATCGGAGAACTTTTGGTCCTGTTCCTGTGAAATTTCCGCTTCGTCCTCAAGATTAGTAATCCTATTTCTGATGTCAATTTGCTTATGGACAATAATGATCGCTACTATTAGGATTGCTACGAGAATCCCTATAAGCAGACCGATCACGACATTTTGTTTTTTCTGAAAAGATCCATTAACATCACCTAGATCTAAAGAATCTGATTCTGATGGAACTGGCTCTTGCGGCATGGGTTTCATTTTGTTACCACCTCTCATAAGCTTTTATGCAAACAAGCTCAAGCTGAGTCTACCCAAGCATAGACCTGAGCAATCAGTGCCGAAGCGGAAAAGATGAAATATCGTGCACAATATTGGAGCTTTCATAAATTAAGAACGGATTGATGACTACAAAAACCTTATAAGCAGACCCCCCTGGCGGCCAGCGCCTTCTATGGTTTTCGCTTGCTCGCATCTGGTGTGCAGACAC
>JAUWRD010000017.1 GCA_030610765.1 Actinomycetes bacterium
TGACATCGCCTTCATCAAGATAAGGAATAAGCTCATTGATAACCTTATCGACCGTCGGGCCCGCGGGAAGCGAAAGATATATGATTCGAGGCGGCGTAAGGGAACCGACGAAATCTCCATATCCTTCCTCAATTTCAACTCCTGCCGTCAAAAGATCGGGTCGCGGTGTCCTGGTTTTACCTACTACATGAATATCTTTGTCAACACACTGAAGTGCGAGATTGCCACCCATTTTACCTAAACCAATAATTCCAAGTTCCATTCTAATCACCCTCAACTTTTTTAAATTATTTCTTCGACCAGGTCTTCTTTACCCCGATCTCCCCTCTTTTTTACTCATCAGGATTATTTCGAGAAACGTCCTGGCCGTAGTATAATGAGTGCCTTCTTAAGAAAAGAGAATGATGGGAAAACAGGGAAAAGAACCAGTAACCAAGAAGAACACCGAGCAGAAAAAAGAGGAAAAGCCGCGCTGGCGAAACTTGATCGGTATATCTCTTTTGGTCGTCGGTGTCTCGGTTCTTGCGTGGGTGGGCATATCCGAGCTTGGCGCTTCTGATCAAAAAAAAGCAGACGAATTAGTTAAGTCAACCGAAGTTAAGCCAACTAAAAACTCGACCGAAACAGACAGAGATTTCTTGGGTACTCTAAAACCTACAGATCTAGGTACCTTCCCTGAATCTATCGCTAACTCCAATGATGACGCCAAGAAAGCTTATAGATTCGCATCCGACGTGGAGAATCACTCGGCACTTAAGGCGTCCTCTTGCTATTGCGGCTGCCAAAGAGGACTCGGACATACTAGTTTACTTGATTGCTATATAGAGAAACTTCTCCCCGGTGATCAAGTAATCTATGCTGAGCATGGAAATGGTTGTCGCCTCTGCGTCGTGGAAGCCCTGTCCGTCGAGGTGTGGTCGGACGCGGGGAAAAGTGACGAAGAAATTCGCAAGTTGGTTGACGAGAAATTTGGACCGTAAGATTTAATTCCGGGAACGCGCAAGAAGTAATTCCTCTTCTTTTGATGGTTTTTCATCAAGCGGATCAACCAGACTGATAAGTTTATGGCCTGGCTGCGGCAATATGGTCGTATCTGAACTAAAAACTTTGAGCTCATTTGAGTTGTTTATCAAGAACAACGGCACGCCCGCGTCTCCATACAAGCTCTTGTAATCCTCAAAATCAAATTCATCAGTTATTCTATTTACTTTAACTACCGCGCCTTTCGCGAACCTCTGAGATAAATATTGGTACGTAGCTTTATCTGAAAACAATGAACGACCCTGCAAATGGCGCGAAACGTTTTCTTTCTGCATTTGATTATCTTTTGGTGCCAGCTGATAAATGTTCGCCCGCCCGAAAATGTGAGCAAAATGGAGCGCGGCCAGCGAGTTAATCTCGTCATTCGCCGTTGTCGCCAGCAAATATCCGATGCCTTCGAGCTCGATAGTGTTCACTGCCTCCTCTGATAAGACATTTCCTAAATAGGTTGATATCCCGGACATTCGCGCGTTGCTGGCGTTTTCTCGATTACTATCAGCCAGTCTGACTTCAAAACCTTGATCTTTAACAACCTTGGCAACCTGTTGCGTCCAAGGCTGCGCCCCCACAATAAGCAAACCCTGGGGATTAGGTTGCGCGACCTTCAATCGGTGGGCCACCCAGGAAGCGCTAAGGCTGTAGATGGTAACCGTGCCCACAATCACAATAAATGTCAGGGGCACCAATCGCTCAGCCTCAGGGTAGCCAGCCGCCGCCAATTCCAAAGCGAAAATAGAAGCTACTGACGCGGCCACAATGCCGCGAGGCGCCATCCAGGCCAAAAAGAACCTTTCCTTCCATTTGAAGTCCCGCCCCCAAGTGACGGCCAGCACCGCCAGCGGTCTCGCTACAAATATCAGAATCCCCAGAAAAGCCAAACTCTCCAAGTTTATCTGGGAGAGGTCCGCCAATCTAAGCCTGGCGGCAAGCATAATAAATATGCCGGAGATAAGAAGTACCCTGAGGTTTTCTTTGAACTCAACAATATGCCTGATAGACACCCTTTTTTGACTGGCCAAGGCGATACCCATGACAGTTACCGCCAAGAGTCCCGATTCGGAGTGGAGAAGGTTAGAGATCGTAAAAGTCGCAACTACAACCATCAAGGAAACCGGATTTTGCAGAAAGTCGGGCACCCAGTAGCGCCTAAGAAGAATGACCATGATCGCCGCGGATATGACGCCGGCGACAGAGCCGATCAGAACTGTTTTTAAAATAAAAACAGAAGCGACGCTGGTTATCGCCTCTACCTCGCCAGCCAAAAGCGCCTCGTACACAAGAACCGCGAGCATCGCCCCGACAGGATCAATAACAATTCCTTCCCACTTCAGAATTGAATTGAGTTTTTTGGCGGGACGAACGTGTCGGAGCAGCGGTCCGACAACAGTCGGGCCGGTGACCACCAGTATGGCACCTAGTAAAACCGAAAGCCCGAGATCAAGTCCGAGTAAATAGTAAGCTGCAGTTGAACCTATCGACCACGTAATAATGGCACCGACGCTGACAAGCCCCAGAACAACGCGACCGACATTGGCAAGCTCCCTGACGTTTAGGCTTAAGCCCCCCTCGAATAGAATTATGGCGACAGACATTGAGACAAGGGGAAACAAAAGCTCACCGAAGACCGCGTCGGGGTTGACGACTTTCAGTACCGGACCGATCAGGAAACCGAAGATCAAAAGAATGAGTATTGAGGGAATTCTCAAACGCCAAGCCAACCACTGAGCCCCAATTCCGGCTACAATGATAAGCGAAATTCCCACTAGAATATTTTCAGTCAAGGTTGCCCCCGGGAAAGCGTTTAGATTTGATCTTACATTCTAGGGTTTTACTGGTCAAACGTCTATTGGCGGAGCCGCCAACGAAAGGTTTAAGGGTGGCTTTGAAGCGAGCGCCGTCTTAGCCATTCATATGTAAAATAGACCGCGACGGCTAAGAACCCGAAACCAAAGATAAAGCCAAAGGCTAAAATAATTAGCAGCTTAGGGTGTTCGCGAATGACTTTGAATCGATCGTCTTCGATCAACTTTAATTGGTGTTGTTTCTCTTCTTTGTGCCATGGCAAAAAACTCGCTGCTTCTCTCATAGAGTTGATATTGCCAATTGACCGGCAAAATTAACCTAAAAAGCGCAAAAGATATCTATCCCGGGAGATTCCCAGTGCCTAAGTAGTTGACCCAAATGGCAATATTTACAGCATGATCTGCTATTCTTTCAAAATAACGTCCGGTCAAAGCCATGTTGACCGCTAACTCAAGCGAGCTTTCCTTGTCGAGGTGGAAAAGTTCCTTTATGAGCTGGCGGTAAAGATCGTCAATTTTATTATCTTTAGTATCAAGGGTAGCCGCTAAAGTCAGATCTCGCTTTTCAAAAGATTTCATCGCCGTCGAAAGCATCCCTTTGGCAAGTATCCCAAGGCGACCGATGATTTCGGCGATTGATTTTAGTTTTATGATCTCAGCGTCACTTCTGACAATTACGGCAATGTTTTTCGCCAGATCACCTGACCTCTCAAGATCTTGGATAACCCTGAGAACCGCGAGAATTAGTCTGAGATCTTTAGCGACTGGTTGTTGAACAGCGAGCATCTCATAACCACGAGTTTCTATATCCAAATACAATGAATCAATTGTCTCATCGGCCTTGATGACGCTCGCGGCGATTTCGAAATCAGCCTCTGCCAAAGCGACTGTCACCTGCTGTACGGTGTGCGCGACAAAATCTCCTAATCGGATCGTGTCTTTATTTAGATCTTTTAGTTCGTGTCGAAATCTTTCCCTCATTACCCGAACCGCCCAGTAATATAGTCTTCTGTTCTTTTATCCCCAGGTGTCGTGAAAATCTGTGAAGTCTCGCCAAACTCAACCAACTCACCATTTAAGAAAAAGCCAGTGTGCTCTGAGATCCGCGACGCCTGCTGCATGTTGTGAGTAACTATTACAATAGCGTAATTCTTCTTCAACTCGAAGATAAGATCTTCAATTCGCTGAGTGGCTGCCGGGTCAAGCGCCGAGCAAGGTTCATCCATCAACAACACCTCAGGCTCAACCGCCAAAGCTCTGGCGATACAAAGCCGCTGCTGCTGACCACCGGAAAGCCCGGCTCCAGGCTCTTTAAGTCGATCTTTCACCTGACTCCAGAGAGCAGCTTGCTTTAGGCACCGCTCAACGATTTCGTTCAAATTTACCCGGCGAGCCTGGCCGCTGAGCCTAAGCCCCGCGACCACATTATCAAAGATCGACATCGTAGGAAATGGGTTCGGTTTCTGAAAAACCATGCCGATGCGACGCCGGATAGAGACAGGATCAACGCTTGACTTGTATATATCCTCATCATCCAGGAGGACGCGACCTTTCATTCTGGCTCCCGGAACTGTTTCATGCATTCTGTTGAGGCACCGAATAAAGGTCGACTTGCCGCAGCCCGAAGGACCGATAATTGCTGTCACCCACTTATCACGAATTGACGCGTTGATATCGAAAAGAACTTGATGCTCGCCAAACCAGGCAGAAAGATTCTTTATTGAGACCCGAGCCTGCTCAGTCACATCAGTGCCTTTCAAAACGATTCCTAATAATAGAGGCTATCCCATTCATAAAAAATATGATACCGAGAAGAACAAGAACCCCGGCCGCCGCGACCTGATGAAACCCGGCTTGGGGACGCGGAACCCAATTAAATATCTGGATAGGCAAAGCTGTAAATTCCGAAAAAGGCCCGTCGGGAACAAAAGCGATGAAGGTCAAGGCCCCGATCATGATCAACGGAGCGGTTTCCCCGATTGCTCGCGATAGTGCCAGAATAACGCCAGTGACGATACCAGGAAAAGATGATGGTAGAACGACCCGCCTGATAGTCTGCCATCTCGTTCCGCCCAGGGCGTATGACGCCTCTCTAAGGGCACGCGGCACAACTCTAATCGCTTCTTGGGACGATACTATAACAATAGGCATAACCAAAAGCGCAAGTGTTAGAGAGCCGGATAGAACTGAACGATTAAAAGAGAGCGCGCGGACAAAAACAGCGAGACCCAGAAAACCATAGACAATTGAAGGAACGCCGGCCAAATTACTGATATTGATCTTTATGAACGCGGCCAGACGACTATTACCGGTGTATTCTTCCAAGAAAATAGCGGTGCTAATACCAATCGGAATACAGAAAAGAGCTGTCAAAGACATCATCCATATCGTCCCGAAAATGGCCGATTTGATACCGGCTTTAGCGGGAAATCGAGAAGGGAAACTGGTCAAAAATGATAAACTAAGCGACCCAAACCCTCGAATGAACATATCCGTGAGAAGAACGGCCAGTGCCCCAAGGCTAATGATAATCGCGGATAGACAAGCCAGATAAAAAAGTCTGGCTTTGATTTTTCTCGCACGTGACTGCCCTTTTGCTTGATCCATCATATTATTAGATTCTCCGACTCTTTCTTGTTATCCGGGTTGCGACCAAGTTCATGATCATAGTCATGATGAAAAGAACACTGCCGGCAGCAAAGATCGTTTTATATTCCATGCTCCCCCAGGGTGTTTCACCTAAGCTCACCTGAACAATGTAAGCCGTTATCGTCTGAATGCTCTCTAGCGGGTTAGCGGTGAGCCTTGGTGTCGCTCCAGCCGCTAACATCACTATCATCGTCTCGCCAATGGCTCTCGACAAGGCCAAAACAAAAGAGGCCACAATTCCCGATGCTGCTGCCGGAACAACCACCCTGGTTGCAACTTCTGCGCGGTTGGCTCCCAGCGCGTAGGCCGCCTCCCGCAGACCGGCGGGAACAGCCGACATAGCGTCTTCGCTAAGAGACGCGACCATGGGCACCGTCATAACACCAACGGCAATCGCCGCGGCGGCGGCGTTGAAAATATTTGCCTGCGGAAAGACTTTTTGAATAAGCGGACTGATAAACAGTAGCGCCATATATCCATAGACAACCGTTGGAATGCCAGCCAATATCTCAATTAGAGGTTTGATTATGCGACGCGTGCGCGGGCTAGCGTACTCGCTGAGAAAAATCGCTGATCCAAGCCCGATAGGTACAGCTATTAAAATGGCTCCAGCTGTTACCAGCAAAGTCCCGGCAACTAAAGGCAAAATACCGAATTGCTTTGGCACAAGAAGAGGGCTCCAGACAGTACCAGTCAAAAACTTGATTATCGACACTTCTTGAAAAAATAAAAATGTCTCGGCAAAAAGGGCATAGATAATGCCAAAAGTCGTAATAATGGGAACCATGCTGAGAAGAAAAAGAAGAGCGTGAATAGCTGACTCGCCCCAACGTCTTTTCGGCCCATGTTTACTTTTTCTCGACAAAGCGTTAATTTTACTCATCGGTCAAGGCTTCGGCAGTCGATCAATTTGTTCCTCATATTCATCCGGCCCCAAAGGCACATAACCGGTTTCGCCAACGAGCTCCCCGGCATTCTTTAGGTAAAACTCAACATAAGCTCTGACGTCTTTCCTCTTTAAAGATTTTTTATTGACGTATATGAATAAAGGACGCGAGAGCGGCGCGTATTTCCCGCTACGAATAGTTTTTATATTTGGCTTGACGCCATTGACGGCAACAATCTTTAGCTTGTCCCGATTTTCCATATAGTAAGCGTATCCGAAATAACCTAGAGCATCCTTGTCTCCGGCGACTCCAACGACCAAAGTGTTGTCATCCTCGCTGGCTGTGTAATCTGCTCGGCTGACATCCTCTTCGCCGTTGATCGCTTTGGTGAAGTAGTCGAAGGTCCCCGAATCGGTGCCGGGCCCAAAAAGCTTTATCCGCCTATCGGGCCAGCTCCGTCGAATATCTCGCCAGGTTTTAACGCGGCTACCCCGATTCCAAATCTTCTTTAACTCAGCGCTGGTTAAGTCATCAACAAAACCATTGTCGGGATTAACTAATATGGAGAGACCATCAAAAGCTACTTTGAGCTCCAAATATTTAATACCATTTTCTTTAGCTTCAGCTTTTTCCTCATCCTTCATGGCTCGAGAGGCGTTACTAATATCAGTCTCTCCCGTAGCAAACTTCTTAAAGCCACCACCCGTTCCGGATAGCCCAACTGTCACATGTACGCCCCGATTTTCGTTTTGGAATTCCTCGCTAACCGCTTCGGTTATAGGGTAAACGGTGCTAGAGCCGTCAATCTTAACCTGGCCTGACAATCCTTTACCGTCGCCGGCGTTTTGCGCGCAACCGAAAGCCATCAATGCCAAAACGACAGAAAGCGCCAGGACCAAGTGTCTTTTTGATTTACGAACGACGAGTAGTTTTTTCGCGGTGCCTCCCACCTACGATGTCTTATCCTTAGTCAAAGGGTACCCGAAGACCAATTCCTGTTGGTAAACCAAAAGTAAACGTTTTGCAAACATTTTGTTAACACTGATTACCGGCGTCCTTGTGATCATAAATGAGGCCTTTATAATGGTGGGATGGAAAGTATCTTGATTGTTGAAGACGACCCAACCATCCGCGAAGTTTTAGAATACAACTTAAAGAACGAGGGTTATCTCATAACAACAGCTAAAGATGGGCAAGAGGGGCTTAATGAAGCTATCTCCAGTCGGCCAGACCTCGTTTTGCTCGACTTGCTTTTGCCAAAACTAGACGGGCTTTCCGTTTGCCGAAAGTTAAGGCGTGTAAACAGCGATGTCCGGATTATTATGATAACCGCCCTTGGCACAAGTTCGGACAAAGTAAAGGGATTAGCGGATGGAGCTGACGACTACATCACTAAGCCTTTTGACTTCGCGGAGTTGCTTGCGCGAATCCGCGCGCACCTGAGGCGCAAATCAAATGGCGACGCGGACCACGAAATTATAAAGTTCGGAGATGTAGCCATTGATCCCGTAAAACATGAAGTCGTCGTTGTTGGTCAAGCAGTCAAAGTCAGGCCGAAAGAATGGCAGCTCTTGGTTACCTTGGCCTCCAATCCAGGCGTCCTTTTCTCCCGCCAGCAGCTGACTTCACTAATTTGGGGCAATGATTTCTTAGGCTCGTCACGAACGGTGGACGTCCACATTCAGCGCCTAAGAAAAAAGGTAGAAGAAAGTTCTCAATATAATTTCATTCACACAATCCACGGCTTAGGGTATCGTTTTGAACTAACAACAAAGGGGTTGCAAGAATGAGACTTAAATTACTCGTTACTCATATGCTAGCGGCGCTATCGGCGTTCTGGTTGGTTTGGTTCGTCACTAATCTCGGGTTCTTCCCGCTATTGGTTTTGTCTCTCGTAATCGGATGGATCTTCGCGAATTCATCTTGGTTCTTGGTAAACCAGGCATATGATCAAATTCGTGACTGGGCCAGACTGCTGCCTGAAGAAAAACGGGATATCTTAACTTCAAATAGCGACCTAACCGGCATAGCAGGCGCCTTAAACTCGGCTCGCGATCAATTTACGCAAAACTTGTCTCAGCTTGAAGTAGATAAGCAAAAAGCTGAGCTTATACTTGATAACATGCGCGATGGCGTTGTTCTAATAGACCCGCAATCTCACGTGATACTAGTAAACCCGGCCGCCGAGAAGATCTTTGAGAGGCCGAGAAAAGATCTGATCAGCCGCCACCTCGTCTACTCTATACACAGCAATGAACTAGGCAAACTAATTAAGCAGGTAATTAAGAAAGGCGAAGAAGCAGAAGCTCAAATCGACATTTTCTTACCTAAAGAACTTAGACTTCGAGTCGCGGCACTACCCGTCTTTGACGGTGACAACCTATCGGCAGTCCTGGTTGTCTTTCAGGATATTACCGGTCGCCACCGTGTCGACACCGTCCGGCGCGATTTTGTCGCCAACGTCTCACATGAGCTTAAAACCCCGGTTGCGGGGATAAATCTGCTATCCGATTCGCTTGCCAAGAGTGTTGGCACTGATGAAAAAGCCGCGAAAAGATTTTCTAAGAAACTATCTCGCGAAGCAAAACAACTGGTCCAACTGGTCAGCGATCTACTAGACTTGTCTCAACTTGAGACCCCGGAGATCAAACCGATATTCGCGCAGCTTTCCCTGTCAACAACGACCAAAAAAGTTGTCAGTGGATTTACTGAACAAGCCGCGGAAAAAGGGCTGTCACTTCGGACGGAACTTGAAAGAGGGCTCTCCAAGATAAATGGGAACCGGGATCAGCTAAGATTGATGATCCGAAACTTGATAGAAAACGCCATTCACTATACTCCAACCGGTGGCGATATCCTGGTGAAAACCGAGGCCGATGGCCAGTTTGTCGTGCTTGAGGTAATTGACACCGGGATAGGTATGCCCGCTAGTGAGCTTGGCCGGGTATTTGAAAGGTTCTATCGTATCGATAAAGCAAGGTCAAGAAAGACGGGTGGTACAGGACTTGGTTTATCAATCGTCAAACATGTAATCGATAATCACGATGGAAAAATCAAGCTTGTCAGCACCATCGGGGTGGGCAGCAAATTCACCGTCCTTTTGCCAGCCCGATCAGAAGCTAAGAAACCGAAGAAGAAAACTGCGCCCAAAAAGACACGGGCAAAAAAGACTTGAGAGTCAGGATCTCCGCACTAAAAGCGAAAGCAAAAAGAAAACGGCCGCGACAACTGTAATTACCGGGCCCGGCACCAGTTGAAAAGAAGCGGCTATCGTTGAACCCACAACAACGGTCACAATACCCACAATCACTGAAATGACAGCCATTCCTCGTAGGCTAACACTAATATTCTTGGCCACGGACGCCGGTATAATCACTAATGCTCCGATCAAAAGAGTTCCGATAATTCTAATACCGATAGCGATCATAATAGCCAGCAAAAATAGAAATATTAATTCTGTACGTTCAACCGCGACACCCTCACTATGCGCCAACTCCCGCGAGAGTGTCAGATGGGTAAAATCGCGAAATAGAATTAGGGTTGCGACAACAACCAGCACTCCAACGACGACCGCGATTTCCGCGTCAATTATATTAAGATCTCTGATGTCGCCAAAAAGCGCTTCGAGCAAACTTTCGGATGAAGGACTAAGTAAGGCCCCGATTCCAAGAGAAGCGGTAAAAAAAACACCAACGAGAGCGTCTATCGGCAAGTTGCTGTGTCGCTCTAAGAAAGTAATGGCGAGAACCGCGAAAAGCAGCAACGCAACCGCTCCGATGAACGGGTTAAACTTGTAGATTGAAGCCAGCGCTATTCCCGGCAACGCTACGTGTGACAGGGCGTCTCCAACAAGCGCCATGCGCCGAAGGATAATGAATGTCCCAAGGAGCGAAACGCCGACTCCGACACTCACGCCGACTATAGTTGTAAGTGCAAACTGACTTATTTCGATAGGCCGTAACTCCTAATTTTCATGTCGCTACCTAACCAAAACTTAATGATCGTGGCGATAAAAGTCAGCCCCGACTCCATAAAGAGATTGTAATTGCTCAGGAGTTAAAACTTTTTTTGGTTCTCCAAAGCAAGCTATGGTTTTATTCAGACAGATTACCTTCTTAGCGTAAGTATAGACAACGCTCAACTCATGTGAGACCAAAAGCATGGTTAGATTAAGCTCTTGCGCTATCTCTTTGAGCAAGCTGTACACATTCATTTCAGCGCCTATGTCTATTCCTGCCGTCGGTTCATCAAAGAGCAGAAGCTCCGGTGATCCGAAAAGACCGTAAGCTATAAAGACCCTCTGCATTTGCCCCGAAGAAAGATCGCCGATCTTTCTTTGGGCCAGGTTCTCAACCTCAGTATGACTAAGCGCCTTTTTGATGTCGGAGCGGAGGTCATCGGCGGGCAACCAAAAGCTCGGGCCGCCTTTTTTCATTAAAAATAATTCCTCGACAGTTAAAGGAAACGTGTGGTCAAAATGGAATCTCTGCGGAACATAGCCGATAACCGGAACCTTATGCCAAGTTATCTTGCCTTCATAAGGGATCGTTCCCAAGAGGGTGCGGAGAAGCATCGTTTTCCCGGCGCCGTTCGGACCAATAATTGCTATCACATCTCCCTCCTCTACCGTGAAAGAGAGATGATCAAGCACTGTGGTCTTGCCAATGGTCACTGACAGATCTTTTACTTCTACGAGCTTCATCTACCTTGCAACTTTAGTCAAGGCAAGGTAGCTTTGCAAGGGCAGATACAAAAAGGGACGGTCAAGCTATTAGTTAACAGCTTTTTCCAGTTTGTCTATGGCTTGCTTGAGCTGACCTAACATGTCAGTCGAAACGGAGATACCTCTTTTTGTCGGGTGCCAATCACCATCTTTACCCTGAAAATAGATGCGGAGATCAGCGCGTTGCTTTCCGCCAAAATCGCATACCCGAGCTCGCACCACCTCGTCGTTGCCTTTCTCAAATTCGTAAGCCACTTTTTCCATGTTTACCTCCAAGTGAGTAATAGGGAACGTATGTTCCCTATTACTTTATACTACCCGTGTAACACTTTGTCAATTTATTTTGGGGGGCAGGTCTTGCAATGACACATTTTAGCGTGGGGTCAGGTCTTGCGTTAACGCATGCGTATTTGTTTGCGCAGGTCAGAGCAAACTTGTGTCATTGCAAGACCTGACCCCATTATGTTAGTTTTCGAGTTCGTCGATTTCGCTTAAGAAGTCCTGGTAGGTGAGTTTGTCGTATTTTTCAAGTTTTTCCAGCAAGACTTCGAGCAGCTGCTGACTTAATCCCGCGTCCACGGTTTTGAGTCGCTTGTCTGAATAATAGATCAAATCCAGGTGACCGGCCGTGCAAAGGTTAAGGCTGTAAAGTTTGTCGTGCGGGCACTGAAAGTGAACAATGTAGATGGGCGGAACCTTTGCCCCCTCTAAAGGTCTGATTGAGCGCAGGTCTGTCGTGTTGCAAAGGACAACTTTCTGTTCTGCCTGACAAAGCAGTTCATAAATCATCGGCACACCAACTTTTAGAAAAAAGCGTTCGCTTCTGCTTCTGGTTCCGCTTATTTATTTTACCACATTATCGGCATTATTGCAGCTATTTGGCGTAGTAGGGGAAGTTTGGTCTGCTTTTTATGGCTCGCGCAGGAACTTAGCCGAGGCTTCAGGACCAACTATGTTTATCATCATGCCGGTCCCGAATTCAAAACCAGCCATGATGCTTGTCTTTGGCATGATTACAAAATGCCAGTGATAATCATCATCAGTCTGAAAGGGCCTGGTGTGAAGAAAAGTATTGTATGGTGGATCCTTCAAACGCTCACCAAGTCTGCCAAAAGTGAACTTAAAGATTTTGGCTAGCGCATCGATCTCTTCTTTGCCTGCTTTATGAAAGTCCTGCTGATGCTTCTTAGGTACGATATTTACTTCAAAAGGAGCCGCCGAGGCAAATGGACAGAAAGCAAGAAAATAATCGTTTTCGGCAATGACCCGCTCTTTAAAGGCCTGCTCGTATTTGAGCATCGCGCACAGCGGACAATCATCTTCTTCACTTTTAAAGCGCTTGATCTGCTCCAATTCCCTCTGTTGACGAGGAGCAATCATAGGCAGGGTAAAGAGCTGTGAATGAGGATGCTCGATTGACGCTCCTGCCTCCCGGCCCTGATTGATGATGATTATGGCCGACACAGTTTTTGGATCTGCAGAGAGAGCTGCGAGTCTTTGTTGATAAACATTGAGAACCAACGCCAAATCTTGTGTGTCCATATCCGCGACAGTTTCATTGTGATTCGGACCGTGGATGATAACCTCGTGGTGGCCATATGCCGGCAATGAAGTGTAAATACCACTTTCTTCCGGTTCATTAAGCTCTTTTTTATCTAAAAAAGCTGGAAACTTATTTGGTACAACCCTGACCTTCCAGCCCTTGGTGTCATTGAGACCGTTCTCCGGCCGAACAGCGAAGACTTCCGGCGGTGTTTGATCTTCATTGCCCATGCAGAAAGGACACGTCGATAGACGCTCGTCAGTGGGCTTGGGGGTTCCGGTTGAAAAAGATTCAGGCCGCAATGCTCGTCTTGAAGCGATTACGACCCAGTCCCCTGTTAATATGTTCTGCCTTAAGTCAGTCACAGCTGTTTTCGCACTATTCTAAATTCCCCCTGGTTCAGTGGAAATTACCCAGTCGCGCTACCGGCTAAAATAAAGACTGTTTGAATCACCAGGACTACAATCCCTGATAGAACAGCAGTCTTAATAGGTGAGCGAAAAACCAAGTCAACTTTCGGGAGCACGTATCTTAAAAATAGAAGGCCGAAAACCGCTATCGCCAGAACAAAAACCAACCCGGCTATCTGCGAATTACTTATAGTCATTTGCACCTCCAAATATTTTAGAAGTTCCAAAATCGCTTGAACTTAATGTCTGAAATGACGACTTCCAGTGAAGACCATCGATATCTTGTGTTCATTGGCAGCGGCAATAACCTCGTCGTCGCGAATTGAGCCTCCCGGTTGAATTATCGCTTTAATACCGGCGGCGGCAGCAGCCTCAATGGCGTCTGGAAACGGGAAGAAAGCATCTGAGGCCAGCACGGTCCCCTGAACTTTTTCTCCGCCTTTTTTTACCGCGAGCGCGGTTGAGTCTACACGGCTCATCTGTCCGGCCCCGACACCAACCGTGGTCATGCCTGAGGCAAGAACAATGGCATTTGATTTGACATGTTTCGCGACGCGCCAGGCAAAAACAAGATCTCGCCAATCGTCTTCGCTCGGCTTAGTGGTCGTGACCACTTCCATATCGTCTCTGGACTCTGTTAAGGTGTCTGCGTCTTGCACGAGCAGACCGCCTTGCACTCGTTTGACATCCCGCGCTTCCGGAGCATACGGCAGATCGGGCATGCTTAGCAACCTTAGATTCTTCTTAGTTGTCAATATCTCAAGCGCGTCTTCATCAAAGCCCGGGGCGATTACTCCTTCTAGAAACGGCTCAATCATAGCTTTAGCCGTCTCGGCGTTGACAGGGCGATTTACAGCCACCACGCTTCCGAATGCCGATACAGAATCAGCGTCAAAAGCACGTCTGAAAGCATCGGCCATGTCGGGTGCAACACAAGTGCCGCAGGGATTGTTGTGCTTGATAACAACTACGCCCAGTTCATCAAATTCGTTGACGATACGCCAGGCAGCGTCAAAATCCAGAATGTTATTGAACGACAGTGCTTTCCCGTGTAATTGTTGTGCCTGAACCAAAGTGCCGGGCCCAGCCATCTCATCTTTATAGAATGCTGCCTGCTGATGAGGGTTTTCGCCATAGCGTAAATCGCTAACCTTATCAAAAACCAATTTCAAGAGAGGCGGAAAATCGTGGTCTTCTTCCAGGTATTCATAGATGGCTTCATCATAGTCAGCTGTATGCCGAAAAGCCTCGCGCCCTAGATCAAGACGTGTCGCTTCTGTGACCTCGCCGTTGTTTTGGTCCATTTCAGTCATGACCTCGCCGTATCTGGACGGGTCAACAACGACCGTAACCGCAGACATATTCTTCGCGGCCGAGCGAATCATAGAAGGCCCGCCAATATCAATATTTTCAATCGCCTCTTCGCGCGTAACATTTGGCTTTTTAATTGTCTCTTGAAATGGATAGAGGTTAACAACAACCATGTCAATGGGATCGATTCCATGCTCAGCGAGTTGATCCATATGGTCTTTGAGATCGCGGCGCGCCAAAATACCGCCATGTATCTTTGGATGGAGTGACTTAACTCGTCCATTAAGAATCTCCGGAAAACCAGTCAGGTCGGCCACTTTCGTGACTTCGATTCCGGCTTCGGTGAGCGCTTTTGCTGTCCCGCCCGTCGAAATTATTGTGACACCGTGCTTCTTAAGCCCACGACCAAAATCGACAAGACCTGCCTTGTCCGATACGCTTATCAATGCTCTTTTAACTTTCATTCAGCCTCCCTGGGAGTCCGCGATTGCCTTTAATTTTAGTTCCAAACGATTGATTGTAAACCGATGCCTATTCAGTTTAACCTATAATATCTTTACCCGTCGACCATCCACAACAAGCCGCCCTGTCGCCCAAAGCTTAATTGCGTAAGGCAGAAACTTATGCTCCGTTTTTCGAATTTTTTCGCGAAGTGATTCCTCGTCATCTTCTTGACGCACCGGAACTATTCGCTGCAAAATTATTGGACCCGTATCATATGTCTGGTCAGCAAAGTGGATAGTAATCCCCGTGACTTTTACCCCGGCGGCGAGAGCCTCGGGAATTCCGTGAGCTCCCGGAAAAGACGGCAAAAGAGATGGGTGCAGATTAATCACCGCTTGCGGATAAGCGCTAAGTATAGGTTCGCCGACCAACCGCATATACCCGGCCAATACGACAAGATTCACATTGAACTCTTTAAGTTTGTGAACAATCTCCCAGTCATATTCTTCGTTCGAGCCAAATGCTTGCCTGTCGACCCAAAAGCGGGGGATGTCGTGCACCTTGGCCCTAATCAAACCGTGCGCGTCGCTGCTGCTGCTTATGACCACGCCTACTTTAGCTGGAAGCTCCCCGTTTTCCGAGGCGTCAATGATGGCTTGAAGGTTTGTGCCGGTGCCAGAGATTAGAACACCAAGGATTGTCGGCTCAAGTTCCCCCACTATTTCTTC
The DNA here is from genome assembly GCA_030610765.1 of Actinomycetes bacterium. Classification (GTDB taxonomy): domain Bacteria; phylum Actinomycetota; class Aquicultoria; order CAJVYJ01; family JAUVQD01; genus JAUVQD01. The sequence continues at coordinate 15,539 of JAUWRD010000017.1, forward strand.
ACGGTTTCTGATTCAAGAAGAGATTTGCCTTCCTTTTGTTCCTCAGAGAGTGGAATTGGATAAACGCCATCAAAACAGGCGAGACAAAACTCTGAGCGCGGGCACCCCGTCGCCGTTAGTAAGCCTTCGAAAGAAAGATATTTAAGGCTATCGGCGCCGATGAATTCCCGAATTTCCTCCAAATCTTTGCCGGCTGCCAGGAGCTGCGCCTGGCTGTCGGTGTCAATACCATAGAAACATGGAAAAATGACTGGAGGTGAGCTGATTCTCATGTGAACTTCCGCAGCGCCAGCCTCTTTTAATATCTTCACTATTTGCCGACTGGTGTTTCCCCTGACAATTGAATCATCGACAACAATCAAACGCTTACCTTTTATGACTTGTCTAAGCGGATTTAGTTTTAGCTTTACGCCAAGTTGCCTTAGCATCTGGTCGGGCTGAATAAAAGTCCTCCCGACATAGCGATTTTTTATCAGCCCTTCACCAAAAGGAATTCCGGACTCCTCGGCATATCCAATAGCAGCCGGGGTTCCTGAATCAGGAAGACCAATGACCATATCGGCCTCGACCGGAGCCTCCTTTGCCAACTCTGTCCCCATACTTTTCCTGGCCCCATAAAGATTAATCTTATTGATTTGACTATCCGGGCGGGCAAAATATATAAACTCAAAGACACAAAGGGAAGGTTTGCTGGGTTTGAGTACTTGGTGAGATTGCAGACCGTCCTCGTTTATAACGACCATTTCTCCAGCTTCGACGTCACGAACATACTCGGCTCCGAGAATATCTAGGGCACACGTTTCGCTCGCGACCACCCAACTGTCACCTAACCGCCCGACTGCTAATGGTCTAACACCATAACCATCTCGAATTGCAATTAGCTCATTTTCCGTCATCACTAGAATCGAATAGGCTCCATTTATTCGGCGCATCGCTTCCGCTACGCCCAGCTCAATGGATTTATTCGAGGCCTTGGCGATCACCCCGGCGATAACTTCTGTGTCACTAGTCGATCTGAGACGACTACCATTTTGCACAAGCTCCCGCCGCAACTCACGACTATTAAGTAGATTGCCGTTGTGAACTAAGGCTAAAGTGCCATGTTTATAGGTTTTATGAATTGGCTGTGAATTTTCCCACCTGGTCGAGCCGGTTGTTGAGTAGCGAACGTGCCCGATAGCGATATGTCCCTGAAGGCTGGCCAGTTTACGTTCGTCGAAAACTTGCGGCAAAAGACCCATGTCTTTGAAGACTAAGGTTGATTCTCCGTCGGCTACAGCTATTCCGGCGCTCTCCTGGCCCCGATGTTGGAGCGCGTGAAGCCCAAAATAGGTAAGCCTAGATACATCCTGACCGTGCCCGTAAATGCCAAACACACCACAAGCTTCCTCAGGACGATCGTTAGTGAAGTCTACCTCTCCGGATTCTACGTTTTTTGCCATTGTAACTTTTTTCATCATATCAGATTTTCCCCAATGAAACCGACTATTATTTACTCTTTTTTCAGAAGATCATATCTGGCTCTAACATGGGTATAAATTGCGTGTGAATAACAAAAAGGCCACTGACAAAATTTCTTTAAAGATCGCGGCGATCTACATGTCCATAGGGATTATCTGGCTTCTCTTCTCAGACCGACTGCTAACTATATTCGCCGGTAATTCCGAAAATTTCGCTCAAGCGCTCATAATTAAAAGCTGGCTCTTTATTCTGGCAACCGGGTTGCTCTTGATCAAGTTGATACGCTACTACGTGTCTGCCTTGAGACGATCGGAGGACGCGCGCAACCAAGCTGAAGATGACGCCCGGCACCTGGCTGACTACGACTTGATAACCGATCTACCGAGCCCCAGTTTGTTTAAAGACATCCTTGGAGAAGAACTGTCGAAGGCTCAGTCCAAACCCGGAGCTCTATCCGTTCTATCGATTCATATTGATAGGTTCAAGGAGATTGGCGATGCCATTGGAAGTAGCGCCAGCGATCAGGTGCTGACCACGGTGGCCGAAAGAATTGCCCTGTCTCTTAGAGAGGCAGACAGCTGCGCCCGTATCGGCGACCACGAGTTTAACGTGATCTTGCCTAAAATCAAGGACGAAGAGGGCGCCGCCTTCACTGCCCGACGATTAATGACGCAGATATCGAAACCTCTTGAGATTGGAATTAATGAACTCCATCTGACCGCGTGCATCGGCATTAGTCTCTTTCCGAAAGACGGAGTCGAGCGCGACACCCTGGTATCAAATGCGCACACAGCCATGCACCTTGCAAAGCGCAGAGCCCGAAACGAATATGCTTTCTACTCCCGGGAACAGTCTGCCCAAGCCGTCAAGAATCTAACCCTTGAGCATAGCCTTCGTCGCGCAATCGAAAAAAATCAACTTGTCAGCTACTATCAACCTTGCGTGGATATCAGCACCAAGCGAATTGTCAGCGCCGAGGCTCTTGTCCGCTGGGAGCATCCTGAAAAAGGACTGATTTTCCCAGGGGATTTTATCTCGCTTGCAGAGGATAACGGGCTCATCGTTGATATTGGTAATTTTATGCTTGAATCCTCTTGTAATCAGAATAAGCTTTGGCAAGCCAATGGCCTGAGTCCGCTAAATCTTTCAGTAAATATATCCGCTCGCCGATTTGAACAGGAAGACCTTGTGGAAACCATTGAAGCCGCCACGGCACGTACCTGCCTAGAGCCGCGTTTCTTAGAAGTCGAAATCACCGAAAGCACAATAATGAACGACGCGCAAAGCGCGCAGAAGGTTCTCGGACAACTTAAAAGCATGGGAGTGCGAATCTTAATAGACGACTTTGGAACAGGATACTCCGCAATAGATACACTGACATCGTTCCCGATTGACGTCATTAAAATTGATCGGTCATTTATAAAGAACCTAAGCACAGACCCTCACTGTCCGGTCATCGTTCGAGCCATAATCTCAATGGCGCACATTCTCGAAATGACAGTTACTGCCGAGGGAGTCGAGACCTTGGATCAGTTAGAGATATTGCGTTCGCTCAATTGCGATTCTGTACAAGGGTATTATTTTTCACCGCCAGTGCCGGCGCAGGACTTCGTGCAATTACGACGCGACCACATGTAGGGGTAATTATGGGGACATAATTTCGGTGGCATAATTTCGGTGACACAATACTTAATTCTGAAAACCGAATTAAGTATTGTGTCACCGAAATTATTCTATCGCCTGACCGCCAGCCCGTCTAAATCAAGGCGATCCTCATTGCCGACATTGACTATCTTAAGGTTGTGGGTACCAATTTTGCTGAACGTAAAATGATAGACTTCCCGTCGATAGCGCGACTTTGTTGATTTGGTATTGATAGTTTTCTTGTAATCGCCGTCTATGTAGATTTCAGCCTTATTTCTCTTTTTGGCCTTGGTTGCTATTAAGTAGACTTTGTTGCCGGTAAAACGGTAGACAATTTCATCCCCGGCGCTCTTGGAAAATCTAATAGATTTTTTATAGTACCTGGAACTCTTTTGAGTTACTTTGCCGGCAAAGCCCTTCCTTGAGCTTATCTGCTGGCCGTTGTCATAGGGAACAATTGTCCATCTGTATTTTGAATATTTACTGACATTTCCGGCATTGTCAGTCGCTCTGACCTGGATGTAGTAAGTACTGCCGGCTTTGCCCTTGAATGTGGCTGATGTAGCGGTTGTGACTGTCTTCCAAATATTCCAAGAGCCTTTTTTGCCGATCTTGTACCTGAGGTCATAGTTTTTGATCCCCGATGATGGCGACGGATCACTCGCCGACCAGCTGACTTTAAAATTAGTTGTCTTAGATTCCCGTGTTGAGACATTTGGGGCGGTAACTTTTTTAGCAATCGGAGCTTTTGTATCTAAAGTTATAGTGTCCGAATAGGGTAATGATACGTTACCGGCTGCGTCTTTATATTTAACCCAGACCTTTTTAGTGCCGTCTCCAGAGGAAAGCGTCCAGATCTTAGACGTTGAGTATGTTTCCGTCGTCGTCCAGGAACCGCCATCATTCATAAAACTCATCTCCACCATTCCACTGCCGGAGCCATCTGAAGCAGACAAGTTCAAGGTGACACCAGTTGATTTAGTGTATGTAGCCCCTGAGTTGATCGATAAAGAGCCGGTCGGTATGGTTATGTCAACTTTAACAGTGGCAGTATTCTCGGGCGTTTCGGTATTGCCCATGGTGTCGACTGAAAAGTAGTAGATGGTGTGGATGCCCTCGGGAGCATCTGTCGTGCTTCCGGTGGTCCAGCTGCCGGCTTCCGTTGAATCAAATTGATAGTATGTGATCCCGGGTTCATCCCGGCTCAAGTCAATGGTTGGTTGTGTCACAAACCAGCCGTTGGCACCATCAGCCACGGTTG
>JAUWRD010000197.1 GCA_030610765.1 Actinomycetes bacterium
TTGTCTAGCAATAAGGCGCGGGCGATCGTGCAAGACGAATGCGACGATCAGGATCTGCTTTATCAACAGCCATCATGCAAGTTTTGTGATTTTTGCGTACTTTGCGGTATCGGGGGTGGTGGCTAGTGAAAGATATACAAATAATCATGGCCGGAGCCGGGTCAGGAAAGACGACCAAATTAACTGATCTAGTGATAGACAAGGTGAGCTCTGATTTGGCGCCGGAAGCGCTGATGACGACAACGTTTACTAACAAGGCTGCCGCCGAGTTGCGAGAGCGTATTCGCCTGCACCTGCTAAAAGACAACAAGTTGGATGAAGCGCAGCGAATATCAAGTGGCTTTATCGGAACGGTCAACAGTATTTGCGCTCGATTGTTAACTAAATATGCGCTCGATGCGGGCCTATCTCCAGCTCTAGATGTCTTGCCGGAAAATGACAGCGAGCGGCTTTTTAGAATTGCCACTAACGCTGTAATTGAAGAGCATGCCGATGAGATCGAGCCGGCTGCCCGGAGGATGAAAAGAGATGGTCGCGGATATGGATACGACAAGCACTCGGATTGGCGGCAGGATGTCCAGAGGGTTGTGGATTATGCGCGAAATAATCAGCTGAGCGCTGAGGATTTACTTGTTTGTGCTGAGCAGTCTTGGAAGAGTATAAGTGATTTGTTTGGTGCGCCTCTTGAGGCGGATATGGATAGACGCTTGGACGCGGCCATTGAGACGGCTATCAAAAATCTTAAAGAGATTGAAGAGCCGAAAAAGGGTACTCAAAGCGTTTTGGAGGACTTGAAAAAGTTTGTCAGAACCCGGCAGAGAGATGAAGTCGTTTGGGCCGATTGGGTGAGCCTCTCAAAACTTGAACCGAAGAAAGACGGCGAAGGTCTTTTAGATGAAGTCAAATCAATTGCCGGCGATGTGCCCCAGCATTTCGATTTTCAAGCCGATGTCCAAAAAATGATAGAAGGTGTTTTTACTTGCGCGGGCGAGGCGCTTGCGGCCTACAGGAGCTTCAAAGAGAAGCAGGGGCTGATGGATTTTATGGATCAAGAGACGATGGTTCTTGACCTGGCGCGAAACAATAAGGCATTTCGCGAATCCATGAAAGATCGCTTGGAACAAATAATGGTCGATGAATTTCAGGATACGAGCCCCATCCAGCTGGCGCTTTTTCTGGAATTAAATGAGCTGGCGGGGCAATCTATTTGGGTGGGTGACCCGAAACAAGCTATCTACTCGTTTCGCGGCACTGATCCGAAGCTGATGGATGAAATGATAAGGCTGATCGGCAGCACCCAAACACTCGATAAATCATGGCGATCTCGCGAGCGACTTGTTAAGTTTTGTAACGCGCTTTTCTCGACGGTCTTTCACGAGACGCCTGAGGATAAAGTACGGCTAAAGATTCCTGAGGAGCGCAACAAAAAAGATACTTCCGGCGGGTGGATAGAATCTTGGAACCTACCTGTGTCTAGTAATTCCAAGGAAGCTTTGGCCATTGCTAACGGGGTCAAAGACATGTTGTTGCGCCGTGACGATATTGAGCCGGGAGATATCGCAGTTTTGTGCCGCATGAACGATGAGTGCGAACGTATTGCGGACGGGTTAGAAGAGCTTGGTATACGAGCGTCAGTCGCTCAAGGCTCACTTCTTGGAACGAAGGAATGTCAATTGGCGCTGGCAGCACTGCGATATATGCAAGACGAACGCGACACGGTGGCCTTGGCGGAAATTGTCCACCTATCTCATTGGCATACCGATCATGACGGGTGGTTGGCAACGCTGGTGCGTGATAAGGGTGAGGCGGTCAAGAAGTGGATGGGAGATCCTTTAATTGTCGCCCTTGATGAAGCCCGTGCCAGATTGAACCATTTAACACCGATGGAAGCCCTGGAACTTGCGATAAGCCGGGGCCAAGTTGAACGCACCTGCAAGTCTTGGTCGAGGACTGAGGCTAGAATGGGTAAGCGTGCTGCGTTGCGCGGGGTTTGCAGTGAATATCTGGACCAATGCCGGGCCCGGCGCACCGCCGCGACTGTGGCTGGATTCATTACGTATGTTAATGAAACAGGCCCCGGTCAAGCACAAG
>JAUWRD010000112.1 GCA_030610765.1 Actinomycetes bacterium
CAAGGCAAACCGAGCGCAAAAGTCGTTACAATGATTTGGGCCGTTGATAAAACAAAAGCCATCATGAGTCTTGAGGAAATGCTATGCTTTCGCTTGTTTAAGACTCCAAACCAAGAAAAGAATAAAATTAAGTTCAATAGGAAAAGAATTATCAACCGGCCAAATTCCATTTTAATCTTTCTCTAGAATCTCTTCACGAACCCAGTTGGGTCGTTTCTTTTGATCAATCACTTTCTTCTTTTGGCCGTTGCCGCTGTTCAGAACAGTGCCGCTTTCACCATTGCCCTGAAGAATCGAAATACCTTCAATAGGTTTAATCGCGAATTCGTAGGCTGCAGGCTCAGCTGCCGTCGCCCGGAGCTTCTTGATAGAAAGCGTACGATTGAATTGGTAAGCCTTCCTGCCTATGCTCAAGTCGATGACACCTGAAACATATGATTCGATTGGATGGACAGACCATTCTCCCGGTCCATCCCAGCAATCGAAAGTCAAAAGACTCGTGCAATCCAAGTGTTCTTCCAGTGACCGAACCAGCTCGCGGGCAAAGATCGATTCACTTGATGCTTTACAGTCGAGCAAGATCGAATTGACTGAGTCAATAACCAGGCACTCAGCCGAATTGCTTTGTTTGTATTTGGCCAATTCGACCATGATTTTTCTAATGCTGACCTCATTTCTTTTCGGCTCAAGTTTGTTCCCGCTTTTTAAAGCAAACCTTGAAAAGAAAGGTGACATATCGAGCAGCTGCAACTTACCTTGAGAAAGAGCTGGTTCGATATCCCAACCAAGGCTACTTGCGGTCAAAACGATGTCTTCTGGCCTGTCGTTCAGGCAAACATATATGCTGTTTTTGCCTTCGGCAAGATTCGCCATTAAGAACTGGAGAGCAAAAATCGTTTTCCCAGTCCCCGCCATACCTGATACCAGATAGGTCTTCTCCACCAAAAACCCGCCTTTAGAAAGTTCATCTAGATGTGCCACGCCTGTAGAAATACGTGCCTGATCGTCGGGAAAGCTGGGAAATCTACCCCAACTTAAAGACTTTTTCATAGAATCACACTCCTCATGTGCTTACCGATAGCAAGACACAAATTAATACCCAATAATTCCATTTTTATCTATAGAAAATCCTTAATGAAAAATACAGAAAACCCGGAAACTCGCCTATCTGGACTGCCGTCAATTTTCTATCGTAGTTAATCTTCCCTTGAGGGCGATTTTGTTAACAAAAGCAGGCGCGCTTACGGATTCACTTGAACGAATTGCTAATATGGGGGGTGGTTTTCACTGTCAAGAAAGAAGTTGAGAAATTGATAGCAGAGAGTGATACAAAGGAAAAGATCTATGCTCGAATCCAGGCGAAGACCCCTGAATACTAAGAAAAGAACCTTCAGGAAAGTTCTGGTTTTATTCAAATCCGACTTCGACAAGCTCATAACCAGGGTATATAGTGTAGTAGACCAGGTCAAGCAGGGGCGGCATTCAGGGACCACTATCTCTATACCCGTCAAGCGATGAGCGGGTATAGAGATAGTGGCTTGGATATGCCGCCCCCCTCCGCTAGTACAGTGTCCAGCGTTATGATAATCTATTTTACCAAGTACGTGCTTTTTTGTTCCTCGCAAATCAAGAAAGCGGTTTAGCATGGGATTAAGAAAAAAGCTCGGAGAAATTGAAAATCGGGTCAGGCCTACTTGCTGACAACACGATCGGTTAAAATCTTTTACCTGGGGCACAAGTAGAAACTTTTAGAAAACGTAAGCTAGGTGGATCTATCCCCTAGTTTCGTCGGAGAACCAACATGGTATTTTCATCTTCCCACACAACTCGTTCAGTGTCTGGGAAAGCCCCCCTAATGTTCTCATGAAACACCTGTGTGGACGTGGCCAGTGCGTCTTCATCGTATAGTGCGAAGGTTGAATAATGACCGGCCTTAACTTTATCCACCAGCTCCGACAAAGCAGCCTGGCGCTTGTACTTAAACTCCTGAACAGTTTCAAGCTCGACAAAAGTACAGTCTGTGACCCAGGCCTTCATCTCTTCAAGTTCAAAAAGACGGGTCTCTGTTTCCGAAAACTTTGGGAAATAGCGCCCCCAAATATTGCGAGCGTTTTGACTCCGAGTACGCGTATAAATAAAGATCCGACCATTGGGCTCAAGCGCCGCGGAAACACTATTTAAAAATCCCGCGAAATTAAAGTGATGAATAGCGTTGAAAGTAAACGCGCAATTTAATGATGCGGATTCCAGAGAAAAAGAACCTGCATCCGCCTTCATTGTCCGAAAATTGCTAATTCCGTGCTCACGCAAATAAACGGAAAGTTGCTCAAGCATCGCTTCGTTAGCATCAATGCAAGTTAGATCCAAGTTGCTCAAGTATTCAAACAAAAGCAGATCGTATCTTCCTGCTCCACAACCTATGTCAGCAGCCTTAACTCTATCGTAATCCTTTGTTGCTTGTTTTATGAACACAATCGGATCAATATCCGTCGTGCGCACGCGCCGATATTCAGACGCGAGGTTCGAAAAGTGTTCGCGCTGCCCCGTTAAGCTCATTTGCGCTCTTTTTCATTATTTTGAGAATTTCCCACTAGGCTCAATGATCCGATCGTTGACGCTTCCTGATCGAGCTGCGACTCGCTCGATTCAGACTCGACCTCTATATTGATGAATTTCTCCACTAAACAATACGCCTCTTCATCTGTATATTGACGAGGCGGGTGCTTGCAAAAGTAAGCGGAGGGAGCGTCCAGGACTCCGCCTTCGCGTCGCAGCAGGGCCAGCTTGGCGCAGCGAATGGCATCTATAGCCACCCCCGCTGAGTTCGGAGAATCTTCCACGGACAGGCGTAGCTCCAGATTCATCGGCACATCGCCGAATAACGAGCCCTCCATCCGTATGAAACAAAGCTTGTTGTCTTTCTGCCAGGGAACGTAATCACTGGGTCCGATATGTATGTTTTCATCATCCAATCGCACACCGGCCACCGACTGCACCGCTTCGGTTTTTGATTCTTTTTTAGACGCCAGTCTCTTAGAGTTGAGCATATTGAGAAAATCTGTGTTTCCGCCGGTATTAAGCTGATAAGTGCGCTCCAGCTTGACTCCCCGCTTCTTAAACAAATCGGTTAGAACACGGTGGGTAATGGTAGCACCAAGCTGGGCCTTTATATCATCGCCAATAATCGGAAGGTTTTTATCTTTAAAACGCTTAGCCCAGACTGGATCGCTGGCGATAAAGACCGGAATGTTATTAATAAATGCAATATTGGCCTTAAGAGCGCAATCAGCGTAAAAGCGAGTTGCTTCTTCCGAACCGACGGGCAAATAATTAACGAGAATCTGGGCACCGGATTTCAAAAGAGCCTCGACAACCTCGTCTTCCGTTGGCTCCTGCTCATCAGACAGTTCAAAGGTGTGTCCGACGTCATAATCGTTCATGTGCTCCGAGAAACCGTCGAGTATCTTGCCCGTTCTCACTGTGACGCCAGCCTGAGGAAGTTCGGCACAGAAAACCACTGTGCAATTGGGTTTGGCAAAAATGGCCTCATTCACGTCCCGACCAACTTTACGCCGATCTACGTCAAAGGCAGCAACTATGTCTATGTCTCCGGGTTTAAAGCCACCGATCTCCCAATGCATCAGTCCAATTGCGTCCTTTTTCGACTTGTTTCGATAGTAATGAATTCCCTGTATTAGAGAACTGGCACAATTACCAACCCCCACAACAGCAACCTTAATATTTTTCATTATTCGTAGACCTCCATCATGTATTTACCGGCCAGACCTAACCCCTACCAGCAATCATCTCAATATAAAGAAAGGAAACTTTCCGTGTGTTACAGCTTAGCGCCAGACCAATATGGACTAAATACAAGATCTACTGATTAACCTGGTCGGCAGTTGACGTACTCCGTCATGCTGAGGAATAAATCTGTTACTGTAATAATGCACGTTCTTGAGCCCTTTTTCAAGAAGAAACTGAATGAGCGAGGCGGTCCTGAACATGCGCGATTAATATTGTCCTATGCAAAATTTATTATCACCACAAAGTTGCAGTTGTCGGAACTGACTCTGGTTTTTGTCTTTTATCTTCAGATTCTTGATCTGTTATTTTATTCACCATTTAGTGCTTTCCGTCGAGCTAAAGTGTAAAGTTCCTCAACAAACTCATATTCATCCTCGTCCTGCAATATTCGAAATTCATCAATTTTAGCTTCTCCTGTAGCATACAATCTTATACGAATATTGCTGTCGCTATCTTTATCAAGCGTTATCAAGTATTCAGGAAAACTCGCTGCAAAGACTGAATCACCAGCCTCACTTTTCCAATCTTGTACAATGTATCAATACTACTATATCAAGGAGAAACAATATGAAACTTCAAGCATTCCTATTGTGTCGTGACGTTCAAACAGGGCCAGACGGCCTGCTGAACATTCTTGGAGTCGGGTTAGACACGGTTAGCGTTAAACAATCGAGCAAAGAACTCGCTAGAGCAAAGATTATTATTCGATTCCACAAAGAAACAATAGAAATTGGCAAAAGGTTTATGGTTATCAAAGTAGTTGACAGCAACGGCAAAATAATAGGTTCACCTATTGAGACCACTATTGTTTTATCTCCAAAATCAGCTGGTTCGGAAACCATTGTCAATTTTGCCAGCAATCTTCTCCCTGGTAACCACAAAATTGACCTGTTTTTAGACAATAAGTTGATTTCTTCTTATCCTCTAAAAGTAGTTTGGCGTCAACACACCAAAACCATGTAAACCTATCGATCTTTACCACTTCATAAGCAGTTGACGTATCCTGGCACCATAGCTCACAACACCTTATACATGCGCTAATGCCCTTTAAGGCTATGTCTGGTCTTTCAGTGTTCGTCTGTAAAGCCGAAAAAGGCGCTGAAGCCAGACGGGATTCTAGCCTTGATAGCATGGGAACAATCCAAGCTTATGATAGCTCTTTGAAGATGATACACCAGAACTCTGAGAATGCTGATTAACTATCAAGATGAACAAGCTAGCTACCAGGGATTGGTACATAACAGCGGCTCAGATGGGGGCGACGTTTCACTTGCTCTATCTCTATACCCGTCAAGCGATGAGCGGGTACATAATGAAGCATCCAAAAA
>JAUWRD010000171.1 GCA_030610765.1 Actinomycetes bacterium
CTCGCTTTTTCGTTTTCCTCACTTAATTCTATTACTATCCTGAGCTCTTTGAGGTGCTCTCCCATGTACGAAAGTAGCGCATAAATGAAGATCACAATGCCAAGCATTTCAAGAAACTCTTCGCAAGTAACGATCAGCAAATAAACTAGGTCATCGCTGCCGTGAACGTCAACGCGGAGCCCACCGATCATTTCAAGGCCTATTGCGCCAAGTACATAGGTTAGACCTGATACAACAAATAAGATCATCGTTCTTCTTGGCAAGTTTATTAAGAATCTAGAATAAAGCGCCCAGAATACAGCTAAGGCTATGCCATACGGAATCACCCAGGCAAAATGGAACAACCCTGATGTGTTTAGTGATTCTCTGACCGGCAAAGTTAATTTCTCATGAATAGAGGCGGTTTCATCAATTGCCAGAAAAAGAAAGACGATCGTCAATCCAAACCAGGGCACATAAGAAGCTTTAAGTCTTTTATTAGTTGTGGCGATGACTGAGAGCAACGCCGCGCTTAACGCGAGCACGAGGGATGAAAAAAGGGTGGGAATATTCTTTTCCGCACTGAAACTGAATAAGCGAGTCAGCCCAAGGACATCATCAAAAACAAAGTAGGCCTGCGAAAAAATGACGATTAGGTTAGCAATCAGAAGAAAAAAAATAAAGAACAAGAATCTGGTAAATATCGTTCTTGGAACGATGGCCATATTCAAGTTGGTCCCCTCAACTTTAACGTTCGCCGGAACTTGCAGATGGCTTTAGTGTAAACGAAAACATCTTTGACTTCAGCGCTATGTAGAGGAATGCGGAGATTACGATTAGCAACTCGATGAGTTCGGATGTTCTTTGCACGTGATAATCAAATTGTTTGCCAAGGGGGATGTAGTCATTGTAGACATCCACTCCGGCATGAAGCGCGATTATGACGAACCAGGGAAAGAGGATGGTCGGGGAAGCTATTTTGCGAAAATACGGATAAAAAGAAAACCAAACTCCGACGAGGCCGCCGAGACCAAATACGAGTCGAAGTATTTCGGTATGGCCGTGTACTCCTGATAAATTGTGAAGCGTGGTTTCGCCCTGCACGTTGTAGGCATGCCAGGCCGCGGGCGTACCGAACCCAAAAAATTGTTGGCCCCACGCTACTTCCTCCATGCCGATAATCAAGAGTATGACGGAAAACGCCGCGTAGAAGACGACTACAAAATTGGTCTCTTCCAGCTTGCGAGCTCGCCATGCTAGTGATAAACCAAATATTCCACCAGCAAGAGCAATAATAAGAGTTAAAATTTCAACTGGATGATTTTCACCCAAAGTCCATTTGGCCACAGGTCGGGTAGTTGGATTAAGAAGAAATAGCACATAAAGAAATAAGATGATACCTGGAACAAGAATGATGGCAATCTTAGAAGAATCCTTCACTAGTCTCCTTGGCTAGAAACTACTATAGAGCAGACTCATTAGATTTCGAGAGGCGCTCAAAGACCTCTTTTACAGCCGGCGCATCTGAGTCACATATTTTCGTCAACTCGCCTTGGACCGAAGCCCATGGGTGACCGGCATGCATAAGCAACGAACCCAGGTGAAAAATTGATGTTGTGTGGCTCGGATTTGTCTCAAGCACCCTCCTAAAAGAAGCCACAGCGAGGTCGTAGCGCTTTAGACCAATAAAAGAGAACGCTATGCCCTCCCAGGCTTTCCACGAGCCTAGCCCCTCTTGTCGACGATATGTCACCGGGGCATCGCCAAGCGCTAGAGTTGCAGTATATGACTGCAAAGCCAGCTCATGTTGGTTTGTGTCACGATATGTCATACCCCGAAGGTATTCCAGATCTGTATAGTCGGGGAACCGTTTTAGGCCTTCTTCGATCCAACTAAAAACTTCTTTAGGTTGTTTTAGCTGCCTTAGACAGAGAACAATATCTAAAATGATACCTGGCAAAAGCTGCGTGTCGTTCTCGGGCGCCAGCTCCTCAAATAACTCTTTGTATAAAACAACGGCTTTCTCATATTCACCTTCGCCGCGAAGCTCATTGGCTTTTAGAAATTTATGGTGTTGCGGGTCGTCCGGATCGGTGCCTGCTTGTTCAATCAACGGTTTATTGCGGGCCGCCTTGGCCTCATTCTTCTCGGTTGATAGTCGACCATAATGTCTTATCCTAACGTTCGAGACGCCCGCCTCATCATTGGGCTGCCGTGGGGTGATAGTTTCGTGAATCCGCCCGGTGAATCGGTGTTCCGGGAAATTCTTGAAAAGCCGAAGGCTGGAAAAAGTATTTTCCTCGGTTAGATCTTCGCCTTCACCCAGCAAGGTCACGATGGTCATAAAATGAGCGGGGAAAGCTTCCTGATCAAGCGCCTTGCGCAGCTTGGGAATATCCTCCGCAACCAGTTCCTCGTCGGCATCTAAAAAGAGAATCCACTCGCCTTTAGCTTTCTCCAGACCCACATTACGCGCGGCACTGAAATCGTCTATCCAGGGAAAGTCAATGATTTGCGCCCCGTGCTCGCGCGCTATCTTAACTGTCTTATCTTTTGAGCCGGTCTCAACAACAATTATCTCATCGGCTACCGAACTGACACTGACCCGGCAGCGCCCAAGTGAGTCTTGTTCATCTCGCGCGATCCTGCCCA
>JAUWRD010000212.1 GCA_030610765.1 Actinomycetes bacterium
CTGACCGGCCCATGTAGAAGCCAGTAGTATTTGATTCAGTTTGTCCATGGCGGACAATAAGGACGGTTGTCGTCATTCGTAATCCGTATATATAGTATACGTGTTTCGGCTTGCTAGGTCGAGGTGAGTACTGTCAGACGAGGAGCATGCCAGATCACTTTTTGACGTTGTGTGATGCGCCAAATCGTCGTTGCACATTTCTGACTTTTGTTACCCCGCGTTAAGCCACGCTGGATTTAGGGGAGTGTCTTGACATCTCACGGCCAGCCATAGAATGGATATTGTATAAACAAGTTGTTTAATATAGTCTCAAGATATGATTCATGTAACTCGTACCATCGCGATCGACGAAAATGAGATCCAAGAGGAGTTCATCCGGGCTTCGGGGCCGGGTGGGCAGAATGTATATAAAGTGGCCACCGCCGTCCAGCTTCGCTTTGACGTTGCTAACTCCCACTCCTTTCCCGACGAAGTTCGTAAAAGGTTATTTTTGTTGGCTCGCAAGCGGATCACTGAAGAAGGCGTACTCATTATTGACGCACGGCGGTTCCGTTCTCAGAAAGCGAATCGTCGTGATGCGATGGAACGTCTTGTGGAATTGATTCGCAAGGCGGCCCAAAAGCCACGAATCCGCCGAAAGACAAAGCCTACGCTCGCTTCAAAGATGCTACGGTTAGAGGGCAAACAGCGCCGCGCCAGGACCAAACGATTACGCCGTCCAATCCAGGAAGTAGCTGATGGATAATAAGTTACTTATCTATCTGGTAACAAAAACTCATTTTGTGACATCTATTTCAAGTACGAATACGATCTTATTACAGTTAAGCCCATTCAAACATCCCAATGTGTACTCAACAATATAGCAAGGCGACAGTCACCAAACTTGTCTTTGAGAAGAACGGACTGATACCACTGGTACAGCAAGTACTCTTCTCGTATTCGAAAATGTAAACGAGTGATATTCCCATTTTAAGCTGATTTTAGCTTTAAGCTACCCTGCTTAGGTCTCCCTTTCAGTTCATTAAGTTCCACCACAAGAACGCCTGATATGCAGCCTCGGCAGCTACCTAGACCCCTTTATTTCGAATGAGATACAGATGGCCTGAACTCAAACCTAATTTAACTCTCGCCACTATTTTTTTTCCACAATGAGGACATGTCATCTCAGCCGTGCGTGTGACAGTAAAACCGACAAAGACAAGGCTTACTACCAACACCGCTATCCCCCAACCCACCACAGACCACCAAATGGCTGGCCCAACGCCAAGTTTTCTCGCTTCAAAGCCAAGTAATAATATAGAGACACCCGCAAGCCGTAATAATATCAAGTTTATAAGATTGTATGTTTTATAAGTCATAACCTACCCCCTTGTATTTAAGTACGTCCAACCATAGCCTACCACCATTTCCCGAAAGAAAGGCTGTATTCTTTAAGTGTTGGCATACCCGTAGTTTATCACTGTGCTTTTGAACCTACCACTATCTGTGGTAGTGTAGCTTAACTTTGGGAGTTAAGCGGATACGCACTAAATAATATTGAAATGAATAGGCCTCAGTTGAAATCTTTATCCACCAACAGAAATGTACATATGAAAGGGCAGACATCCCAATGTTCGCTCGCACGTAACAAAAAAGTAGATTGTTGGGTCACAATAGCTTGGAATGTGACCTCACTGCACATAAGCTTATTTTGTTACCTGCGGA
>JAUWRD010000097.1 GCA_030610765.1 Actinomycetes bacterium
AGTGTATTTAACGATCCACGTCGTCCCCAATGGATCGGTAGCTTTCCAAATTTCTCCAACCGTATTTCCAGCCCACAGGGTGTTGTCATTAGCGTAATTATTTGAAATGTTTACTGATCCCATGCCGGGGTCACTAACTAGCTCCCAATCAGGAGCAATAGCATACGATATCAAGGGGATGCTGACGACAAAGGTAAGAACCGCGGCGAAAACCATAAAAAGGCGGAAGCTTGATTTTTTCTTCATCCAGTCCGTCATTACTGGACCACCTTTAGGCTTCCGATTCGGAGGGTCGAGCAGGCCAAAAATCGGATCGGCGAAAAGACCTCTGCCGACTCAAAGAGCGTATGCTTGCCCGAACTCCTGATTTCCGACCCCCTGGCTCTTCTTTTGTCTTGAAAAGGCGCCTCATAGCAATTGCTTGTTCTATATATGTGCGCTTGGTTTCTCAGTTGAAAAATTGATTTTCAGTTTAATCAGAGGGGATGATGAAAAGAAGCACTCTACTTCGGCCAGCTTAGCCCCGAGATTAACCCGATTGCTTAATCACTCAAAAGGCCCTTAGCCAACCATAGATAGAGTTACAAATATATTACTGTAAATAAAGTACTCGAGCCCCAGCTATTTTTGCTGATTATGCAAATCAACTATTACCCTCAATGATATGTTCGTCCAGGCTATTGTCAAGAAAAAAAAGCATGAACGGTCACAATCGCTTGGTCGGCGGTTAAGCTATCTTCAACAAACGGGCCGCTAAAGGTTTATGGTTTGATGTACACCACGAGGAGAGGAATTGGTGAATTCCTCAAGCTTGCCAGGCTCCCTAGTCTTCTTGCGGTTCTGCTTTCGTGAGCTGGGATTTTAGATAGCTATTGTCAGGTTCAAGCTCAAGCCCCGAGCGGTAAGCCGAGCTTGCGCTCTCACGATCACTCATCAGCATATACGTGTCGCCGATTTCTGAGTAGGTAATTGCTTTAGCTCGATCATTGCCGGCATAGCCTCCAAGCGCTTTTTTCCAGCTCGTAATTGCTGCCTTGAAGCGTTTCTGCTTGACATACGTCTTGGCCAGTTCTGATAAAAAAAGCGGGGAAGAGGGCTTTAGTTTGACGGCTTCTTTAAGTTCTTTTGCTGCTTGACCAACCCGACCCAATTGCCGCAACATTATTCCTAGCCTATAACGAGTATCAGCGTCGTCTGGTTCGGTTTCAAGAATTTGCTCATATTGCTCAGCCGCTTTTTCCAGTTCTCCCGAAAGCATATATGATCCGGCTAACATGCTTCGCGTTTTAGTGTCTTTCGGATTTGCTTGAACGTATTCTTTCAATTTTGGCAGAGCCTTCTTAAACTCGCCCTTGTTATAGAGCTTCTCTGCCTCAATTTTGAGTTTTCCATCATCCTTTTTTTCGGCCACCTGAAAGGAACCGCTACGCAAAAAAAACACAGCAATCACAATCACGCCTACGCCGACGGCTGCCGCGATCCAAATCCATCGCGCTGAAATAATTGAACTATTTGCTGACTTGTCATCAACCATAGGCTTGCCTCATCAAACGAGTTTCCAGGGTGTTCATTTAACCACTGATTTTTCCATTATTCAAGATATCTAGGCGTCAATCAAGGCTATCGACCTATGTTCACAGGAAATTATGCAGTCTCCGCAGCCGTTGCAGAGCGAGGCGTCAATAATGGCGGGCTCATCCAAATCTACTTTAATAATTATCCTTCGCTCACACGCTCTCGCCGCCAAACACTTTGAGCAGCGGGCACCGCTGCATTTTTGCGCATTGACCACCGCGATCTTCACTTATTCACATCCCTTAACTCGCTCGATATAGAAGAGATCAGTAGTGGGCATTATATGCTCTTTGAGGAGAGGTTGAGTGAAACTTATAGACATACCAATATTTCCGGCTCCAAGCGGGAATGTTTATCAGGCGATTAAGTTTTGATGCTAATATGGGAAATCGCGCAGAGAGAAGGAGCCTATGGATGACATAACGGGACAAGCACTTAACACGGCGGGCCTGGTGGACTATCAACCCGGTGCGGTTGTAAGCCGGACAATAATTAAGAGAAAGGCTGGCACGATCACTTTATTTGCCTTTGACAAGGGCGAGGGCTTGAGCGAGCACACTGCCCCATTTGACGCTCTTGTCCAGATCCTTGAAGGCGAGGCGGAAGTTGTTATTTCGGGTAAAAAACAAACTGTCGAAGCCGGGGAGATGATCATTTTGCCAGCTGATCGCCCTCATAGTTTAAAGGCTAACGCTAAATTCAAGATGATGCTGATGATGATTCGCGCCTAACTAATTGTCCTTTTAAGCTGGGATTGTTTTTGTTATTGTGTAGAAAATCTGAAAGTGAGAGCTATGTTAAAGATGGAGCTTCATGGCGTCAACCTTGATGTCGTAACCCAACAACCGGTGGTGATCTTAAAAGATCCAAGCGCAAAGAGATTTTTGCCAATTTGGATTGGTCAATTTGAGGCAACTTCAATATTAATGGAAATGCAAGGCGTCGAGCCAAGCCGGCCGCTGACCCACGATCTACTAAAAACGATGATTGAAACCCTTGGGGCGTCAATTGAACAAATTGTCATCACTGATCTTAAGGACGGCACCTTTTTCGCCAAGATTCACTTAAACCATAATTCGGCGTCAATAACGATTGACGCTCGACCCAGTGACGCCATCGCCTTAGCTGTCAGGGTGAAGGCTCCAATTTTTGCCGCGGAAGAAGTTCTGGAAAAGGCCGCGATATTAACCGAGGAAGGCGAGAACGACGAAGTCAAGCGTTTTCGTTCGTTTTTAGATTCAATCGATCCCGATGATTTTGGACCTAATAGTCCCGGCCAGGGCGGACCCAGCAACTGAGGGTTGACTAAGTCCCGTTGACTACAGTTCGATTTCACCAAGAAGTCTTATGTCCTTGACGGCACCTCTTGGAATAATGTGAAAATCGTTGTGTTTATAGCCCTTCCCTCGATTGGAGAGGTCGTAGTCTTGCACAAGCACAAGGTAGTCTTTTGATTCCTGCCAGAGGATGCCAACTGTGATTTTCGTCAAACGGAAGATCTCAAAATCATCCGGTATTTCAACTCTGGCATAGGCAGTAATATCTTCCCAAACGACCATCGCTATGGATTTGACAATATGTTTTGTGCCGACACTTCTTGGTCTTATTGTTTGGTGCGGCCGAAAAACAAAACTATTGAGGTCGTGGTCGAGGGCTTCTCTTCTCTTTGTGTCGCTGTCCAGCTCATATTCTTCCATCACCGCCATACCTTATCAATTTATGTTTTAACTGTCTACCATTTCTGCTGTTTGATTGAGACCGGATGGGGAATGAATTAGCTGTTAGAAGGGGGTTCTTTTTGAAAACATCAACAAAGTACGCGGGCGAAATTCCAATAATTTCCGTGGAAGGGCAGGTCGACATGGATAATTATGTCGAGATACATGATTTGATCCTGACCGAGATACAGAACGGACATCCAAATATTGTGTTGAATTTTAAAAAACTAAACTTCATGGACAGTGCTGCTCTTGGCATGCTTCTTCGCGGTCTAGATAAGGCAAAACAGCAGGGTGGTCTTTTGGTCGTCGTCACTAATCCTTTTTTAGACAGGCTGCTTTCGGTAACAGGTTTGACAAATTTGTTCGAGCTTTTTACAAACGAAGAGGAATCGCTCTCGCGCCTTCATTCAAAAGCCAGCTAGCTATAGGCATTGTCTTATATCTGAAATTTGCAGTAATTCAAAATCTGCGTTATGAGCTCTAAGCTCTTCAGGGCTGAACGGCCCCCATAAAGCGGCTCCTGATAAAACACCGGCGCTCTTTCCAGCATCTATGTCAAACGGGCTGTCTCCAACAAAAAGCGATTCGTTTGCGCCGCAATCCAAACGCTTAAGCGCTTCTTTAACTGGATCCGGACTCGGTTTGTGAACTTTTGTATCTTCCATTGCAACTACTGTGTCAATGAATTTAAGGAGCCCGGTTAATTTTAATCCACGTAAGCTAAGATCCCGGACTTTCGATGTCACGACCCCTATCTTCAATTCTTTCTCGTATTTTAGCCAATTTAAGGTTGCCGCGGTCTGAGGGTATTCAAAAACGTGCTGGTCATGATGGACTAAGTTGTGCTGATTGTACGCATCCATCAGCTGCTCGGCCTTTTCTTCAGAAAAGGTTTGCATCTGAACCATTAAGGGCCGGCCGATGTTCTTTAACAATTCCTGGCGTGACAACTTTTGACCCAGGACATTTTGAACCGCGTGATCAAAAGAACGACAGATTAAATCAATGGTGTTGATTAATGTGCCGTCAAGATCGAACAAGGCGCATTTTATGTCTGAAAATCGCTGTCTGTCTGACTCAGGTCCAAGATTGCTCACAATTGGTTATCTTACTTTTTATTCAAAGCCGGGGTCAAGTCTTGGGACTATGTTATCTTGGGCGTATAGAACCGAAACTAAGGGAGTCGGTTGGATGGCAAAAGTCACTAAAGATGTTGTCGGCGCATTATTTCCGACGCCAGTGGTCATGGCAACAACCATTGATGGCCACGACGGATCAAACATAATCACTTTGGCGTGGGTGGGGGTTGTCTCGTCTAAACCTTTTACAATCAGCGTCGCGCTTCGCCCAAGTCGTCATTCTCACGCTCTTTTGACCAAATCTTCAGAGCTTGTAGTGAATGTCCCAACTCGTGATCTGGTTTCCAAGACCGATTACTGCGGGTGTGTTTCTGGACGAGATGTTGATAAATTTGAGACCGCAGGCTTTACGGCCACCGCTGGACAATTTGTAAAAGCGCCTATGATCGCCGAGTGCCCGATTAATCTTGAGTGTGCCGTGATTGAAACCTTGTCGCTCGGGGCCCACGATCTCTTCATTTCCAAAGTATTGCAAGTGCACGTCGATGAAGAACTTCTCGATGGTTCCGGAAAGATAGACTTCGCGGGCCTTGCGCCTTTTGCTTTCATCGGACTTGACTATTGGGCGCTCGGCGAAAAAATTGGCCACTACGGTTTTTCAAAAGGGAAACTGCCCTAGGAGTCGGAGCCTAGCGTTGCCACGGGTTCTTCTTCGCGAGACATCACCTTGGCCCTGGAAACCGTTACCACCACTGATGTTCCACTTTTTTGCGCGTCTATCTCGCAGGAGCCTCCAAGATCCTCGGCTCTGCTGGCCATGTTGTTCAAGCCCAGCCCTTTGTTCTTGGTCCCGGATTGAAAGCCGTTTCCATCATCAATAACTGATATTTCAATTATATCGCTCGTGAAGTCTGCTCTCACCGTAAGGGACTCCGCGTTCGCATGTTTAACTACGTTGCTCGTCGCCTCTTGCAGAATTAGACATAAGCTTTTCTTGGCCGCAAGCTTCAAGACAGGTTCCTGGCCGTTTATCGAAAGACTTGTCTTCAAAGCGCTCATTGTTTCAACATTTTTCAGAGTCGCTTTCGCAATATCCTTGAAAGTTTGATCTGCGTAATTCTCTACAAACAAGTCGTCAATGACCGTCCGTATTTCTCCCAGGGCCCGGGACGAGGCCTCCTTTGCCAAGCTTAACCGTTTAGCAAGATCATCGTCTTGACAGTATTTTCGAGACTCGTCCAGCATAAGATTGATTCCATACAAGCTCTGCGCCACGCTGTCGTGGATGTCCTCAGCCAACCTACGGCGTTCTTTTGCCTTTGTAAGTTCTTTGATTTCGCTTTGCGCCTCCCTTAACTTCGCAGCCGCGTCGCGCAATTTCTGGGCCAAATATGCCGGGTAACTAAAGAAGATCGCGATTAAAAAATAGTCAAAATATAGAAATAGGTGTCCGTCGACGGCGTCCATTTTTACGATCTCCGCCCACGTGAAGCCATTTATCGCTACACTCAGACCATAGGCTGCAGCCGTTGCTCCGGCTATTAAGAATATCCCACCCATCCTAAAGATCACTCCGGCTACCATAACCGAGCTAAATGAGTAGACCGTAAAAG
>JAUWRD010000237.1 GCA_030610765.1 Actinomycetes bacterium
ACAAAATTCTTGATCAAATACTGAGCGGCTTTCTAACTATCATAGACCTCGGTAACGCTCTTCTTTTAGTTTTTCCAGCCTTGTCTTCAAATATTCCGAAAGATTTACCTTTTCGAGGGGTTTTGTGAGATACCCCTCAGCGCCCAGCCTCAACGCCACTTCGAAATCATCGACATCTTTTTTGGCGGTAAGCATAAAAACGGGAATACTGCTTGTTTCCGGATTTTTTTTAAGCTTGTTGAGGACCTCGAAGCCGTTCATTTTGGGCATCATTATGTCTAGAATCACAAGATCAGGTAGTTCCATTTCAAAGGTCTTGGCAGGAGTTACACGTTTTCTACAGCACGGTCTTCTTAGGGGGCTTTTTATTATCCCAGAAACTCCTTTGCCTACAGGGTGAGAGAAGAGGATGCAATTGCTTCCTCTGATATAACAAAAGCCCCTTTTGTTAAGCGGTGCACGAAATGTCAGATTACTGTTGCCCACGGGAGTAAGTGCTATAGTAGGGTCAGACTGCAGATAGCAATCGAGACCTGCTTATGCGCTCGGATTGACGACGCGCCCAAAAAACAGAATGGCGCCGGTCTCGATGTCGCGAATCAAAAAGATAAAGGGATGATCAACGGTGACCTCAACAGGTGCTCCCGGCGGCGCCGTCATCGTCATCACTACTGCGGTGGCGGCGGCTGCTTCCGTGCCTGCTTCATCTACAGAGACGAACGCCTCGTGGATCACATCTGCTATGAACAGGTCGCGGTTGCCCGTCATGCCCGAGAAGTCCGCGCCTCCGGAGAAGGCAACTGGCATACCCATCGCTGCGAGGGTCTCCTTTAGGCTGAAGCTCGATTTGAACTCAAATTTTGGCATCGTCAGGGCGACACGTCTTAGTGCCAGGTCCTTCACGATCGCATCCACCCGCTGGGCGTCCAGCGAGCCTTCAAATGTGTCAAACTGGCCCGTCTGGGGAAGCAAGAGCACCATCGACAGTTCACGGCCGTCGTATGGCAG
>JAUWRD010000180.1 GCA_030610765.1 Actinomycetes bacterium
TAATTCGGGGACGATAATTCGGGGACACAGATAATTCTGGATAATTCGGTGACACAATACTTAATTATGGGTAATTCGCAATTATGGTGTCCCCGTATTTAATAATTAAGTATTGTGTCACCGTATTAGAGTTCTTTGATCATCAAAGCGAGCTCTTTAGGAATGCCGGCAGCCTTTAGGTCGTCAACGCCGGCGGCTTTGATCTTCTTTAAGCTACCGAACTTTTTCAGCAATAATTTGCGCCGCTTTGGCCCGATGCCCGGAATTTTATCTAGGCCTGAGCGGCTCATAGTCGCAGAACGAAGTTGTCGATGATAGGCTATCGCGAACCTGTGGGCCTCGTCACGGACTCGCTTTACCAAAAAAAGCCCCTGCGAGTTTTTGGGCAAGGTAATTGGTTCCGCGCGCCCCGGAATAAATAACTCCTCTTCTTTTTTCGCTAAAGCCGCTACCGCCAGACCTTCTTCCTCAAATTCCCTTATAGCTTCCATGGCGGCGCTAAGCTGAGGTTTACCGCCGTCGACAATAATTAGATCAGGCCTGACAGCGAATTTTTTATCGTCAATTTTGTGGCGACGCAAACGCCTGCCGACCACCTCCTTGATCATGGCAACATCATTTGATTCTCCTTCAGCGGTTACGCGAATCTTGAACCGGCGATAATTTTGTCGAGAAGGCCGGCCATTTAGAAAAACAACCATTGAACCAACCGCGTTTGTGCCGGCAATGTTCGAGATATCGAAACACTCTATTACCGACGGAGGAGACTTTAGCCCAAGCGCTTTCATCAGCTCTTGCAATCCCGCTTTCTGTCTTTTTGACTCATAGTCAGAACGCATTTTGTAGCGGGCCAGTGAATGATGGCTGTTTTCCTCAGCCATCTCGACCAAGCGGCGCTTTTTCCCCCTCATCGGCACGGTTATTTTCACCTTGCGACTGCGTTTTGCACTCAACCATTCACAAATTGCTTCCGGTTCTTCGACCGGATTTGGTAAAACGATCTCATCCGGCAAGACCGACAGATCATCATAGAATCGTTTCACAAACTCGGTGAGACTTTCATTGACGTCAACTCCGCCAACCTGGTTGATTATGAAGTCCTCGCTTCCGATCAACTTTCCGGCCCGAATTTTAAAGAGCTGAACACAACCAATTTCGCCCTCTATCGACAAACCAAAAACATCTTGATTAAGACGATTGTCCATCGCTACCCTCTGTTTATCGGAAATCTGCGATGCTGTTCTAACCCGATCCCTAAAGAGTCCGGCCCGTTCAAATTCAAGGTTTTTTGACGCCTTGGTCATTTCCCGCTTCAAATCCGCAATTACCTGCTCTTGGCGTCCCTCCAAAAAAGCGGAGATCTGCCCTAGCGTCCGCTCGTACTCTTCTTCTTCAACCAAGCCAACACATGGTCCCGGGCAACGGTTGATATGATAATAAAGACAAGGTTTGCCGGTATTTTCCGCCCGGGAAAAGATCGTCGGCGAACAAGTGCGCAAAGGGAATATCTTGAGCAGAGTATCGAGTGTTTCCCTCAGGCTCCTGGCGTTCGTGTAGGGACCAAAATATCGTCTTTTATTCTTATGATTTTCACGCGTATACCGTACGCGTGGCCATTTTTCATCAAAACAGACCACAAGATAAGGGTAACTTTTGTCATCGCGCAAACTAACGTTGTAACGAGGCTGGTATTGTTTAATGAGGTTTGCCTCAAGAACCAGCGCCTCAACCTCTGACGCCGTAACAAAATAGTCAATAAAATGTGAGTTAGCAACCAGTTGTTTTACTTTCGCTAAGCCAGGTTTCTTGTTAAAATACGACCGCACTCGTTTTCTTAAGGATTTTGCTTTTCCGACGTAAAGAACAGATCCTTGGTTGTTTTTGAATAAGTAAACACCGGGTTTGTCGGGCAGATTTTTGCTGTCTTGACCCAAGCTTTTGTTCGCCATAACGATCAAAGTTTAGCATGTTCGAGTATTGGGGGCGCAAATGCGAATTGGTATCCAACAAAAACTTGTCTCGGTTGTTCTCATACTTGTGGGGATTTCACTTGGTATTATCGCTTTGTCCTATTCAAGTCTGGAAAAACTGCACGACGTCGCAGACACAGGTGCTAGATATTTCGTAGAGTTTTCAACTGTTTCCCGCCTTCACCTCGCAATCGAAAAAGAGACGACACCTATCAAGCTCTTTCTTGTTTCGGATTCAAAAGACCAGTATCTCGAATTCAAGCAGCGCAACGCTGAAGTCCATGAGCTTTTAGAAAAACTTGGGCGAGATCCGACTATTAATAAAACTGAAAAGATTCACTTAGATGGGATCACCGTGCATCAAATTAAGATTGAGCAGCTCGCCCAAGAACTATTTGAAGCCGGGGCAGATATTGGCAATTCCAAGAAGACGACTGCCAACCAGAAAATCAAGACAAACTTAAGCGAAATCAATAGGCATATTGAGGCCTGGCGAAAACTGGACACTGTGGAAGTAAAGGAAAGCCTTCTAGAGGTTCACGCTATCCATAGTATAGA
>JAUWRD010000205.1 GCA_030610765.1 Actinomycetes bacterium
CTATGACAGGCTGCTTGGATTTGTTCATCCGGATGATCGGCAATATGTCAAAAGTATCCACGATGTGACGCTGGTCGAGAAAAAACCTTATGACATCGAGTACCGCGTTGTCCTGCCCGGTAGTAGCGAGCGAACTTTTCGAGGTCAAGGAGAGGTCGTCGTTGATGGCAACGGACGACCCATACATTTGCACTCGACCGTGCAAGATGTAACCAAACACAAACAAACTGAAGAGGCCCTTCGGAAAAAAGACAGTGACGTACGAAGAGCATATGCAGATGTCTTCAGCGCTGTTACGCAAGAGAAACTTTTGATCCTAACGCCGGAAGAAATTGACGATGCAGTAGGGGATCCTATAGGTGCCGCTTATTTTGTTTCCTCATTCGAAAAAGTGTCTGGTTCCCGAACTCATCTAAGAGAAGTTTTGAGGAAGGTCGGGGTCGGCGAGAAAGAGCTGGACGAGATCATCGTGGCCTCAAGTGAAGCCGTAACCAATGGCGTTAAACACGCTGACGGATGCGAGGTTCAAATTTACCGTCTTCAAGGAACTTGTCAGATAAGAATCTCAGATCGGGGTCCGGGTATCGATTTCAGCAATTTGCCGAAAGCTACACTAGTTTCAGGATTCTCGACCAAGAAATCTCTTGGTATGGGCTTCAGCGTGATTCTGGAAATATCCGATCGTGTTTTATTGGCCACTGGCAAGGAAGGCACAACGCTTGTTCTTGAGACCGGCGGTCGTGAAGAAGCAGAATCCAATGAGAAAGTTTTGTGATTTACTTATTGGCCACCCCTGAAGAGTGCTCGTTTAAACCGCACTCTTCAGGGGACATGACGTTATTTATTGAAAATGCCTTTATTTTGTGGAATCGTTTCTCTCTTTAGGCAGCGCGCCTTGACTGCGTGTGAGCTACTTCCTCCGCCGCGGATGGACGGATAGCCAGATAGATCAGAGAACCAAAGAGAGGCAAAACAAAGGCCAATGCCAGCCAGCCCACCTTGCCCCAACCGCTCACATCGTGTCGTGAGAAAACATCGATAATAACAGAGACCCAGAGAATAACGATCGGAACATAGACGAAAAATAAGAGAAACCAGTTCCAATATGGCAAATCATAAATCATAATTCATTCCTCCTTAAACCATAGTTAATACAATGATATCCTCGATGTGTTAAAAATAAACCTGCAGGCAAGACTATTAAAGATGGGATCAAATTCACCCTAATCCTTCGCGCGCGTCGGCAACTCGGCTGCTGTTTCTTTCTCACGCGCTTCATCGCTCATGGTCTTGGTATGATGGCTATAAGCGGTGATAAGACGATTCGCGCTGGCGCCGTGAGCGAATACACTGAATAGAACGGTTGTGACTACGATAAGTTGGATCTGCTCTAAACCCGGAATTTGCGGAATCTCTTCAACGACAATCAAACCAAGAACGATGGAAGCCAGGCCTCTCGGGCCAAACCATCCCAAAAATAGCACTGTACGACCGCGCAGATGTTTACCGATAAGTGAGATTGCCACCGGCAACATTCGAACCAAAGTCAAACTAAGCACGGCGTAAACAACTTGGGGAAAAGCGATATCTTTTAGAACGGAAATAGCGATTGCTCCAAAAATGAAGAAGACACCTAAATTAACGAGTTGTCCTTCGGCTTCAATAAAGCCGACTAACTTTTCACCAACATGTCCAAATAATTGAGCTATGACCAACCCGCCGACAAAAGCGGCGATAAATCCGCTGCCGCCGATCAGATCGGCGGCAAGAAACGCGATAATTGCCAGCGAGGGAAAAAATAGGGATTCATAGGTCTTGGTTACCCAGTCTCTTTTAAGCGCTCCGTGCGCAAGCAGCCCTCCAATTATCCCTACGGCAACTCCGATCAGCAAACCAAACCCGATTTCGGTTG
>JAUWRD010000152.1 GCA_030610765.1 Actinomycetes bacterium
AAGGAGCCAAAATATGGGCTCGCGGTTTGCGGCATTGTTGATCCGAGTGAGTTGATGTCCAACGCCAACGCCAAGCCGGGCGATATTTTGGTCTTGACCAAGTCTTTGGGTCTGGGAATTTTGACGACAGCGCTTCGCGACAAAACTATTTCAGAAACAGATATTGCTGAGCCATTGGCTGAAGCGGCCAAACTTAACAAGGCGGCCGCCGAAAGCATGAGCGTCGCCGGGGTCAGCGCGGCAACCGATGTGACAGGTTTTGGCTTGGCCGGCCACTTGATAGAGATGCTTAAAGCAAGTTCTTCTTCCGCGACTATCACAGCGGACTCGATTCCATTCTGGCAGCGCGCCGGTTCTTTAGGTGGAGAGCACCAACCCGGTGGAACGGCCAGGAACTTCGAGCACTTTGGAGACGATGTCATACTGGACTCAACGCGAGCCAGGGAACTTAAGCCGATCATTTTTGACCCCCAGACTTCAGGGGGTCTGTTAATGGCTGTACCGGAAGAGAATTTAGATAAACTACTGACCGGGTTGGAAGATCGGGGGGTGTCAACGCAGGCGGTTATCGGTCGAGTAGAACCTGAAAATAGCGATCATCGACTTGTCGTTGCTTAAAAGAGTTATGCCGATTATAGTGTTTAATTCAACCCATCATGCCTTAGCCGCCGAGAAAGCGTTAGAGGAAGAAATGGAGATTGACATAGTTCCTCTTCCCGCAAAATATCAAGCTGATTGTGGTCTGGCCATTGAATTTGATTCCGGTGAGACCGATCTTGTCCGAAAGATTCTATCTCGAAATACTTTAGAATATAAAGATATCTATACGCCTGACGATGGTTGTTAAGCTGAGAATAGATGACGTCATAAGGTTAGCGAAGGCACATCCTTGCGGATCAAATGAATGGCTCGTAACCAAACTGGGAATGGACATCGGCCTCTCCTGTTTGGGCTGTGGACACTCGATGAGAATCATGAGGACAAAGCTGAATAATAGCTTTCGTGAATTCATCAAACGTGGCCCGGTCTGACGTGGTATTATATGTTTCGTTTTCTAGTAAAAAGACGTTTTGTATGCTAGTATTGTGAACCCAGGAAAGGAATGGTGTTTATTTGATGTTTATACCAGCTATAATAGGATTAGGAATGCCCGAGCTACTTGTTATTTTGGCAATAATTCTGATCATCTTTGGTCCCAGAAAACTACCGGAAATTGGTAAAGCGATAGGGCAAACAATACGCGAGCTGAAAAAGTCCGGCCAATCCGACGGCGACAAAGATAAAGATGAACTTAAGGTTGAGGCTAAGGGCGAAGAAGCCGAAACTAAAGAAAAAGAAGAAGCTAAAACCACCTAATAGTTTTTGTTTTGGGTATAACCCACTAGTCAAATCTTTGTGTTGTGATATATCTATGGCTAGGAGAATACAATGAAAGCTGTTTGGAAGAATACGACAATAGCAGAGAGCGACAACACTGTTCCTCTTGAAGGAAACCAGTACTTCCCCCCTGATTCAGTTAATATGGAATACCTGTCCGATGGCTCAACCGAGTATACGTGTCCATGGAAGGGCGAGTCCAAGTATTATGACGTTGCTGTAGGCGGAGAGAAAATCGAAAATTCCGCCTGGGCCTACCCGGAACCAAAAACAGCCGCTGAAAACATCAAAGGCCATGTTGCTTTTGATTTAAGCAAAGGCATTGAAATTATCCAGTAAGATCATCTAGCAATCACCCCTTTTAAACAGCAATAACAGCGCCGCGCGTGACTGAAAAAACAACTTAAAGATTTTTTAAATTATCCCTTGCATAGCCTCCGGTTGTTGTTTAAACTACAATATATTGTGGCAAGCGAAGAATTACATAGTAAATATTGTGGTAATGACCTAAACGCGAGGAGAGGGATTATGCAGCTGAACATCGACGAATCAAAAGACAATTTAGAAAACACTACCCCTATTATCAGCGTAATTAAGAAAAATGGGCGGTCGTCAGATACGACCGACATCGCGCTTATGGTAGCGACATCCTCACAACAAGAAATCAATATCTGGGATAAAGAAAAAATAATAGACTCCCTTGTAAAAGAGGTGGATGCCGAACCTGAGTTGGCTCGAGAAATAGCTGATTCAGTTGAGGAGCGGCTCATTAAGGCCAGCCTCGCGACAGTAACCACATCTATTATAAGAGAGTTCATCGATCTCGAGCTATTGCAGCGGGGTCTCGGTACGATGCATGAACAACATTCGCATCTGGGTTTGCCAATGTATGACGTTGAGCAGATTATTGGAACAGCCAATAAAGAGAATAGCAATACGACTCATAACCCGGAGTCAATAAATCTGACTTTGGCTGAGTCGATCTTAAAGGAGTTCGCTTTAAGAAAGGTTTTTAGCGAAGAAGTTTCCCAAGCGCATCTTGTCGGCGATATTCACCTTCACGATCTAGGTTTTATCGTTAGACCATATACATATATGGGGGATAGCGTTGTCGTCACAAAGCGAGACGATGAAGGCAAGGCAATCAGATCCATGAAGCAACTTTACGAAGACCTGCCTTTTGAGGTTATGAGCGAGAGCGGTGTCTGGGTCAAGAAACCACTGGCGCCCATATTCGTGCTTGATCGCGATAACAATTGGACACGGATAACTCAACTAACCAAGAAGTCCAGAAACGAAAAGAAGATGCTGTGTGTCACGACGGCTGATGGTAAACAACAAGTGGTGACATACGATCATCCGATGATCACAGATAACGGAGTAGTCCAGTGCGTTGAGCTTAAGACTGGAGATAAGCTTACGACTGAGAATGGTATGAGCGTTCGGACAGGTTTTGCCCGAGGCATCAGATTTATTAATCTTGTCGAGCAATTTACACAAGCGGCGATACCGAATACGCGCTATAGCGTTTGGCTAGAAAACCAAATGACGCTTGCTACTGTTCAGCGTCAAGCTTATGCGGGGAACGCGCAGTTAAATGATTTTGGAGGCGCTTATATCTCTCCCTCTCAAGAGAGCAGTGAATATCGTCCGGCTACTATGGAGCTGACCAAAGAGCTTGGTTGGCTGCTTGGCTACTATGTTGTTAACGGTCAGCAAAGTGAGCGCTCGCTTGTTTTCAACTGCGATGATATCGGCAGAGAGCGTCTAAGAAAAATATGTAATGAAATGGGTGTGGAAGCACAGGTAAGGGCAAAGTCAAATCGAGTGACCATCAATTATGTGGTCCTGCGTGATCTGTTTTTTAATGTCTGGAAGGTGAAAGTACGATCGCAAGAAAAATGCTTGCCTTCGCAGATAGTGAATTATCATACAGATTTTGT
>JAUWRD010000139.1 GCA_030610765.1 Actinomycetes bacterium
GCTTTTTCAGGAAATCAGGTTGTTTTGGTAGGCAAGAAAGCCAACGATCTGGGCAAGACCGACGTTTACATCGATGGCTCCTACGTTGCCACGATCGATCAACACAGCAAGAGTACTCAATACCAGCAAGCTATCTTTGACAGCGGCACTCTCACTGAAGAGAACCACAAGATAGACCTTGTTGTTACCGGCACGAAGCGAAACAGATCGAAAGGCGTTACGGTTGATATAGATGCTTTCGACATTTCAAGTGAATCGTCGCCCAAGCCTTATCGAGTCGAGGGGGCAATCACTACGGGCACATGGGCCTGGGAATACAACGACGCCGCCACCCACGGTTTCAGCAGATACTCAGATGAGATCGACGCCTCGGCTAAGCTCTGGTTTTTTGGCAGCCGAATCACCTGGATTGGCAAGACAGCCCGCAATATGGGCAAAGCCGATGTCTATATAGACGACGTTTATATAGCTACTGTCGATCAGTATCAGTGGAGCAAGAGCACCAAATATCAGCAGACGATATTTGACAGTGGAGCTCTTTCCCCTGGCTCGCACACTATCGAGATTGTCGTTTTGCATCAAAAGCAAAAAAAATCACGTGGCTACTTTGTAGACCATGACGCATTTGATATAACGCTGTAGAGACCAAGAGCCAAATCAGGACTGCTTGAGGACTCACCATCAGCCAGGTTCGAAGCTCAACCCCTAAGCTCCCACCCATGTTATTGGCTAATTGATTCCATATTACTTGCTAGAAAAGTTCGAAGATCGACCCCTAAGCTCCACCTTATTTCAGAATAACGCTTAGTTCTTTGATGCGACCAAAGCTTATAAAAGTTCGAACATCGTCTACTAGCCCCAGCAATTTCTCAAAATCGGTCGAAATGGGCTCTTTTGCTAATAAGTCAAAGGGCTTTTTAGCTGGTAGCTGAGCGAGGAGTTTACGGCTACCTTGAAGGTGGTATAATAAAGCATGAGGTACCTTGCTTAGCGTATGACTACTAATGGAAAACAAGACAATCCGCCTAAGACGTCCATGCCTGAAGGCGAACTTCTGGCCCACGAAGCCGCGGGCGCGAATCCCAGCAACCCTTCTCAAGCCAACACCCCAGGAAGCGTGCTGGAAGCAAGACTAGCTGTTCTCGCTCACACCTTTGATAACGCTCCAGATGGCATTCAGGTTACGAACCTAGATGGGCACATTCTGTATGCCAACAGGGCTATCGAAAGGATCTATGGTTTCACTATGGGGGAGCAAGAAGGAAAGCCTGTCAGTGAAATGAATGCTGAACCGGGATTTGCGGAAGAGCACATAATCCCCAGTCTTAACAGCTGCGGGTATTGGGATGGGGAGGTGCTTGTTAAGCATAAAGATGGTCGGATATTTCCCATTTGGCTCACGACGTCTGTCGTAAAAAACGATGAAGGGAAGCCGATTGGCTTGATGGGCATCACTCGGGACATCACGAAGAGCAAGCAAGGTGAGGTGGAACTGTTTGAGCGCGATGCCAAATACCGATCATTAGTAGAAAATATGACCGATGGCTTTGCGTTTCACAAGATCGTGGTTGATGAGGAAGGAAGGCCCCTGGATTATGTCTTTCTCGATGTAAATGAAGCTTTTGAGCGTCTGACCGGCCTCAAACGCGAAGAGATAATCAATAAGAGGGTGACGAAAGTCTTGCCCGGTATTGAGCAGGACCCCGCCGACTGGATATCCATTTATGGAAAAGTGGCGCTCGAGGGAGAAGCAGTCCGGCTTGAGCAATATGCTCATCAGTTTGACAAGTGGTATTCTGTCGCAGCATTCAGGCCGATGAAGGATCATTTTATGACGATTTTCGAGGATATCACCGAACGCAAGAAAGTCGAGATGGCTCTTTCCGGATCGGAGAAAAAGTACCGCAAATTTCTAGAATTAGCCAATGACGCAATTTTTGTGGCAGATGCGGAGACAGGGATTCTTGTCGAAGCCAATCGAGCGGGGAGTCAACTTATCGGGCGGCCGATCTCGGAGATCGTTGGAAAGCACCAGTCTATGTTGCACCCGCCGGAAAAGGCCAAACAATACGGAGATATCTTCATGGAATATGTTGCCAAAAACCAGGGAGTTACCATGGAACTGTTAGTCCGACACGCCAGTGGTCGTGACATTCCAGCCGAAATAAGTTCCAGTGTTTTCAAGCTGGGTGAAAAGCTTCTGATAATAGGTATCTTCCGAGATCTGACTGCGCGCAACAGAGCCAAAGAGCTAAGCGACAAACTGAATGAAGTCAATTCAATCATAAACTCGACATTGAAGTTCGGCGAGGTCGTGGGCAAAGTTTTGTCAACTTCGGCAACGGCTATTGTCGCAGACTCAGCGGCTTTCTTCTTGCTCGAGGGTGACAACTGGATTTTGGAGAAAATTCACGGTCCATCGGCTCACGAACCTGGGATTAAGATACCGTATGACGTCCTGAACCCCCCACCACGAATGGTCGAAAATCCAGCGCCCGTCGCTATTTCAGATGCGCAGAACGATGATCGGGCAAATAAAGAAATGGCGCGAAAGATCGGACTTCGATCTCTGTTACTTGTGCCCCTGGTCTCAGATGAGCGAGTCTTGGGATTACTGGTTTATAGATATTTCACGAAGCGATCGGAGTTCACATTAGGCGAGATAGATTTCGGTATGAAGCTCGGGGCTTCGATTTCGTTGGCTCTCAAAAACGCCCGTCTCTTTTCAGGGCAACAGAATATTGCCAGCGCATTGCAGAAATCCCTACTGGTTGTTCCGGAAAGCTTGCCCCATATTAGAATCGGACATATTTACCGGTCTGCGTCCGACGTCGCTTTGGTCGGCGGGGACTTCTATGATTACTTTCCCCTTCATGGCAATAAGGTGGGGGTTGTCATAGGTGACGTCTCCGGAAAAGGACTGGACGCAGCCGTGCTCACATCGACGATAAAACATACGATAAAGGGTTATGCTTTCGAGGGCCATTCACCAGGCGCGATCATGTCGAAAACAAACATCATAGCGATGCAGGAAATGGATTCATCCACCTTCGCGACCGCTTTCGTCGGTATGTTGGACACGCAGTCAGGGGTGCTCACCTATTTTTGTGCTGGTCACCCACCACCGATCATCAAGCGTCAAAATGGTGATATTGATATTCTGGAGACCGGCAGTCCTCCCCTTGGAGTGCTTGATTTTCTTGAATGCCGGGACAAGCAGGTAATCGTCAGCGAGAGAGACCTCATTACCCTTTATACTGACGGAGTTATCGAGGCCAGATGC
Organism: Actinomycetes bacterium; assembly: GCA_030610765.1. GTDB lineage: Bacteria > Actinomycetota > Aquicultoria > CAJVYJ01 > JAUVQD01 > JAUVQD01. The sequence goes on from JAUWRD010000139.1 coordinate 3,284, forward strand.
GCGAGCGATATGTTTGGCGAGAACCGCCTAGTAGAGTTTCTTCGAAACACACCCTCATTATCAGCAACCGAAGCGCCAGAAAAAATCTTCAGTGAGCTCATCCGCTGTCGATGCAAGCTCTCGGATGATATAGCCATAGTATCACTTTCTATTCAGGGCGATTCTTAGAACTGCTATCCACTTGAGCGTTTTGAGGTCGCATGTTTAAGCCCGTCGCTCGGGCAGTGGACACCTTATTAGGACAAAATGTTCGTCAATTCAGTTAGCATTGTCGAAGCAAGATAAGTGCGAACTTCGTCCACTAGCCCCAGCAATTTCTCAAAATCGGGCGAAATGGGCTCTTTTGCTAATAAGTTAAAGGGCTTTTTTAGCTGGTAGCTGTCTATGTGTTTGGCCTGGTAGGTTTCATAGCTAACGTCGATTGCTGTAATACGCTTGGGGCTTATCATCTGGATATTTGTTCCTTGGCCGCCGCCAGTGCATAACTAG
>JAUWRD010000168.1 GCA_030610765.1 Actinomycetes bacterium
TCATGATCCGGATATTGTGATGATTGGTGAGATAAGAGACGAGGAGACTGCGTTAATCGCAATTGAATCGGCGCTTACCGGCCACTTAGTTCTTTCTACGCTACATACTAATGATGCGCCGTCATCCCTTACGAGGTTAGTCGAGATGGGAATAGAGCCGTTCTTAGTGTCATCAGCTGTTGATTGTGTTGTAGCGCAGAGATTGGCCAGAAAATTATGCGTGTCTTGCAAGGAACCATATAAGCCGACAAAAAAGGCTTTGGACGACATAGAATTTCCGGTCGGCGTCTCAAAAATTGACAAAATCTATCGAGCAAAGGGCTGCAAGAAATGCAATAGCACCGGCTACAGAGGTCGGATCGGTCTATATGAAGTCCTCATCGTTAGCGAAAAGATTGAGCGGCTAGTTGCCAAGAAAGTAACAAGTGACGAGTTGGGCAAAGTTGCGCAGGAGGAAGGCATGAAAACGTTGAGGTACGATGGCTTTCTAAAAGTCTTAAACGGCGATACGTCCATCGAGGAAATAATGAGGGTTACAACTTAAAGGAAATGACCAGCTATGAAGCTTGAAGGAAATCTAAAGGATTTTGGACTCGAAGCAATATTTCAGTTGATAAATTCTGATAAAAAAACGGGTACTCTGCATATAACTCGCAAAATAGGTGACGCGGAAGGTTTCATATACTTTCGCGACGGAAAGATTTTCGGGGCGGTTTCCAATTATAATCGGCAGCCGCTAGGCGAGCGTTTAGTGAATGCCGGCCACATTACTGACGCACAGCTAATGCTTGCTCTTGACGCGCAAAAGAATAGTAAAAAACGCCAGAAATTAGGCCAGATCCTGATCAGGGAGGGTTTGATAACTCAAGAAATCCTCCGGGCTTTTGTTAAAGAGCAAATCCAAAATACGGTTTTTGACCTCCTCCCGTGGGTAGACGGAGATTTTAACTTTTATGAAGATCAACTTCCGGCGTCGGAAGATATGGGGCTGCTCCTAAATGCCCGCAAGCTCCTGTCGCAAGGTAGCGTTAGGATGGATGAGTGGGATCGTATTCGGAGGAAAGTGCCATCGAATACAGCGGTCTTCAAAACCATTGAGGGAGCTGAAGAAAAAAAGAATCTTCTGGGACTGACGCCGCTTCATTGGAAGATCGTCAAAGAGACCGACGGTGAGCAGACGATCGCAAAGATAGTCGAAGTTCTCGGAGTTAGTGAATTTGAAGTTAGTTCGCACGTATTTGATCTCATTCAGTCCAGCTTAGTAAGTCTTGTTTCCGGTGTTACAGAAAGTGATCAAAATATCGCTCAGGGCGCGGATCAATCAGGGAAAGGCGATCTTCTGGACGAGCTGGAATTTTCGCCCGAAGATCTTATTAGCGACCGCACTCAGTATATCAATGAGCTGACGGCTATGACCGACGGTCTTCGTCAGGGCCACAAGGGAAGAGTTTTTCTTCCTTCGGTGAACGCGTCGGTCCTTGTTGAAAAGGTGCACATGGATCGTCATTTGACGGTACTCGCGCTCGAAGAGCTCATAGATTTTGTGAAAGGGTTATGACATGAAGCTGGTTAATGTGATTGTAACGGGCTCAAAATCTTCAGGGAAAAGCACTTTCTTAAAATCTCTGAGCCAACATGTTTTTACCGCGCCAGAGGAGATATCATCGGAGAAAGCCGACAGCTCATGCGCTGTAGAATATGGTCGGATGCAAGTGGACCCCGACACGTTTCTTTATCTCGTAGCTTTATCAGGAAACGAAAGTTTTCAATTCATTTGGGAGAGGCTGGCCAAGGGATTGCTTGGGTTTGTTGTTGTTTTTGATGCCAAGGGGCGAACAAATGAAACTGAGACCAAGGAGCTTATCAGACGATTGAAAAACTTAACAGACACCCCTTTTGTTGTGGTTTTCAACAGGCTGGGAAGTGATCAGGCAAAACCGGCTGAACTGAAGAAAGAATTTAGAATCCCTCGAGAAGAACAAGTTATTTGTTGTGATGTTGCCGATCGGAAAAGCGCGAAGAACGTCTTGCTGGCTCTTTTGAAAGTTGGAGTAAAGCAAGTTAAAAAGATGGACGGTGCCGCAGTTGCTGGCAGCGCGGTAAGGAAATAAGAGGAAAGGTTTTTATTTTGTCATTGGTATCTGAAAGAATAGGTCTCTTTCTGGTAAGGGCGGGTGTGGTCGACACCACGCAGCTTGCTGACGCGACTCAGGTGCATCGCCTGACCGGGCTGGCGTTAACGCAAGTTATAGTTGAGATGGGCTATTCAAAAATCGGTACTATTATGCCCAAGCTAGCAAGGCAGCTTGGGATCGAATACGTTGATTTAAACGAACGCAAAATAAATGTCAACGCGGTCTCAGTTGTGCCGGAAGACCTCGCCCGAAGGTACGCTGTCCTGCCGGTCGATTTTGTCAATGGCAAACTGGTGTTAATGATGTCCTCTCCCGACGATGTCCTTGCTATTGACGACATCCAAATGGCTACTGGATACGAAATCGAGCCAGCTGTCGGCCTTTATGACGACATAGAAGAGGGCATCAATCAATACTACAAAATGGCCGAAACTATGTCAGATGATCTGCTGGCCGGTGGTCCTACCGGAGAAGCGCTAGATGGAATAACCTCTGTTTCTGAAGAGGCGCCGATTGTTAAGCTCATTAATTTCATCATTAGCCAAGCT
>JAUWRD010000076.1 GCA_030610765.1 Actinomycetes bacterium
TTGCAGTGAATATCTGGACCAATGCCGGGCCCGTCGCACCGCCGCGACTGTGGCTGGATTCATTACATATGTTAATGAAACAGGCCCCGGTCAAGCACAAGGCTCAGGAGAGAAAACAGTGCAGGTGCTAACTTACCATGGCTCTAAGGGTTTGGAGTGGCCGGTTGTAATTCTGGCGGGACTTAATTCTGGACCCCGGGCTGGTGCTTTCGGGGTAAATGTGGTGCCGGCCCCTAAGTTTGATCCGGCCCGCCCGTTGGCTAATCGCTCAATTCGTTTTTGGCCCGGGTCGTTCGGGCCTAAGGCCAAGCTGCCTGAGCTGGAGAATAAGCTGGCGGATAGGGTCGAGGAGAAGAGCGTTCAAGAAAGCGCGCTCCAGGAATCGCGCAGGTTGCTCTATGTCGGCATGACGCGGGCAAGAGACGGTATGGTTTTTGCGATGCGCAAGAAAGTAACCAAGAAAAAGACCAGTTTAGAGACAGCGTTGCTCGATGAGCTCTCTGATAAAGAGGGCAAATCAGTTCTAAAATGGCCACTTGAGGCCGGAGATCAAGAGCTAAAAGTCGGGGGTAGCTCTGTCCCGATCACGGTTCGTGAATTCTCGGCCGATGATCTGAGCGAGCAGAAGATAGAGTCTGAAGAAGATAATTATTTAGCGCAGGAGATTGATGATCCTCCTGACTATCCTCGCGCTCGCATCTGGCCAAGCAGCCTTGAAGACAGCGGTGAGGTTGAAGACGTTGTCGTAGAAACGATTGCTGATTTTGGCCGACAGATAGACGTTAAAGAAAATCCGGATCCACCGGCACTCGGTAATGCTGTCCATGGGTTCCTGGGGATGGATGCCGCTAACCTAACAAATGAACGTCAGCTTGAAATCGCGACCAGGCTACTTAAAGCCTGGGGAGTTGAGAAATCAATTATTCCGCCGGATTTGTTGACGATTCACCAAGGCTTAGAAACATTTATAGAAAAAACCTACCCCGCAGCCAAAGTGTTGCGCGAGTGGCCTATTACCTTAATAAATGATGAGCATCAGCTCATGCAGGGCTGGGTCGATATGTTATTAGAGACGCCGACCGGCTATGTTGTCATCGATCACAAAAGCTATGTCGGGGCCGATGCGAGTGAGTATGTTAAGAAATATGCCGCCCAGCTTGCCGTCTACAGGCAAGCAGTTGAGAGAGCCACAGGCAAAGATGTGGTCGCGACGTTGCTGCATATGCCAATGCTTGGCAAGATGTTTGGGTTGTCTAGAGCTTAAGCTTGCGGAGAAGCTTTAGAGGTTTGTGGCTAATCCGCTTATTGCGGGTGACTATAGATAGGACTTGCGGCCTCCGGTATTCTTTGCTGGTATTCAGCTGGCGATATATTTGTTTGCCAGTGGCCAGTTAGCTGTGCGATCAAGATCACTGCTAAAAATCCGCCAACGAGCAAGAGTCCGTAGGTGCGGGGGTTTATTAGAGTTTTTGTGACATTAGTTCTGAAACGTAGAGCCTTTGTTTCCTGGCAGGCATTTATACATTCGGAACACATTGTGCACTCCGCGGATGTGACCTTTTCTTTCTTCGTGATTTTGATATAAGAGGGGCAACTCTCTTCGCATTTGTGGCAATCGATACATTTCTCCGTGTCTCTCACGACCTTGACAACACCAATTTTTGACAGCAGGCCGAGCACGGCGCCGTAGGGGCAGAGATATCGACACCAAAAGTTTTTTATAGTTAAAGACAATAAAAATAAGGAGACCAAAACCGTGATTGTCACTACGGAGGGATTGGTAAAGAACATCAGCAGTTTAACGTCCGCGAGCTTATTAAAAGGGCTATTGGAAAAAGCAAAAAGGGTTTGGCTGCTCATCCCGATGACGGCGAAAGCAAAGAAGCCTAACACAAGGTATTTAAGAGCTCTTAACGGGATGTCTAAAAAACGCGGGAGCTTTATATTGACAAGAATTTTGTTACCAAGTTTATGTGCTATTTCCGATACCGTGCCGACCGGACATATATAGGAGCAAAAACCGCGTCTTAGAACGACAGCCGAGATAATCGCTGCGAGCAAGATTGCCAACGCCGCCGGATGAATCGGGTCGAAGATGCCGCTGATGACCCAATATTTCAAACTCATGAGCGCGGCTATCGGCAGGTACGCCTCAACACTTGGCGGGCGTCGCAAAAAGATCGTTGTGCCGCTGTTTTGATAGAAGCGGACAAAAAAATAGAAGACAATACCAATATAGACGTTGAAGAGCAGGAAAACGTATTGGATATGATTTCTCTTCATTATCGACCTCTCTCATCTGTTTTGCTTTGCCATTATACGAAAAAGGTCGGCTTTTGCCAGTGATCTACGTCACTTTATTTCAGTTAGATTTACACAGCTGGCAGGGGTCATAACCGTTAGCTTGAGCGTCTTCAATTGAGTTAAAAGGAACCTTATTCTTTTCGCTCATTTTAGATATGGAGTCTGCGCATAGCGCGTGGGCCGGATCGTGCAGTTTCCTTGAATTCGCGTTGCCGATGAGAGTTGCGGTTCCAATATCTACTTCCTCAGTTTGAGCTGCCCACAGCCCTACGCGTGCTTTTTGAGCTTGAGACTGCAGGCGGTGAAGTAGCTTTGAGTGTTTGGTATCCGGCGGATAATCTTTTGCTCGGGCTCTGCCAAGGCGCACTAACTCCGCATTAATAAAAGCCTTGTCGACATATACATATCGAAGCAGCCGACCAAACTGGTCTCGGTCAGAAACATCTTTTTTCATAGTGATTGTTTTGCCATCCACTAAACGTTTGTTGGCGAGTTTCGCCAGATCTCCCTGTGGTCTGTCATCCATCTCGGGGGTGTCGACGCCAATATATCTCACTGTTTCAACTCGGCCATCGTCAAACTCAACTTCGATGGTGTCGCCGTCCACGACATGGATAACTCGTGGTCCTGATTGTTGAGTGCCAGTCAGGATTGAGGCTCCGAGCACGACAGCCAAAAGACCAGGAATAGCCCAACCTAGTGCTTTCATATAAAGCCTTTCTGATGTTTGCATTTAATTTACTGTCAAAGCGCTAGACTATCCAGGTCTTTAGAGAAAAAGGTGTTTGGAAGATATTAAAGTCTTTGATGCTATGCTTAATTGTTATCTCCGTCACAAGTGGATACCGTGGTAGGAGCTGATGATTAAGATTAAGAAACCGGGCATTTGGCTGATACTGGCAAGCGTGGCTTTACCCGCCCCCAGACTAAACACTAGTTAACCAAGAGAACGATCAAGCCGATGATGATTCATAGATAGCACCGTTAGACTTTGCTATTGGTCAAATCCTGTTATGCCAGGGTGAGCATCAAGTTCTTGACCGTGCAGACAATGTGCCCTTGGGCCGAAACAGAACCATCTGCCACTGCGATAACCTTGGCGCCATCTCTGATCTTTCTTATGCTCACCTGGTAGATTAGTTTGTCGGCATCTGTCGAGACTTCTCTTATGAATTTTGTTTTTTCACAACTAATCGCGCGCCCCTTTCCTATGAAGCCGCGCCAGCCCAAGTAGAAGCCCATGAGCTGAAATAGCGCATCAATCATTAAGCTTCCCGGCACAATTGGATCATTCTTGAAATGACACTGAAAAAACCAGAGTTCAGGAGATATGTCTAGCTCCCCGACTATTTCGCCTTTTTCGTAAACCCCCAAGTGCTTGTTTGTTTTTGTAATCCGGTCGACCATGAGCATATCTGGCAAAGGCAAGGGCACACCAGCTCCCGGCAGATCGCCCTCGGCGCATTTGATCAGATCATCTCTTAAAAAGATCTTATTCTGAGTCATAGCTTGTGATGCTCCTAAAAAGAGGGGTTGTTTGGTTGACTATGGCTCTATTGTAATTTAATAAGCCAAATAGCGATAGCGACGGACTGTGCAAGCGGAAAGCGCACCATATGACCAGGGACTTTTGGGGCATGAGTTCGATTTGACGGTATTTCGAATATTATGTATAATCGTTCTCATCGTGGAGAACAAGAAAAATAAGAAAACCAAGAAAATCGAACTGCCATTAGCACTTTTTAGGTCAAAGACCAGACAGATGATGTTACGTTTGTTTTTTGAAAATCCTGACTCCAGTTACTATGTCAGGCAACTTCAAGCTGCATTCGGCACGTCTGTAGGCACTCTTCACCGCGAGTTAACACATCTCGAGGAGATTGGAATACTTATATCCGAGCCACGCGGAAAGCTCAAGCTGTACTCAATCGACAAGGAACATCCTCTATATGAGGAACTCAAAAAAATTGTGATCAAGACCATTGGGGTTGAAGCTGCTCTTAGGGATGAGTTGGCTGAAGTTTCTGGGATAAAACTGGCTTTCACTTATGGCTCGTTCGCATCCGGGCAGGAAACCAAGAGTGGCGATATTCCCATTTGTTTGATGGGCAAAATTGACGAGAAAGAATTAAAGAAAGTATTCAAACGTCTTGAGAAGCAACTCGGGCGTTCGATAGTCTGCACAGCTATGAAAGAATCTGAATTCCGCCGGGAGTTAAAGAAACATCCACCGCATCTTCCGGAAATGTTTAGCGGGCCAAAAACGTTCTTGGTCGGTGAAGGCGACAAACTTTTAGCAATAACACGCTAAGACCTCACGACGCGCTCTTCTGTTAGTAATAATTAATGAAGGATAGTTTAGTTTTTGCGTGCGGAAATACTTTGCCAAGTTACGCTTAAGCTCAAGAGCAACACGATCAGACGTTTCTTGCTTATTTGGCCACAATTACAATTCTTTTTGCTGTCGACAAAGGTGGATAGCAAGTGATTAGGGTCAGCCGGTCGTCCTTGGCCTTGCGAAAAGCCTCGATCTCATTTGGCTCAACGATATGTCTTGAGAGAACCTTATATGTATATCTTTTTTTACCATAGTTCAGAAAAACTTTGTCATTCTTTTTAAGTAGGTGAAGCAACGAAAAGAGTGGACCCTGCCCGTAGTCGTGACCGAAATTATGGTGGCCGGTTAGGGCAATGTTACCTTTTTTATCCGGCCATGAAGAGTTCGGATAGTGACCTACCCCATACTTGAGTTTTGTATTTTCAACACCTTCAAAAATATTTGCCGTTGTCTTGATTTTTGGAATTGATATTGACCCTTGTATCTCAAGAGTTTTGCCGTCGACGCGGATCGTTTTCTTTGGTTCAGTACTTTTTTTCGCTACGCTTTTCGGGGTTTGCTGTGCCACGCTCAGGTAGATATAGGGTGAGATTCCGGGAATAACTAAATTTAAGCCAACTGCTATTAGGATGATGCCAAGAATAATCCGACCACGAGTGAATAGAAACTTTAGTTTGCTCAAAAGCCTTACCGAACCTTATCAAACGAGAGTTGTATTCTCGCTCTAGTTTGCCAGTTTTTGGCAGCATAAGCAACCTGGGATTCCCCAAAAGCTTTCAAAGTTGTCGATATTCCTATAGAATCATCAGTTTGCGGCTAATGCCGTGATTTTTTTGAGAGGATATAAATGAATATTAGAAATGTTGCCATAATTGCACACGTCGATCACGGAAAGACGACGCTCGTCGACGGTCTACTTAAGCAGTCTAAAACCTTTAGGGAAAATGAGGCGGAGTTTTCGCAAACGCTGATATTAGACTCTGACGACCAGGAGAAAGAGCGCGGCATCACAATTTTGGCTAAAAACACGGCTGTCACCTACAACGGAACGAAAATAAATATTATCGATACGCCGGGACATGCCGATTTTGGCGGGGAAGTTGAGCGAACTCTTGGCATGGCAGATGGAGCGATCTTAGTAATCGATGCCCAGGAGGGGCCGATGCCTCAAACCAAGTTTGTCTTGAAAAAGGCGCTTGAGATGGGGCTCAAACCAATCGTGGTTATCAACAAGATAGACAAAGACGCCCGCCGAATTGACCATGTTATTGAGATGACGCACGATCTCTTTCTCGATCTGGCGACCGATGAAGATCAACTTGAGTTTCCAGTATATTATGCTGTTTGCCGAGCCGGCAAAGCTTGGGATCAGCCGGAGCCCGATCTAGACGGACCAGCCGATTTGGGTCCCATCTTTGATGCGATTGTAGAATATGTACCGGCTCCGGATGTCGACGCGACCGGGCCATTTCAGATGCTGGTGTCCGCGCTTGATCGAGATGATTATCAAGGCAAGTATGTCATTGGTAAGATATCGCGCGGCGTTGTCAGACCGGGCGATGCGGTCACTCTGATTAAGAAAGATGGAGTGCGCGAGGCGGCGAAGGTTGATACGGTCTATGTCAGCGCTGGTTTGAAGAGGCTAGAGGTAGCCGAGGCAAAAGCCGGTGACATCGTTTCGTTGACCGGCATCAAAAACGCTGGTATCGGTGAGACCATTGGTGACAGTGCGGCCACAGAGGCCCTTGATACTATAGAGATCGAGGAGCCGACGATGAAGATGTCGATGGCTGCCAATACATCGCCGTTTGCCGGCAATGAAGGAACATATGTAACGAGCCGCCAGCTCTTGGCCCGGATAAATAAGGAGCTCGAGACAAACGTAGCCTTAAAAATGGACAAGGGGCCTGATAGTGATTTCATCGTTTCCGGGCGAGGCGAACTTCACCTCTCAGTCTTTATTGAGAATCTGCGTCGGGAAGGCTTCGAGGTAGAAGTTGGCAAACCACAAGTGATTACGAAGTTTATCGACGGGAAGGAACACGAGCCCGTTGAGGAACTTACTATAGATGTCGACACGGAATTTGCCGGAGCCATTATCAGCGAAATAGGTCGGCGCAAAGGAGTCTTGCTCTCGCAGGAGAGCAATAGCGACGGCACGGCCAGGTGCCTTTTTCGTATATCGACCAGAGGGTTGATGGGTCTTCGGAGCAAGCTTTTGACCTTATCCAAAGGAACGGCTGCGATGAGCTCCTTGTTTCTACAGTATGAGCCGATAGGCGGCGCTATCCCGAGGTTGCGCAATGGTGCCCTTTACTCTTCTGATACCGGTAAGGCAGTTGGCTACGGGCTGAATAATGCCCAGGGTCGGGGTGTCGTCTTTATTTCGCCGCAAACCCAAGTTTATGAAGGAATGATCGTTGGTCTTAACTCACGCGATGTTGATCTTGGAATTAACGTCACAAAAGAAAAGAAGCTAACTAATGTTCGGGCGTCCGGTTCGGACGACAGTATAGTACTTACACCGCCAACCGTACTTAGCCTCGAGCAAAGTCTGGATTTCCTGGAAGATGACGAACTGCTTGAAGCTACGCCCAAAAGCCTGCGCTTGCGTAAAAAGATTTTGCACGCCGGCGAGCGGGCGAGAAGCGCCGCTAAAAGTTCTCGATAAACGAGTAAGCGCCACCTCTATATGGCCCGCACCGCTTGTCGCGTGTGTTATGTCCCAAAAGGGTGACGCCGACTCTAAAAGCTTTTGATGGAACTGTTCGCACTCATAATGTTAGAGATTGGCCGTCTCGGTTGAAATAGGGATTTTGGCCTATTTATTATGGGCCGGAGGTCCTATGTTTGTTTAGTCAGCCAACTCCCAGATATATCTTTGGCCACCACCTAGTCTAATCCATCCGCTGCCCGTGTGCTCATCTTCAATTTCTCCACGAAGAGACTGGATTTCCTCAAGAGCCTTGGTTGTGATTACCTGGCCGTCTTCATGGCGGATAGTCTGGTCGTAGACAACATCGAATCCGTGAGGATAGGCTCGGCTGTCACCCAATTGAATCGGAAACCAGTTACTTATTACCTTTTCTTTAACCTTGCCCTTAATGGACAGGCTTTTAGAATTGATTTGGAAGTTGCCGACAAGGCCAAAGCCACCGGAAACACCATCTGAGCGCTCAACGACCCGTAAATTTATTTGACCTGAATACTCTTTTATCGACCCGCTAGCGCTATTACCATAGCGATCAACAATTTCGGGATTTGGTTTCACTATCAGTGTGAATGTCTTTCCCCCTAGCGTACGGCCATCAGTGCTAGAGGACTTTTTCCGGACGGTGAACTTTACGTTTTCGTGTGTGTACGTCCGCGGCGGCAAAGCGCGCAGTGTTCTTTGACCCTCTTTTTGGCCCTGCTTTACTTTAATAATCAGCCTGTTTTGTGGCACGATTGCTAAGGTAAACGAACCATCTTTCTTGGTTTTCACATCAAGGTCGGCCTCGTCATCGACGGAGACGGTCGCGTTCTTCACAGGCTTGCCACGGTCGTCGACCACCTTACCTTTGACGCCATAGGAGTCGCCCAGAGCGGCTAGGGACGCCTTCCAAGAGTTCAGCCTGATACGCGAGCCACTGCCGGTCTTATCGGCACTGGCTATAAGTAGCTTGCGTACTTCGGTCAACGACAGCGCCGGGTTGAGCGAGCGCATCAGCGCTATGGTTCCGGAAACCATCGGAGTCGACATTGATGTTCCGCTGAAATATTTCCACCTGTTGTTGTCCACCGTTGACCATATATTTTGG
>JAUWRD010000022.1 GCA_030610765.1 Actinomycetes bacterium
TCTTGGTAATTGGGGTTGACTGGACATGCTTGCCCTCGTTCGCCAGTGTGCCATAAGCTGAGGCCATGTCGAGCGGCGACACCCCTTTAGATAATCCGCCAAGAGCAATGGCCGGGAGAGCGTCAACAGGCGATTCGATTCCCATGCGATGCGCCATTCTACTCACATTGGCCGCTCCAACCTTCATGATTAGTCGAGCATAGACTACATTTACTGATTTAACTGTCGCTTCCGAAAGCGGGATAGATCCCATGCTTGAGCCACCATAGTTTTTAACGGACCAGCTTTGCCCCCACCCAAGTGGAATACTGATCGGAGAAGACCCGTCGAAAATAGTTTTGGGGCTGATCCCTTTTGTCAGGGCAGTTACCAAGACAAAGGTTTTAAAAGCTGACCCGGCTTGCCGACGCCCTTGAACAGCAAGATTAAATTGGTCCGCGTCGAAGTCTTTACCGCCGACTATGGCCTTAATATGACCTGTTTTCGGATCAAGACTAACGAGGGCCGAGCTTGGGTCACCCGGTCGATTCAAAGTGCTGTTAATTGCGTTTTCAGCGGCTTGCTGCATTTTAAGGTCGATAGTTGTATGCACATTAAGCCCGCCGCTGTAGAGCCACTTCTTTCCGTATTGGTTCTTTAGGGTCTGACGTACATATTCAACAAAATACGGCGCCAGCTCGACTCTGGCTTCGGTCGGCCGCAGCTTAAGTTCTTCGGTTCCGGCTACATCCTTTTCAATGGGGGTGATAAACTTCATTTCCTGCATCCGTCTTAAGACTTGACCCCGTCTCTCGATAGCTTCTGTCGGGTTCAGATATGGCGAAAAACGGCTTGGAGCTTTTGGCATTCCCGCTAAAAGGGCTGATTCACCGAGCGTCAGTTCTTTTGGTTCTTTATCGAAGTACATCTCAGCGGCTGTTTTTATGCCATAAGAGCCATTTCCAAAGTAAACCGTATTCAAATACAGCTCCATTATTCTCAACTTTGGATACCGTTCTTCAAGCTGATACGAGAGAATAGCTTCGCGGAATTTTCTATCGAAGGTGCGCTCATTATTAAGAAAGAGGTTCTTTACTAACTGCTGGGTGATGGTTGATCCGCCCTCCACGATCCCACCCTGTTTCAGGTTGGCTATAAGAGCGCGCACCATGCTGCGACCGTCGACACCTTTGTGTTCAAAGAAGCGCTGATCTTCAATGGCCACGGTCGCCCTAATCATGTTATCTGGAACCTCATCAATAGAAGTTCTTTCCCGGTTTTCGTGGTAGAGGGTTGAGAGCAAAGTTCCATCAGCCGCAAAGATTTTGGTTCTCTCCGGCATTCGATCAAGATTGCTATCTTTTAGTTTAGGCAGAATGATATATTTGGCGGCGGTGCTGGAGGCCATGGCTACCGTTGTCGCCATCATAAAAACAACGACTGCCACGATTGTGGAAGTGAACAAGGTTATGGACGCCTTTTTTTCAGCGATCAGCTCTAAATTAACTCTTTTTTGGCGCAAGTCTTTTTGTTCCTTTCTTCAAAGTGATTGATTCCCATATGTTCAAGGTTTTAACGACTGGAACCTTGGTATTTTACTAACCGTCAAAAACCTCAAGCTAAGGAGGCCCAAAAAAATATTTAAAACGAGCGTAATTCAATCGATCAAGAAGGCGCAAATTTCTGCCATCAATACGAATTGACAACACCGGAATCGTTGAGTAAAATGTCAAAGAGCATAATTCCGACTGATTATCTAGGAAATGCAACCGGTTTCAGGGAAGGCAAGGAAAATATTCAATGAACTCCAGAGATGTGTTTGATACATCAAGTCTTTTTGAAAAGGGATACAATTGCGCTGAAACGATGGTTTACGGCGCGATGTCTACCCTTGGGGGCGACACCAGCCTTGTAAAGATAGCCACGCCCTTTGGCGCGGGTATTGGCGGCCGTCGCGACCTCTGTGGGATGCTCACAGGAGGCGTGTTGGTGATCGGTTCAGTTTTTGGCCGGACAGACCCTAAAGATATTGATCAAAAAGGACTTGCGTATAAAAAAAGCGCCGAGTATTATCGTTGGTTCAAACAAGAGAAAAAGAAGGTGCGTTGCTCAGAGATAGTAGAGGGTAAATTCACTGGTCATACTGGTGTTTGTGTGAGTTTAATGGATGAAGCAAAAGTGAAACTTTTTGAGATTTTAGAGGGGAAAGATTAGATAAAGTGACTCTGCCAAAAACGATAGATTTAAGCGCCATGAAATCGGGCGGCTTGATTAAGCAAAAAGAAAAGGATTTTTTCGCGATCAGACTTAGAACCCCGGTCGGCAAGATCAGTGCCGATCACTTGAATAAAATAGCGGAAGTTTCGAGAAAATACGGCAATGGCAAGCTGCACTTAACGGTCAGGCAAGGGATAGAAATACAAGGCGTGACGTTCGACCAGATACAGACGGCCCGAGATGAGCTTGAAGAAGCGGGCTTAAGGATTGGGGCTTGTGGTCCTCGTTTTCGAGTGGCGACAGCATGTCCCGGAGCGGGTATTTGTCCGAATGGTCTGGTTGATTCTGCTGGTCTCGGCTTAGAGGTCGATGAGACGTTTTTTGGGCGAGCAGAAGGATTAGATCTTCCCCATAAGTTTAAAGTAGCTATCGCGGGCTGCACGTCGTGTTGCCCGAAGCCCCAAGAGAACGATTTCGGTTATCAGGGACAAATTGACCCTGAGTTGATCGAAGCAGATTGTGATAGTTGCGGGGTCTGCGAGGTTACCTGCAAAGAAGGCGCGATCGTGATGGGGGAAAATGGTTTACCGATAAGAGATCAAAGCAAATGTATTTATTGCGGTGATTGTATTAAGAGTTGTCCGACCGACGCTTGGGTGCCCAAACGAGTTGGGTTGGCCGCGTATATCGGGGGCAGGTTTGGTCGCCATCCTGAGTTAGGGAAGAAATTAGCGGATTTCGTCCCCCCTGAAAAAGCACTGGACTTAATCAGGTCTGTGCTTGAGTTCTATAAAAAAGAGGGAAAAAGGGGCGAAAGACTCGGCGTAACTGTTAACAGGGTCGGGCTCGATGAAGTAAAGAGGCGAGTGCTGTGAGCGAAAATGAAATTGATGATAACTTAGATCTTCGCGGGGTTCTCTGTCCGATAAATTTCGTGAAGACCAAGCTCAAACTTGAAGAGATGCAGGCGGGATCGACGCTAGAGATTCTTTTAGACAAGGGTGACCCCATCGCAAATGTTCCTCGCAGTGTTAAAGAGGAAGGTCACAAAATCATAAAGGTCAAGAAGGAAGACGGCGACTTCTTTCGAGTGATGATCAGAAAGAGCTAGCAACTGCAAGCAATGGCCGGCGACATCAGGTCGCGGCGGAAAAAAGGATAAAACTGGTGATTAGATGAGTTATTCAGAAGATTGGATCGAAAGATATAGCAGGCACATAATTCTGGCGGAAGTCGGGGGAGAGGGCCAGCAAAAGATAGGAAAAGCCAAAGTAATAATTTTGGGAGCTGGTGGCCTTGGCTCGCCTGCGGCTCTATATTTGGCAGCAGCTGGTGTCGGCGAGATCGGTATTGTCGACAACGATGAAGTTGACCTTAGCAATTTGCAAAGGCAAGTTTTGCATCATACAACAGATATTGGTCGTCCCAAGATAGACTCGGCAAGCGAGAAGTTGTCGGCGATAAATCCGGATATCAAAATCAAGACTTACAAGACTTTTGTCAATTCAACAAATATTATGGATATTATCTCCGATTACGACATAATCGTTGACGGCACCGACAATTTTCCGACGCGCTTTTTAGTGAACGACGCCGCGGTTATGTCCAAGAAGCCATTAGTGCACGGCGCGATCTTAAGATTTGACGGTCAGGCGTTTACTGTCCTGCCGCATGTTGGACCGTGCTACCGTTGCATTTTTAGAGAACCACCACCACCTGGAAGTGTACCGAATTGCTCGCAAGCCGGTATCCTAGGGGCCGTGGCTGGAATCATAGGCACTATTCAGGCAACCGAAGTCTTGAAGTTGATAATAGACAAGGGCAAAGTGCTTTCGGGCAGATTATTGATTTTAGATGCCCTCGATATGACTTTCCGGGAGACGCGTATTCGCAAAGATCCCGATTGCCCGATTTGCGGAAAGAATCCGACCATTACTGAGTTGACCGATTATGAGTGGGTTTGCTAGGTGATTTCATGAAGTTTTCTTCCAAAACCGAATATGGTCTCCGCGCGATGATAGAGTTGGCGTCAAGGAGCGGTGGCGGACTTGTCGGGGCCAAAGAGATAGCTGCTTGCCAAGGTATTCCAGAAAGATTTCTGGAGCAGCAAATTACAGTATTGAAACGGGCCGGGCTGATTAATAGTCAAAGAGGAGCGTCCGGCGGGTGTGGTTTGGCGAAGCAACCGGCAGAAATAAGCGTACTTGAGGTTATCGAGGCTCTTGATGGCCTTCTTATAGATATGGATTGTATTAGCTCGAGAGATCATGATTGCCGGGAAATTTCGCAATGCGTAATACAGGAGCTTTGGCGGGAATCACAAGTAAAGCTACGGAATTATCTAGGCTCTGTCACTATTGCCGACCTTGTCGCTCGTCAGCTCGAACTTAAAGACGTAGCTGAGCGCAAGGCGAGTGAAAAAGTAACAGTTCCTGATAATATAAACTCAATTTAGGGGGACACGAGGAATGGATTTTGAGAAGTTCGAGAATCAAAGCGCGCAAGATGCCTTGAGTTGGGCGCTCGAGACGTATGGGGACAAGATTGCCCTAGCCTGTAGTTTTGGGGTTGAAGATATGGTGCTTGTCGATATGTTGGCAAAGATCAATCCTAAAGCGAGAATTTTCACCTTGGACACTGGGCGATTGGCGCAGGAAACGTATGATGTTATGGACGCGGCCAGGGATAAATATGGAATAGAATTTGAGGTTATGTTTCCTCAGACAGCGGCAGTTGAGGAGATGGAGAGTAAGAATGGCGCTAATCTATTCTATCAATCCATTGAATCAAGAAAGCTCTGCTGCAATGTTCGCAAAATGGAACCGCTGCGTCGAGCCTTCGCAAGTCTTGATGCCTGGATAACCGGCCTTAGGCGGGAACAGGCAGTGACCCGTACCGACATTCCAAAGGTGGGGCACGATGAGGGCAATGATCTAATTAAGGTAAACGCTCTAATCGATTGGTCGGAGGACCAGATATGGGCTTATGTAAAAGAAAACAAGGTTCCATATAACTTACTTCACGACCAGGGTTATCCGTCCATCGGGTGCGCGCCATGCACTAGGGCGGTAAAGGCTGGCGAAGATATTCGAGCAGGCCGTTGGTGGTGGGAAAGGCCAGATCAAAAAGAATGCGGTTTGCACGCAAAAGAACAAGCACAGTAGGTAAAAGTTTTGGATAAAGAGAATCAGAAAATAGACGATGTGCTAGATACAACTGGTCTAATGTGTCCGCTGCCGGCCGTGAAAACGGCCCTGAAACTAGAGGGCATGGATATTGGGCAAACGCTTGAGATCATTACGACCGACGAGATAAGCAAAGTAGATTTGCCTGAATGGTGCAAACAGACAGGCAACGATCTTATTGACATTGTCGAAGATGATAAATCAATTCACATAATTATTAGAAAAGCTAAAGAATCCGGAAGGTGGTAAATGGAAACAATAAAGGCGCACGGTGGACAGTTAATAGATCGATTAGCGGACAGCAAGGAAAGAGAAAATTGGCGTGAAAAACTCGGGTCTCTACCAAAGATCCAGCTGAATTCAAGAGAGATCTCCGATCTCGACATGATAGCGGTTGGAGCTTTTAGCCCGTTAGAGGGTTTTATGGATTCCGCTGACTACAGGAGTGTAGTCAATCGTATGAGGCTGGATAGCGGGCTTCCCTGGACGATTCCCGTAACTCTGGCGGTCACTGAAGAAGAAGCGTCATCGTTGAAAAACGGACAAGATGTTGCTCTTGTTGACTCCTCGGATACCGCAATCGCTATCTTGCATTTGACCGATATTTACGATTACGACAAAGAAAAAGAAGCTGAGCTGGTTTATGGTACAAAAGACTCGGCACATCCTGGAGTTAAATATTTGAACGATTGCGGGGATCGTCTGCTTGGCGGCAAAATTACGATGCTCGAGAGGCCGTCGCACGCGGAGTTTTCAGAATATCGTCTAGATCCTAGCGAGTCTCGTAAGCTTTTTCAGAAGCTCGGGTGGAAAAGAGTAGTTGGTTTTCAGACCAGAAATCCTGTACATCGAGCTCACGAATATATTCAAAAATGCGCTTTGGAAATTGTCGACGGGCTTTTTTTGCATCCGCTTGTCGGGGAGACAAAAAAAGATGATATTCCGGCTGATGTCCGGATGAGCTGTTATGAGGCTTTGATCGAAAACTATTATCCGAAAGATCGAATAGTCTTGGGTGTTTTGCCTGCGGCGATGAGATACGCCGGCCCTCGCGAAGCTATTTTCCACGCCATCGTTCGAAAAAACTATGGCTGCACTCACTTTATTGTCGGGCGCGACCATGCCGGTGTTGGTGATTATTACGGGTCGTTTGACGCTCACTACATATTTGATGAGTTTGACAAGGGTGAGCTTGATATTACACCGCTCTTTTTTGATTATGCGTTTCACTGCAAAGAATGTGGCGGTATGGCTTCGTATAAGACATGCCCGCATGGAAGCGAAAGCCATATTTCATTGTCGGGAACTAAGGTGCGCGAGATGTTGAGGGCAGGACAGGCGCCTCCAAAAGAGTTTAGCAGACCAGAAGTCGCGCGCATTTTGATTGATGCCATGAAAGGCGTGGATGAGTGAGCGATACGGCAACAATAAGGAATCCGGGTTACCTCAAGCTTGAGTTAATGATTCGGGGCGTAAAAATTTCCCGCCAGGCGTTAGGCTGCGCGGAAATCGAGCGTCGGATCAAACTCTCTAAAGAGACAGGCGCCGCCCTCGAATTAGAGATCGTGTTGCCTGAAAATGTACTCGTTAATATTCCTGTTCTGGAGTGTCTGGCCGAGGATCGGCCCTATACGCTTATTGAAGAGGGTTCCCGCTTTTATATTGTTGGCCGCGACGAGAAGGTTGAAGTTTGGATCCCGTCTCTGCCCGAGTTTTACGATAAAAAGACTACGTCGGGCGTGCCCATGGTCGAGATAGGCCGTGCGTACGCTGGGTATTTAGCAATTTCCCCAACGCCGGTTTGTGAATTTATCAAACAAGACATCGCTTGTCATTATTGTGACCTGGAGTCAAAAAAGGGGCGAGCCTGGACAGTTGATGAAGTGGTTGAAACTGTTGAGGCGGCGCTGGACGAAGGCGCGGCGGAGTTTGTCTGCCTGAACGTCGGCTATACCGATACCGCAGACGGCGGGATAGCTTTGCTTGAACCATATATTCACGCGATCAAGAAAAAGTTTGATGTTCTGGTATGTGTTCAAGCTCAGCCTCCAGGTGAAGACAAGTGGATTGACGCGACTTACGCCATGGGAGTAGATTCGATCGCTTACAACATCGAAGCTTATGATACGAAACTTTTTAGTAGGATAGCCCCTGGCAAATTGAGATTATTGGGAAGAGACCGGTATTTTGAGGCGCTTCGTTATGCCGCTAAGATATTTCCCAGCAGCGCGGTCGTGACTAACTTGATTATTGGTCTTGAATCAATCGAATCCACCAATAAAGGCATAAGCAACTTAACTGCCATGGGGGTTATTCCAACTCTTCCCATCTATAGGATGGGTTTTGACGAAAATATGGATAGCGCAAAACTGCTTAGCGACGTAGCCCCCATATATGTACACTTGCAGCAATCGCTGAAACGCAATAAACTATCGCCAACATGGATCAGTCATTTCAACTTAGCGCTTAACGCTATTGATGGACATTTCTTTGGTGGGGAGGCTCCGTTGCAACAAAAATGGCAGCGCGTCCTTAAGTCGAAGCACGGTGGTCGCATAGCTCATAGTATTTCAAATTTTAGACGACGCTTAAGAGTCCGAAGTGTAGATGATGACTCAACACCAAGCGGGTTTTAATGTGGCTGTTGACTGATTCCGATCGTGAGAAAGACGACCCCGATGTGGTTGTTGATTCCCGACCCCTAGGCCTCGTCTTATTGTCTCGAAGTTATCGGTGGTTCGCATTTATCGGCTTAGGATTATTGTTTTGGATCCTTTTGGCCTGGCCGACCCCAACGGGTCTGACAGTTGACGGTCAGAGAACGCTGGCAGCTTTTGTTATCTGTCTAATTCTGTGGTTGACGAGGTTGATCCCGTTGGCCGTTACCAGCTTGCTCGCCATTACGCTTATTCAACTGCTCGGGGTCATGGAAAGCGGTGAGGCCTTTGCTCTTTTCGGACACCAGGCTGTCTTCTTTATTCTAGGGGCGTTTATCTTGGCGGCCGCGCTGATGAAAACCGGCTTATCGAGTCGGATAGCGCTTTTTTTCTTAAGCAAATTTGGCGGGAGTCCCAAACAACTTCTATTGGGTGCGCTGATCGTTCCCGCTTTTCTCTCTTTTTGGATGCCCGAACACGCTGTTGCCGCCATGCTCTTTCCGATAATCATTGAGATAGTACGGGCTCTAGGGACAAAACCCCGCAAGGGTAACTTCGGACACGCAATCTTCTTATCTCTGGCCTGGGGTGCGGCAATCGGCGGAGTCGGGACATTTCTCGGCGGTGCCCGCAATGCGCTGGCTGTTGGTATTTTGAAGCAAACCACAGGTCAATTTATTGGTTTTTTCGAGTGGATGATAGCGGTCGTGCCCATGGTTTTCGCGATGCTGATAATTGCCTATTTTGTGATAAACAGATTTTTTCCATCGGATATCGACAGCGTCGAAGAAGCCGTTGATGTCTTAAAAGCACGCAATAAGCAAATGGGCAAGCCAAGCATTGAGGAGCGGATGGTGGGTTTCATTATGCTCTTAACTGTCGCAGCCTGGGTCTTTTTGGGAAGTGCTGTTGAACTCGCGAGCATCGCTATTTTGGCGGTTGTCGCTCTTTTTGTTTTTCAGTTGGTTAAATGGAGAGATTTGGAAGGGTATGTGAATTGGGGAATAATTCTGATGTACGGTGGGGCAATAGCTCTGGGATTTGCATTAGAGGATACAGGTGCCGCCGCCTGGTTGGCTCAAGTGCTAATCACTCGATGGACAACCTCCCCGATGATCATAATCATAGTGCTTGCATTTATATCTATCCTGCTAACCGAGGGGATGAGTAACGCGGCGGTCGTAGCAATGCTTGTCCCGGTCGGGTTGGGGATCGCGGATACACACGGCATTGATCCTCGAGTCATTGTATTTGCGATAGCCGTTCCCGCTGGTCTCGGATTCGCAATACCGATGGGCAATCCGCCCAACGCGATCGCCTATTCATCTGGTTATATTGATCCCAAGCGCATGCTTAAGGTCGGGCTACTCCTCGATTTGTGCGCGTGGGTTGTTTTCGTTCTTATGGCAAAATACTACTGGCCGCTTATTAATATAAGGATTTAAGCTGATGATTTTTTTATTCGCGCTTTCGACGTCTATACAGGCTCCGGAATCTATCGAAATGGCTTTGGATTTCACTAAAGAACAAGGGGCGACCTTAAGAGTGCTCTTTGTTCTGGACTCAAGCGTTCCCGGAGCAATATTTGAGAGATTAACCGATATAGGGTTTATTGGCGAAAAACCGTCGCAGGAATTGGAAGACGCGGTCACGGCAGAATACAAGAATCAGGCGCTCCAGCAATTGTCGGAAATTGAGGAATTGGCAAAAACAAAAAGTGTCAACTGCGAGGTAACGCTAGAGCAAGGCGATTTTGTAGAGTGTACTTTGGCGGCCATTGCCAAGTATACTGTCGATATACTGATCATTTCTCGAGCCAAGCAGTCGGCTTTATCGAGGTTGCTGGTAGGCTCGGCTGTTGATAAGCTAGTGAGACGGTCTCCTTGTGAGATCAAACTTTTTGAAGCTTGATATTGAACCTGACTAAAAGAGGAGAGTTATTGATTCATAAGAACTTTTTAAGCTTGATAGGCAATACACCTATGATTGAGATCAGCCGAATGAATCCAAATTCGGCAGTGAAAATATACGCGAAGCTTGAAGGCCAAAATCCGAGCGGCAGCCTGAAGGACAGAATTGCCCTTTACATGATCGAGGCGGGTGAAAAGTCCGGGCAACTCAAAGTCGGCGACACTATCCTCGAAGCCACCAGTGGAAATACGGGCATTTCGCTTGCGATGATAGGAAAATATAAAGGCTATAAACTCAAAGCGGTCATGCCGGAGAATGTTAGTGTGGAAAGACGACAGCTCATGGAGGTTTTCGGGACAGAAGTTATACTTTCCGATGGAGATTTGGGGACAAACGGGGCCATTAAATTAGCTAAAGAGATCGGGGCTGATGGCAGCTACTTCATGCCTGATCAGTATAGTAACGAAGCAAATCCCCGCGCTCATTATGAAACGACCGCCCTTGAGATACTTAAGGAAACGCCCCGTGTTGATGTTTTTGTGGCTGGCCTGGGCACAGCCGGCACGCTTATGGGAGTAGGAAGACGACTTTTAGAAGTTAACCCGAATACGCGAATCGTCGCTGTTCAACCGTATCCTCACGGCGGCCTTCAGGGACTCAGAAACCTTTCAGATGGCTTTATTCCCGCTATACTAGACATGAGTATTTTGAGCGACAATGACCTTGTGCAAGACGAGGAAGCTTTTATCGCTTTAAAAAGCTTGGCAGATGAAGAGGCTATTTTAGCCGGTATTTCTTCTGGCGCTGTAATTTTTAAAGCGCTAGAGATAGCCGAGACAATGAAGTCCGGGGTAATCGTAACGGTTTTTCCAGACGGCGCCTGGAAGTATTTGAGTGAACGCATATGGACGGAGGATCCCGCAGAAGTAAGTAAGCGTTTTAAAGGTCCGCTTTGGTAAAACAAGATGTGGTTTAGGAGATTAGGCAGATGATTGATGTTCAAATAAACGGAGAAAAAGAGAAGATCGAAGCGGCGACAACCGTGTCCCAAGTGCTTGAGGCCAAAAATGTGCGTCCAGAGATGGTCGCGGTTGAGATCAACGGGGAATTGGTTCCAAAAGGAAAATACGGCGAGTTGGAATTGGGGACCGGAGACAAAATGGAGTTCTTGCACTACATGGCAGGCGGTCTAAAATAGAACCCTTCCTTATAAGCCAAGAATCAGTTGACGTGATTATTGAGCAATCGCGGAGAGAATCGCCGCGCGAGGCTTGTGGAATGATCGGCGGTCACAAGCAAACAGCGACTCATATTTATCAGACAGAAAATTCCGATACCAGTGAGATAACTTATAAAATAGACCCCAGTGAAACTTTTAACGTGATTAGGAAGATGCGGTCTGATCAAGTTGATTTTATCGCCTCCTATCACTCACATCCCGCGACTGAGGCTTATCCTTCTCCAACAGATATCAGGGAGGCCGGGGATCTTGAACTGATCTATGTTATTTGCTCGCTCAGGGATAAAAACGTGCCTCGGATTAGGGCCTTTAAGATTGCCGAAAGTCGTTCTGTTCAGGAGCTGCAAGTGGAAATTGGTGGGGTTCTAAGCCGCTAGATTCGCGTCGTCGCCTTCTTCGTTGAGTTCCAGGTACACTTGAGTGCCGGTTTTCTCTTTTATTTCCTCAAGCGCTTCCTCGGCTAGTTGCTCTCGTTTACGGAAGAGGTGGTCTGTTACGAAAAGAAAAACAACAGCTCCGAGCGCTGCTCCGAGAATCACAACTTCACTACTTAAAATCAAGGACATCCTCCGTCATCGCTGATTTTAAATATTCCGCACGAGCCTTCAATTAAACTAAGATATTTGAAAAATATTAAATAAATTAATATATTACGCATGACCTTAAAGACCTGGTGATTGATCGTTTGTTTTGCACCCCGTAGGCGAGCTCATTCGTCAGGGTGGTTCTCTTCAATGTGCTTATCTAGATCATCTACTTCGAGACTGCAAACGGGGCATTGCGCCAATTAGATCACCTCTTCCAAGATCCATAATAATTATACCTGAAAACGGTTAGCAAATTGTGCCGCGTGGAAAACAAATGATTATGAGAGCTGTGGCAGTCAAACCTCTAATTAAGAATAGCGCCAGTTTGCTGGATATACCAAAACCCGTGATTAATGATTCAGAGATATTGATCAAGACTTCACGCGTGGGCATAGACGGCACGGATATTGAGATCAATCAAGGGGCGTATGGTGAGGCCCCTGAGAATGAGGATATTTTGGTCATTGGTCACGAGGCTGTCGGCGAGGTAGTGGAGATTGGCGCGAAAGTGACCGACGTTCAAGTGGGCGAGCTGGTAGTTCCGACTGTTAGAAGAGGGGATTTTAAAAAATTACCAGGAGCGTGGAATCAAGAAGGCCCATGGTTTTCTCTCCGAGTATTTCAAGGAATCTCCGGATAACCTTGTAAAATTGACCCCTGAGTTGCGCAATATGGGGGCCTTAATCGAGCCGATGAGCATTGCGCAAAAAGCTATTGACCAGGCCCTGAAAATTCAACAACGTCTTGAGGGGTGGAGTCCGGGAAAAATTCTTGTTTTGGGCGCGGGCGCTCTCGGTCTATTTCTGACGATGGCACTCAGATCAAAAGGATATGAAGTCTATACGTTTGATATTGCCGATTCAGATAGTCTAAAAGCAAAGACCGTCAAAAAGACGGGAGGCAAATATGTTGGCGCTACGGAGACTACGATAGAAAAGTTCGCAAATGACGCTGGCTGGCCTGGACTGATTTTTGAGGCTACAGGCAATAGCGACATTGCTTTCTCGGCGATCAACATATTGAATCAAGATGGGGCTATGTGCTTGCTGGGCGTAGCCGCGCGCGATCATAGCGCTCAGATTTGCCTTGGTTGCTTGAACAATCACATTGTTTTGGGAAATCGCGTGCTCTTTGGAAGTGTCAGCTCAGCCCGCACTCATTTTGAGGAGGCCATCGAGACGTCAAAAAAAGTAAATGGTCTATGGCCGGGAGTCTTAAATAGTGTTATTACCGACGACATGAGTCTTACGGAGTACGGAAAAGCTTTCGAGAAAAAACAGGCTTATCAAATTAAAGGTGTCATGCATATGGATGGGGAAACCTAATCGTTATCGGCATTCTTTTTTCGTGTCGCATTGTTAAAATCATGTATCGCGTCGATCAGTGCCGTGTGGACAAAAAGTTGCGGGTAGTTTCCTAGAAAATCACCGGTTTTCGGATCGAGTTCTTCAGCAAAAAGCCCTACGTGATTAGCGCTGTCTATCAGGGCCTGAATATACTCCTCGGCAAAATCAAGCTTACCTAGTTTTATGAAATGGATGGCCAACCAAATGCTGGCGATTGTAAAAGCGCCCTCACTTTCGCCTATTTCTTCACCAGCCCACTGAAAACGGCACATCAATCCTTTGGTGCCAAGGTTATGAATGAGGTGGTCGACGGTTGATCTCAAGCGCTCATCAGTTGCGGGTAGAAAATCATAGACGCTCATCAGAAGAAGGCTAGCGTCAATTTCATCGGAGTCAAAAACCTTGGTAAAGCTTTTAATTTCATCATTCCAGGCGCGCTCGATAATGGTCTCTCTCATTTTCTTGAGAGCGGTCTTCCATTTTTTTACCGGAGCCGGATACTTTGTTTTTTCTTGAATGTCCAGAACAGACCGGATGCCGACCGCACACATCACTTTTGAGTGCGTATAATGCCTGGGGTCTCCGCGTTCTTCCCAAATACCGTTGTCCGGGCGGTGCCAATTATCTATTGCGTAATCGGCCAGCGCAATTAATGACTCCCAAAGTTCAGGAGAAATTTCCCCGACGACCTCAACGTATCGCTTTGCGGTTAGCAGGATTTCACCAAAGACATCCAGCTGTACCTGGTTGCTGGCCTCATTACCGATCCGCACCGGGTATGAACCGCGATATCCTTCAAGCTCGGGAATAATTTCTTCGCCCTTCAACAGTTGGCCGTCGATATCATACATAATTTTAAGGTCCGATGGATCTTTCCCCGCCTGTTTGGCAAGGAAATTCAAGAAGTCTTTTCCCTCGTCGCCCATGTGTCCGAGGTGAAACATGGCCTCAAGGACCATGGCCGCGTCCCTTAGCCACATGTAGCGATAATCCCAATTCAGCTTCGAACCAATCTTTTCAGGCAGAGAAGTAGTGGGAGCGGCTACAATTAGCCCCGTCGGTTTATATGTAAGCGCGCTAACGACCAGAGCCGATCTGGTTATCCACTCGCTCCAGGGACCTACGTATGTGCACGCGCTCGTCCATTCTCTCCAGTAATCAATCGTGGCCTCGAGCAGTTTCTCAATTGACGTGATCGAATTTTCAACACCATTTGCTTTTCCCAAGGCAAAAGCTCGTTTGTCTCCCGCTTTAACTACAAGCACTCCGCTGGCGACCGCGTCTTCCGCAACTTTTAGCGGGAAATCACTGATGAGCTCTAGTGGTTCCTGACCGTCGTCGAAGGTTATTTTGCCGTCTTGCGCATTCAAAAGGGGAGTCGACCGGCCATAATCTGGTCTTGGTTTAAATTCAACCGCAACTTCCATCTCACCGGATAAACATGTAATTATTCTATAAAGCCCCCGGTCATCATCGTCGGTCAACAAAAAGTCAGTTACCTCAACGCGCCCGTTGTCGTGCTCAAAGGTTGTGACTAGAACATTCGTGCTGGAGATATATTCTTGTGATGAACTGTGATCGCCCGTTGGCTTGATCGAAAAATAGCCGCCTACCTTGTCGTCGAGTATCGAGCAAAAGATTGCCGGTGAGTCAAATCTCGGCCAACAAAGCCAATCAATGGCTCCGTCAATGCCGACTAAAGCCGCTGTATGCGAATCACTGATTAAACCGTAGTCTCGAATCGGTTTATAAGCCACAAGCCCTCCTGCTTTCTTATTTTCTGCTATTGAACATTGGTACCTAAGCTAGTCTTTCACCATGGCCGTGACAGCGCGAAAATCGATCTTACCGCTTCCCATATATGGCATCTCTTCGATAACGATAAATCGCTTTGGTACCGCTATGGCGGGCAGCTCTTTCGCTAAAGCCTTGATAAGCTTTCGGCTCTCTACTTCTTTTGTGACGACTGCGATAATATTTGCGCCCTTCACTAGGTCAGGTACTTCAACGACACAACAGCCAATATCGGGCGGCAGGAGCTTCTCAAGCTCATTTTCTACCTTGACGAGCGAGATCATCTCGCCGCCAATTTTTACAAACCTTTTGAGTCGACCTGCGTGCCAGAGATAGTTGTCCTCGTCAAAAAACCCCATGTCTCCTGTGTCATACCAACCGTCGCGCAATCTAAGTGACGTTTCTTCCAGGTCGTCATAGTATCCTTCCATGACGAGATCTCCCTTGACTAGAATTTTGCCCGATTCTCCAGTAGCGATCTGATTTCCGGTATCGATATTCACAAGTTTGACCTCAACGTTTTTCAAGACCTTGCCGACGCTTCCCGGTCTGTTAAAAGCAGGCGCGTTGACAGATATCGCAGGCGAGGTCTCAGTGGTCCCGTATGCCTCAAAGAGAGTGATGTTGTGTTTTTCCAGGAACGCCTGACGCAAAGCGTCGGGGCATTTGTCGGCGCCGGCCAAAGCGATGCGGATGGTACTAAAATCGCCAGCTTTGCTCTTATTCAAGTACCCCCAGAAAAAACTTGGCGTTCCCACCATGAGAGTAATTTTTTCTTCCCGCGCTATCTTACAAATTTCCTTGAAATCCAAAGGATTGGCGTATGTGATAATGGTCATGCCGAAAAACAAAGGCATCCAGAGGCCGCTCGTTAAGCCGAATGAGTGGAAGAAGGGGAGGCTGGCCAAAAAACGGTCGGTATTCACAAGATCAAAGGCTTCGCTTAACCCCTCAATGTTTGAGCTGATGTTGAGATGGCTCAACGGGACAGCTTTTGGCTCTTTTTCGCTTCCGCTGGTAAACAAGATGACCGAAGCGTCTTTCGGGTCGCCCAGGTGAATACGATTGAGAAGAAGTTTTACAGGAAGCTTCGACTTAGATAGCGCCGAAAGTTTGTTGGCCACCGATATGCTGGACATTATGTCCTCGATAAAGACCATGCCGTCTATACGGGGGCAACCGATCTTCTCCAAGAGCGCCTTAGACGTGATGATTGTCTTAAAGCCAACCTTTTTTTGAGCGTAAACGGCGTTCTTGTCGGCTGGGGCTGAGTAATTAATTAAGACTGGCACTCGCCCGCTTATTAGGGCTCCGAGAATTGATAAGGCGCATCCGGCTGAAGTCGGTATCATGATTCCGATAAAACCGGGGCTGTATTTTTTGAACTTGGCCGCAAAAATTAAAGACGCAATAAGCGCTTTTTCATACGTAACGTCTTTGCCTGTGGTCTTATCGATAAAAGCGGGCTTATCTTTAAATTTTTTGGCCGTCTTTATGAATTCTGCGTGGAGCAGCGTTTTCTCCCTCACTATCTTACCAATGAGTAATGGAGAACTGTTCTGATTGCGACGATAATTGCCAGTTTTGTAAGTTCTTGAAGTGTTGGCGCCAATACGCTCCTTATGATATCGCCGGCGATGAAGAATTCTAGAGCGTAGACAATCTGGTCGCCAAAGACCAATCTCAGATCTCTTACTGATTCAGTCTTCGGCCCGTAAGCGTGCCAATAGTTTTTAAACCATTCAAAAAGCGAGACCACGGCGCTTGAGAAGATGACAATGCCCCCGAAGACCTCCAAAATGATAGCTAGAGTGTTGAGCACTTCATGAATTGTGATCATCGGGTCAAGCACCAGCCCTTCAAAAACTTCCCTCAAAACCTGCCCGTTGAAGGCAACTACTAATCTAGACTATCAATTACAAGCAATATCTTCCACCCCTAACCGTCCCCTACGTATTGGCTACTTTATGCGGTCGTCAATATTTTTGAACAAATACGGCTTCTGGTAGTTTGAGTAAAAAGTTTCATCAGGCAGTCGTTCAAAATTGGCGTCAAAATAGGCGTTAAAAACGTATTTCAGGCTATTCACAGGTGATATCGTCGGGTAAAGTTGAGCGTCCTTACCGCCGGGAAGGTAATAAGCGTTTAGAATACCGGTCCTTTCCTTAAGTTGACGATCAGTAGGATTTCGCCAATTTCCTTTTTTGTCTGTATAGATAGATGAGGCCGGACCGTGGTCTCCTTGCAAAAGTATTATTGGCGGGATATCAGAGTTGGCGATAATCGTGTCGATCATCACCTTCACTTTTTCATTAACGAACCTTACCTGATCTATATATTTGTCCTTTTCAGCCCAAACCCGTCCCTTCAATTTAAAGCGCACACGCTTGACATGCTCCCCCTTTGCGCC